>CAZJLW010000162.1:0-3221 GCA_964546895.1 uncultured Eubacteriales bacterium | reverse complement strand
GTTTTATTCCGCTATCGCAAAAGTAAAGGAACATGGCCGTCTTTTATCAGTACAGTTTTGAGATGCACCATACGACTTTAATTTTAGTTTTGTGCCCAGTGCTATTTCGTAATTATACACAGAGGCACCAGCGGCACAGCCATACAGAGAAGGAGTTGCTAAAAACTTGTGTGCTCTTAGGGTTGTACAATGGCAGGCGACTTCGGAGCTAACTGTTCCGTCCTCATTTATAACAACATTTTTTAAGTATTGTGTATTATTAAGTAATTTTATCTTTTCGTCCAAACTCTTTCCCTCGTTTATCAAAGCAAATTCTTTTGCCTCTTTATTGCGCTTTCCGCCTATGCAACCGCCGTTACGCTCCCAAAATGATAGACGCTGCTCCTCATCAAGCAACTTGTCCATTAACCTGACAAATTCAAGTTCAGCATCCTCTTCACTTGTTGCTGTTTGAACAACATCTTCAAAAAGCTTTATCGTTTCTTCAGCGACACTATCCTTCCACACTTTCCGTATTTGCTTTGAAAAATCTTTTTTTATCCGCATATCAAAAGCCTCCAGTTATGTAAACACCGCTAACCTTATTACCAAATCCCGCCGTTCTCCATATCCGTCTTATTTACAAAATCCATATGGTACAACTTTTCCCAATGGTTTATATTCAAAGTCCCCTTAGTCAAATGAATTGCCAAGTAACAACAATTTTCATTGTTTTCGTTGTTCGCCATGTCATACCACCCTGCAAAAGCCTTGCGGAGCTTGGTTCTGATTTCGGCATTTTTGGGGTCAAGCACCCAGCCGAGATTTTCGCCTATTCCATTAGCGGTAAACATCTCCAAACACCCTGCGACAGAAACCTCTTGGTTTTCTGCGATTTGGCGCATTTTGTTTGATTTCGCGTTTGTAACAACGTAGAACGTGCAGTCCTCGTAATAGGCATCCACACTGCGTACAACGGGGCGTGGCTTACCGTCTGCGCCGGGTGCTCTGGCAATAGTGCCGAGAGAGATTACGTTGTCCTTACCGTTTCCAAACTTTTCTTCGAGCAGTTTGATTCCTTCTTCGTACTTAGTCATTTTAAATCCTCCCGTTGTAAATAATTTCTGTTTTATGACAATTTTCTTCATTCATTTCAAGTATATGGCAAATCAACCAAATGTACAATGATTTTTACTCACAACCAAATCGCCTCGCTAATAATCCGCCGCCCGCTCATATCCTCAACACACACCATCTTAGCAAGCAACCAAGCCCGCTCCTCCTCGCTCAACTCATGCATCGGCACAGCCGTATCCGCCCCACTCATCCGCTCGGTAATTCTCTCAATAGCATTCACCTTATACTCGGCTTTATCAACCTGCTCCTGCCACGCCGCCTTCTTATGAACAAGCGCCTCCATAAACTGCTCGCCGGACATGCCGCCGTCGAGCAACTTTTTTATCTCCGCGAGCGAAAACCCAAGCAGCTTCAACTCAATAAGCGCGTAAAGCTGCTGCACCTGCTCGGCTGAATAATACCGATACCCGGTAGCTTCATCAATCCTGGCGGGCTTAAGCAGCCCCTTCTGCTCGTAAACACGTACCGTCTTAACAGACACGCCGCAAAACCCGGCAATCTCCCCGATCTTCATAAAACCTTCACCCATGTGAATCCTCCGTTTTCTCGCTCATTGTTTGATTAATCCGCTTAATCGCGGCCATGCTTGCACTTATAGAAACGCAGCTGTTAACAAACATCATCGAGCCGACAAGCATACCGCCGCGGTACTGAAACACAGCGGTTAAGTCGCCGAAAGTAAGCTCGCCGCCAGCAATCCATGCACTGCTAATCATCATCAGTACGACATAACCGCTCATAACAAAAAGCGGCAAAATAGCCGCGCCGAGCGCACTTCGCCCGCGCATTCGCATATTAGCGCGGCGCAGATTAAGACTGCTGCGCTCAAACCGCCTCATGAGATAATCCCGCCCATCGTACAGCGCGGCGGTATCGGCGCACGTAATAAACGCAGTAAGCTCCGCCGTGTTCTCCGCGGTGGCTTCGAGGCACTTTTTATTAAGCCCGGGCATTGCGCGTACTATCAGCATTTGGTTAACGGCGACATGCGCCGCGACGAACACAAACACAACCCAAAACGCCGTCGGGTTAACGCACCACAAAATCGCAGACGCAACACAGACATTAACAAAACCGCAAGCGGCATGAGGCAAATGTAGCGGGCGCGAAAGCGACATTTGCACGTCGGTATTGAGCCGCGTTATCCACTCGCCCTGCGAAACGGCTTCGATCCGCTCGTACGAGAACGCCGATATCTTTGCAAACAGCTTGCCCCGCAGTCTGCCTTCCATGCGCGTTACAAACGGCGCGTAAATACTCCACACCGTTCCATTATACAAAAACAGGCAAAGGCTAGCAATTCCGTATGCCGAACAGACGGCAATCAGACGTCGGCTATCGTTTTGTGACATGGCGTTGAACGCGTTTTGCAGGAACAGCGCATCTACAATCGTACGCGCCGCTTCAAACGGAGAGCGTAGCAAAAGCAGAAGCAAAAACTTCACGCCGCCGCCGGTGACGCGGAGCAGCTTTCTCATTTCGCTAAGCATAGAGCCGACCTCCCTCGAGCCGCAGTATGCGGCCGCAGCCGGTCAGCGTTTCGGGGCGGTGCGACACGTGCAGGACGGTCTTACCGCGAGCCAAGTTCGCAAGCGCCGTCATGACGGCTGCGCTTGTTTCGCCGTCCAGCGCCGACGTGGGTTCGTCAAGCAGAACAACCGGCGCGTCCTTGGCGATCGCACGTGCGATGGCGATACGCTGCGCCTGCCCGCCCGAGACTTTGCCGCCGCGCTCGCCGACGAAGGTGTCCAACCCGTCCGGCAAGGTAGAAATCCATTCGCACAGCTGTGCGGCGTCACATGCGCGGTGAATTGCAGCTTCGCTCATATCGTGCCCGCATGTGATATTATCACGAATGCTTGCCGGAAACAGCAGCGCACTCTGCATTACCATTGCGACGGCTTTACGCCTTTGCGCAGAGGAAGTCGCGCCACCGATATTTATTGTGCCGGTTTGCGTCTCATATAATCCGCTGATTAGCTTAAGCAATGTACTTTTCCCACCGCCGCTTACGCCGATAATCCCGACCGTTTCGCCGTCGGCAACGCTCAAATCCACATCGATAAGCACCGGCTTGTCGCCGTATGAAAAAGACAGGTTTTTAA
>CAZJLW010000161.1:0-6723 GCA_964546895.1 uncultured Eubacteriales bacterium | reverse complement strand
AATAGCCACCGCACTCAGCACAAGCACAAGCAGCGGTAACGAACCCGTCAAATACCCGTCGATCTTCGCTATCGGCAGGGCGGCGCGTATGAAAACATAATCGCTGCCGCTCGGAACTTTGAGCGCGTAGTACATCAGGTTTACGCCGAGCGTACTGGAATATCGTATTTGCGTCTGGGGCGCGCCGTTCTGTGCGGATTGTATTTCGGGACGCGTCAGATGGTTTTCGAGCGCGTGTAAATCAAGAGGGCTGCTGTCAGCTAAAACCGAACCGTCGGACGATATTATCGTTATTCTGACGTTGCCGTTTGACTTTACAAACGCGGTGTGGTCGTCCGCTTCCTTGTATAGCCCCGCGTAAACATTCGCGAAGTCCGTCACGGCGTCCCTTGCGAAGTTCATATTATTATAGTACGTAACGCAAACAGAGGCTGCAAAAAAGCATAGCAACCCGGCGCAAATGATTATTAAATTATATACAAACAGTCGTTTTTTCATTCTAAAATATACCCAACCCCTCGTATCGTAGAGATAGCGGCTTCGCTTCCTGCGTCGGCTAACTTTTTCCGCAGTTCTTTTATATGAATGTCAAGCGTGCGTGTCTCACCGACGAAATCGCTGCCCCATACCTCCTGAAAAATAAAGTCGCGCTCCTGTACCTTCTCGGCGTTTTGGCAGAGTAGGCTCAGCAGATTGTATTCCTTAAGCGTTGTTTGTATAGGCTTGCCGCCGACTGTTATCTGGTGCTTGATGTTGTCGATGGCTATGTCCTTGTATGTGACAGCTTCGCTTTGAACCTTTACGCTTTTACGCAAGCTCGCTTTTATCCGCGCGATTAGCTCCAGTACGCCGAACGGCTTCGTTATGTAATCATCCGTACCCATATTAAGCCCCTTGACCTTGGACAGCTCCTCTGACTTCGCCGAAACCATAATGACCGGGACATGCGCCGTTGACTTGTCGGTCTTTAGCCGTTCCAACAATGCGAAACCGTCCTCGCCGGGCAGCATTATATCAAGCAGTATCAAATCCGGCAGAGTCTCGGCCAGCGCCGCAAACAGTTCCTCGCCGCTGTAAAAGCAGCGGCAGCCGAAATCCGCGCCTTCCAGCGCGTAGGTATACAGCTCCTGTATCGAGGCATCGTCCTCGACGGCGTAAATTAACGGTTTCATTTCATCGCCTCAATTTTTTGTGTGTTTGCCAGTTATTGCGTATTCGACCCATTCGCCGATGTTTACGGCGTGGTCGCCGATGCGTTCAAGATATTTTGTTATCATCATGAACATTATGGCTTGCTCGGCGTTGTCGGGGTTCTTTTTGATTAGCGCAGTCAAGTCGCGCATAACGATGTTAAACAGCTCGTCGACCTTATCGTCGGTCTTGTCGAGTGAACGCGCCAGCTCCAAGTCGCGGTTAATATACGCAGATACCCCGTCCTTGACCATGCGTATCGCGATGCTTGCCATTTGCGGTATATGCTCGAGCTTTTTAATATATTCCTCGTTGCCGAACTGCGTCGATATCTCTGCGATGTCGCGGGCTTGGTCGCCTATGCGCTCGAGGTCGGTTATCATCTTAAGCGCGGCGCTTACTTCGCGGAAATCACCTGCAACGGGATGCTCCATGAGCAGTATTTTCAGGCAGCTCTGCTCGATGTCGCGCTCGAACTTGTCGATAAGCCGATCTTCTTCAAAAACTTCCTCAGCCAGCGTCATGTCACGGTTAACGAGCGCTTCGATACATTTTTCGATAGCGGATTCTATATGGCGGCACATCAGCACGAGATTGTCGAATACGGTTTTCAGTTCGTTTTCATAGCGTACCCTTATAGACATAATTATACTCCTTTCTTACTTTTTTTCAAACTAACCAATCAACCGAAACGACCTGTAATGTAGTTTTCCGTACGGGTGTCGGACGGGTTAGTGAAGATTGTTTCGGTGGTGCCGAACTCTATTATCTCGCCCAGCAGAAAAAACGCCGTCATATCGCTGATACGCGTCGCTTGCTGCATGTTGTGCGTGACGATTACGATTGTATAGTCGTGCTTTAATTCGTTTATCAGCTCCTCGATTTTTCCGGTCGAAATCGGATCAAGTGCGCTTGTCGGTTCGTCCATTAGCAGAATTTTTGGGCAAGCCGCAAGCGCGCGCGCTATACATAGCCGCTGCTGCTGACCGCCCGACATGCCAAGTGCATTTTTGCGCAGCCTGTCCTTTGCTTCATCCCATAGTCCGGCTTGACGAAGGCTTTTTTCTACGATTTCGTCTAGCGCGGGCTTTTTATTTATTCCGAACGTGCGCGGGGCGAACGCGATGTTGTCATATATGCTCATTGGGAAAGGGTTCGGTTTCTGAAAAACCATGCCGACGTCCTTGCGCAGCATCGTCACGTCCGTGTCCTTCGCGTAAATATCGCGCCCGCCGACTTTTATTTCGCCCGTAATGCGACAGCCCTCCACGAGATCGTTCATGCGGTTAAACGTCTTTATAAATGTAGATTTACCGCAGCCGGACGGCCCGATAAACGCCGTAACCTCATGTTCGAGGATGTCTATTGAGACGTTTTTCAGTGCGTGAAAATCTCCGTAGTACAGGTTAGCGTCACGTACGGTTATGTTGAACGTATTGTCCATAAAAACCTCCCAAAACATTAATACAGACCGCAAGCAGTAGCAGAACAACGCCCGTAGCGGCGGCTTGCTCAGGGTAGCCGTGGCTTCCGAAGTAATACACGTTAAGCGCCAAGCTTGTACCCGGGCTGAAAACACCATGCGGCATTTTGTTAACGACCATACCGACGGTGAGAATGAGCACGGCGCTTTCGGATATGACGCGTCCGACAGCCAGAATAAGCGACGTTACGATGCCGTTAGTAGCGCAGGGCAGTACGACCGAAAAAATAGTGCGCACTTTACCTGAGCCGAGTGCGAAGCTTCCTTCGCGCAGGGATGTAGGCACAGCGAGCAAGCTTTCTTCTGTAGAACGGACGATAACGGGCAGTATCATAATAGCGAGCGTGATACCGCCCCCGAGCAGCGAATACCTAAGCCCGAGCGCCACTACGAAAACAAGATAGCCGAATATTCCGTACACTATCGACGGTATACCGGCCAGCGTCTCGGTTGCGATGCGAATATATTTTATTAAGCGGCTCTTAGAATTTGCGTACTCGGTGAGAAATATTGCGCAGCCTATACCTATCGGAGCGGCTATACCGATTGCTATGACGATAAGCCAGAGTGTACCGATAATCGCGGGCTTAATAGACGGCTCGGCGCCGTAGTCGCCGAACAACAGCTGAAAGCTTAGATGCGGAACGCCGCGTATCAATATAAAAGCGATAATCGAAACAAGCGCGATGACGTTTATAACAAGCGCCGCCTGTGAGATTATCCGCAGTATTTTGTATTTTGTGCCATGTTTGGTCATGTAATCAGTCCTTTCCGTTTTTCAAAAGAGAAAAGCTGATGTTCAGCAGTAACGTGAAAACGAACAGTACAACACCTGTCGCAACTAGCGCTGTAGCCGCGTCGCCGGACAGCTCCGTCGCGCCCATTGCTATGTTGGAGGTCAGTGTGCGGACAGACTGGAACAATCCGCGCGGCAGTTTCGGTGAACCGCCGATTACCATGATGACTGCCATAGTCTCACCGATTGCGCGGCCTATCGACAGCACGACGGCGGCCAATATTCCGCTCTTGGCAGCGGGGAGGATTACCTTGAACACGCTCTGTTCGCTTGTCGCGCCGAGCGCAAGCGCGCCCTCGTAATAGCTCTGCGGCACGGCGTGGAGCGCGTCGAGACTGACGCTCACTATCGTGGGCAGTATCATAACGGACAGCACAAGGCTTGCGGCCAAAATTCCGTAGCCGACACCGTTCGGCGCTACGTAGTCACGCAGAAACGGTACAATAATAATCATACCGAACAGCCCAAATATTACGGACGGGATACCGGCGAGCAGGTTAATCATTTGCCTGACGGGCGAAATCAAAGCCGGGTGGCAGAATTTGAACAAAGCGACGGCTGTAAAAAGCCCGGTTGTAACGCCGATGGCCGTCGACAATGCTGTGACGTACAACGACGCTACAATCATAGGAAATATTCCGTATAACTCTTTATGTAAGTTCCATTCCATACCGAAGAAGTTGCCCGCGCCTGTCTTCGCGATGAACGGTATTCCGCTTGCGAACAGAAACACGCATATACAACCCAAGGCAAAGATGGAAAACAGTGCGCAGAGTAGGAACACTCCGCGCATTAGGCTTTCACGTGCTTTTATTAATCGGTATGCTTTATTTGTCATAGTTATTTAATCAGCCCGTTCCATTTTGTGATGGCGTCTTTTCCGCCTTCGGCGTTGTAGATGTTCTTAAGCTGAGCCATTGTGATGCTCGTAAGAGGATTGCTTTTGTTAACGATTACGGCGATACCGTCTTTTGCCACGATGTAGTGCGTGCAGTTAGCTGCTTTTTCTTGGGCGAATTCTTCGCTTATCATGCCGAACGCGCTTACGCCGTCGTTAGCATTTTTGTAGCCCGTGCCGCTGCCGCCGCCCGATACGTTTACTTTTACCTTCGGCTGAAGCTTTTCATAAGCCGCCGCAAGCTTAATCATGAGCGGTTGCAGTGATGTCGAGCCGGATACGTCGATAGTACCAGATAACGTACCGTCAACCTTGTACTCGGAAGCTTTGTCCGCGAGGGAAACATAACCTTCGTCGGAGATAATCTTTTGGGCGTCGCTGCTTTGCAGGAACGTGTAGAAGGATTTTGCAGTGGCAGAGTCGAGTACGGTTTCCTTATATACTACCGACAACGGGCGAGAAATCTTGTATGTACCTTTTTTGATGTTCTCAACCGTTGCTTCAACGTCGTCGACCATGAGCATTTTTACATCCTCGGTGACGTAACCAAGGCTTTCGTAAGCGATTGCTGAGGGATTGCCTTTAACCTCCGACAGTACGCCGGCTGTGCCTGTCTGGATTATTACATTGTCCGGGTCGGCTTTGCCTTTAAGACCGATTAATTCCATGAACGCCGTTTTCGTACCGCTGCCGTCCTCACGCGCTACGACGGATACGTTTTTTGTAGCGTCAAATTTCGCGGTGGGGGTAGGGGATTTCGTAGCTGCCGGGGTAGCGGTTGCTGTCGGCTTGGCCGTGGCTACCGGTGCTTTTGTAGCGGTACTTGCCGAAGCCGATACTCCTGTTGAAGTAAGCGCTACTACGGCGGCGATAGTTAAAGTCTTTAAAATACTTAATCTTTTCATTTTCATTCTCCTCATCATTTTTTTCTACCTGTTTACGTTGTTTTAGTTGTTTTATTTACACCGCTATTTTAGCAACGCCGCAGAAAACAAAAAATCAAATATATGTATGGAGAATGTAAAATGTATGTAAAATAAAAAAGGAGCTGATAATAGCTATCAGCCCCGAGCGTTTTTACCGAACCGCGTCCATTCGTTTTTCAACGACGTCCCAGTTAATACCGGCCATGAAATTTTTTATGTAAGCGTTTTTGTCTGTGCCGTAGTCCAAGAAATACGCGTGTTCATACATGTCGATGATGAGAACAGGGAAGAACAGCGCGATATCGCCCCAATCGTGGGCGTCGAGCAATATGTTCATAAACGAAAGCGAGCGCTGGTCGTAACCGTAAATGCACCAGCCGCGAGCCGAGCGCGCGCAGGCTGTGAAGTCGTCAGCCCAGTTGTTATAACCGTCGAAGAACTCCTCAAACGAGGCCTTAGTTTTCGCGCCGGGTACGGCGTTTGACATCGACATGTTGGCGAAATATCCCTCGTGCAAAATTACGCCATCAAGCGAGTAAGTCTCGCCTTTTTTCAGACTGCGGTAAGTGCTGTATGTAGCGTTCGCGGAGCTTCTTATGTCGGGATTTTGTAGGTCGCGCCATATCTCGTTGATTTTTGTGACATAGCCCTTATAAAGCTTCATATGCTCGTCATATTGTTTGGCTGATACGACGGAGGTATTATATACGTACTCCTTAGCAGTCAATTCCATAGAATCAATCCCCTCTTTTTCAGTTTCTTTAAACGATTATATGAATAAATAATCTAAAACAGACCGAAAATTTATTGTAAAGATTTAATATTTATTTCCGATATTTATATAAAAGAGTAATAGATTAAAATGAAGCATTATTATATAAACTCGGCAGTGTCGATATAGCGACTGATGTTTTTGCGGCAGTAACATGACTATTATTCAAGTGAAAAATATTTGTAGGAGGTTTAATAATATGGATGTTAATAGTGTAGCAACGTACGACACCGGCGTCTATGCGGCGCAGCCGGTAAAGGGGGACAGCGCCGTTTCCGATAAAACTGTCGCGGATAAGGCCGCCCCGGCAAAAACAGTTGGTGAGAGTCCGGCAAGTACCGACGTAAACAAGAGCCAGCCGACCAGCGGGAGCAAAGCTGCAAAGCCGGAAGAAGCGAAGGTGGACTCACCGGAGAACGAGCGTGCCAGTGCAAAGGTTATCGACAACGCTATTAAAGAAGCCAACCGGCGTATATTCGGAACGGGCAGCGAGTTCCGCTACTCCGTACACGAAGGTACTAAGCAGATCATAGTCAAGCTCATTAACTCACAAACAAAAGAGGTAATCAAAGAAATCCCCCCTCAGAAAACGTTAGACATCGTAGCGAAGATGTGGGAGCTTGCGGGGATACTTGTTGATAAAAAGAAATAAGCATA
>CAZJLW010000160.1:0-7016 GCA_964546895.1 uncultured Eubacteriales bacterium | reverse complement strand
TAAACATCCGTATCGTGATTTTCTTCGGAGCCGCCGCCGAAACGCTGCTCGTCGTGTTAATGCTGATGCCACCGGCAAGCATTACCGCGCATAACGCGCCCGCCGCTAATTTTTTTGCCTTTAACATAGTTCTTCCTCCTTATATTTTTTATTTATGTTCTAGCCCTTAACCGAGCCGACCATTACACCCTTCACGAAATACTTCTGTATAAACGGATAAACCGTAAGAATCGGCAGCGTCGCCACCATGATAGTCGAATATTTTATGGACTCGCTGACGATATCGCGGTTGGAGTCGGATATGTCTAGCATATCGTTCGTCTGGTTCTGGATTACGATGTTGCGCAGAATGATTTGCAGCGGGTACAGCCTGTCGGAGCGCAGATAAATAAGCGCCGGGAAGAAGCTGTTCCAATGCCCGACGGCGTAGAATAAGGAAATCGTCGCAATCGAAGCCGTTGACAGCGGTATTATTATCTGAAAAAGCGTCTGGAACTCGTTGCAGCCGTCTATGAGCGCAGATTCCTCGATCTCCGCGGGAATCGACGCGAAGAAGTTACGCATGAGCATGAGATACCACGTGCTGACGGCGCCCGGCAGAATCATCGCCCAGACCGTATCGACGAGGTTAAAGCTTTTGACTACGAGAAACGTCGGGATAAGCCCGCCGTTAAAAAGCATAGTGAACACTATCATGAAGCTGAACAAGCTCCTGCCGTAGAAGCGTTTACGCGAGAGAGGATACGCGCCGAACGTCGTCATGAAAATATTGACGCACGTACCGGCTATCGTGTAAAAAACCGTATTCGCGTAAGCCTGTAACAGCAGCGGGTAGTTCAGCACGCGCTTGTAGGATTCGAGCGTGAAGCCCATCGGAATAATACCGACCTTGCCTTGGATTATGTACGAGTCGTTGCTGACGGAAGCCACCGCGACGAACAAAAACGGGTAAATCGTCACACATGCCAGCAAAATTAGAAACACCGTATTAAAAACGCGGAAAACCCTGACGCTTAAGCTATCCTTCATTATATGAAAACCCCTTTCGATTAAATTCCGACCACCGACCAAGACCACTGATAACCGTCGAATTCAGTGTCCGCGTTACCATAGGCTAGTCTCGGAATTGCTGAGGATTTTTGACAATTTATTCGTGGAGACAATCAAAATGAATCCGATAACCGACTGGAACAGTCCGACTGCTGTCGCAAAGCTGTAGTCGGCATTAAGCAGGCCGCGCCTGTAGATGTACGTCGAGAAAACATCGGCCGTTTCGTACGTCTGCGAGTTGTAGAGCAGCAGAATCGGCTCGGATGCGACGTCCATCATGTTGCCCATACGCAAAATAAACATTATGGCGATAGTGGGCAGTATTCCGGGTATTGTTATATGTATGAGCTGTTTTATTTTCCCAGCGCCGTCGACCATCGCGGCCTCGTACAGCGACGGGTCAATGCCCGTCAGCGCGGATATATAAATGATAGCCGCCCAGCCGACGCCCTTCCAGATATTCATCGCCGTAAAAATCGTCCAGAAATATTTCGACTCAAGCAAATAGCTTTTGCGCTCGACGCCGAAGTTCGCAAGCAGGTTGTTAATCATACCCGTGTTCAGCGACAGGAAGCTTACGACCATACTACATATTATTACTGTAGAAATAAAATGCGGCAGGTAGCTGATCGTTTGAATCGTGCGTTTGAAGACGGAGCTGGTGACTTCGTTCAGCAACAACGCGAGAATAATCGGCGCGGGAAATCCGAAAACGATGTCGTAAAAATTAATCATGAGTGTATTACGCAGCAGCCGCCAAAAATATACCGAAGAAAAGAACTGCTCAAAAAATTTGAAGCCGATCCATTCGCTCTCTGCGACGGTCTGGTAAATCGTGTAATCCTTAAATGCGATCTGTATGCCCGCCAGCGGCAGATACTTGAAAGCTATGTAGTACAACAACACCGGCGCGAACATAACGTACAGCCACATGTTTTTCTTGATCTGCTTAATTACGTTTTTCAATATTCAGCCCTCCGTTAAATTTAAGCATATTTGCATTTTTGCATACGTCTAGTAAAATTTCAATTATTCATTTTTTTGCGGGTTATCATTATTGCGGTCGCGGCGCGGGCTGCGGCGCAAGCCGCAGTATCCGCCCCAGATGTCACTGGATTAACATTTCTTCTTCGGCTTAACAAAAGCGTAATTTTTACTGAAAATATGTTGGTAAATACTTATAAATATTGTATAGTCATTGCAACCACTGAGTTTAGTGAAGGTGAAACAGTCACGGTATAATTAGACACGGATTGAACGGATTTTCACTGATTTTCACGGATTTTTTTTGGTAGGAGGAATATGTAGCGAGTATCAAATCCGTGCGAATCCGTGTGAATCCGTTAAATCCGTGTCTAATGCCTTTATCTTTTTATTGCATATATCCACCACCCAAATCATAAGAATATTACGGACATGCCGTAGCACATTGGCGGCGATACACCGTTACACACAAAGGGGGATTTACGAATGCGTCTTATACAATCTGCCAAGGTTATAATATTTTCTCTGACACTCGGAGCGGCGCTGACTTTGGGAACGGGGCTACCCGGGACGGGACTGCCTTTCGTAAAGGGACTGCCGCTTGGCGCGTCACTGCTGCGCGTCGCGGCGAATTCATCAGCCACGCCGGTCACACAGTCCGCACCTGAGCAAGGCGTCACGCTCTCCGGCAACGAAATCGGCGACGACCTACCCGTAACGCGGGCGCAAGCCGCAAAAATGATCGCGCTGGCCTATTCGTCGAAGAACGAAATCGACAGCCTCGACCGCGAAATAGAATTTTCGGACACGGACGTATCGAAATGGTACGACCGCTACATAAACGCAGTGTATATAGAGGGCTACATGAAAGGCTACGAGAACCGGTTCCGTCCGGACGAAACGCTTTCGATACAGGAAGCGCAGCAGCTAATCAACAGCATTTACCCCGCGAACAAGCTGAAAATCCAAATGACTGAAGAAACACGCAGCAAGCCCATCTCGTATGCGCTGTGGACGAAGCTGTTCATAAAAACGCTTGAGAACCAAAGCAGCGGCACGATATACGACACGTTCGGCGTCGAGGGCCGCAACGTAATCGTACTGGCGACGCCCGAAAGCAACCGGCTGCTGACGAACAGCAGCATAATCACGGACAAAGGCGCGTTTTCGGCGGCGGGCTACAAACTGGAGCCGTTTATCGATAAGGAGATACGGATATTTTACCGCGACGGCGAAATAATCGCGCCGTCGGCGCTTATCAGCGACACGCCGACAATCCGCAACGCATACATAGTATCAAGCGGCGTGGGCGGCGTGACGATTTTTTCGGGCGGCGCGGAGCGGCGGTACGACTACCCGGCGGCACTGAGCGCGAACGGAGCCGTCTGCGACATACGCATAAGCGGCCGCACGGCCACCGCGATAGATATTTACGACAAAAAAACGACCGGCACCGTAAAAAAAATCAGCCGTACGGAGCTGTTTCTGCCGGAGACGGGCGCGCTCGGCGTGGACGAGGATTTCAAGGTATACAGCATAGCCGGCGGCAAGCCGATGTGGCGCGCGATGAAGGACATAACCGTCGGCTCGGACATATGCGAGTTCTACATGAAGGACGGGCGCGTCTGCGCGGGCGTCATTACGAAAAAGGCTGTGGCGGGCGTAATGCGCGTCGCACTGAACACGACGGGCTTCGCGGGGCTTATTCATAAGGACGTAAGGCTGACATCGAACACGGACTTCACGGTGTCGGCGGGAGGCGCGTCGAAGACGTACAAAGCCGGGCAGATATTTACGGCGTCGGAATACGACACGTTAAAGAGCGCCGGACGCGTTTTCATTACGCCTGTCGCCGCGGGCGGCAAAATAGAAATAAAAAGCATCAGCCGCAACCTAAACCCGGGCGAAAGCCCGAAATACCGCGGCACTATAGAAATCGGAGTCGAACCGGGCGGCTACAGTATCGTAAACGAGCTGGGCATGGAGCAGTACCTCTACGCCGTAATCCCGAGCGAAATGCCGCTCAGCTTCGGCGTCGAAGCGCTTAAGGTGCAGGCCGTGACATCCCGGAGCTTCGCGTACAACCAGTTCTACGCGAACGGCTACTACAAATACGGCGCGCATGTCGACGACTCGGTCATGAGCCAAGTCTATAACAACACGCCCGAAGCCGAGGCGTCGATAAAAGCCGCCGACGAAACCGCCGGGCTGTGCCTGACTTATAACGGAAACGTTATAAACGCGAACTTCTTCTCGACGTCGTCGGGCGTGACGGCGAACAGCGGCGAGGTATGGGCGACATCGACGGGGCAGTTCCCGGCGCAGACGCCGGAATACCTCCGCGCGGATAGGCAGTACGTCAAGGTGGGCAATCTCGGCGCGGATATCCTAGGCGACCTGACGAAAAACGAAAACGCGGCGGCGTTTTTCAAAAGCACTGACGTGGAAGCGCCGGATTCGGGCTACCCGTGGTTCCGCTGGACGACGGAAATGACGCTCGCGGAGATTACGGCGTCGGTCAACGCAAATTTGAAGGCGCGCTACGATGCATCGCCCGCTCTTATAAAAACGCTGCAACCGAACAATGTATACCGCAGTCGCGCCATAACGACAGTCGGCAACGTCAAATCCATCGAAATCACAAAGCGCGGCGAAAGCGGCAACATAATGGAGATGATTATTCGCGGCGACGCGGCGACGGTGCTGGTCAAGACGGAATACAACGTCCGTACGCTCGTACGCCCCGTAAAATATTTAAAAGACGGGCGCGACATACCGGTGACGCGTAAGGATGCGAGCGTCGTCAATAATTTTAACCTCATGCCGAGCGCGTTTTATACGGCTGAGCCGGTGAAGAACGACAGCGGTACTGTTACCGGCTACAAATTTTTCGGTGGCGGGTACGGACACGGCGTCGGGCTGAGCCAAAACGGCGTAAAAGGACTAATAGATAACGGATACACGTATGAGCGTATTTTCGGGCATTTCTTTAGCGGAGCTGAAATAAAACAGATGTACTAAATGTCACTGTTTGATTTTATTTTTGACAACATTTGACACGGCTGTTGAAAGCATTATATAATATTTCCAAGACATTACTAAAGACTAATAGGACAGGGAGTGACGGCGTAGATGGAAATTCTTAAACTGGATAGGTATGAATCGCTCATCCACGACATGAAAACGCCGCTGGCGATTGCGTATACATATTTGCAAGTGTTAGAAAAGCAGGTAGAACTGACCGTGGAGTCTCACGGGTACATCAGCAAAATCAAGCGCAACTGGATGAAGCTGTTCAAGCTCGTGAATGACAGCTGCGATTACGACAAGATGGAGAAGGGTTTTCTGGAGCCGAAATACGAAAACTACGACATCGTGCAGCTCACAAGCGAAATCGCCGAGAACGTCAAGCCGCTCGCGGCGCGCAAGCGTATTACCGTCGCGTTCCGCAGCCGCATGACCGAAAAGGTAACGGCTGTAGATAAGAATATGTTCGAACGGATTATGCTGAACCTCCTGTCAAACGCCGTGAAATTTACGAATGAAGCGGGTAAGGTTGAGATTGTTTTGGCGGATGAGCGGGATTACATAAGCATAACGGTGCGCGACAACGGAGTGGGCATGTCCGCTAAGGCTATAAAAACTGTGCTTGAGGGCGATACTATAACCGACGCGCCCGTGACCGCCGATGCTGGCGGTGCCATCGATACCGACGGGCTGGAATCCGGCAAGGGCATGGGGCTGTTTATTGTAAAAAAGCTGACTGAGCTAATGCACGGGCGCTTAGAGATATCGAGCGGCAACCGCGGTACGTCTGTTAAGGTAACGCTCCCCGCCTTGCTGCATGAGGCTACGGTTTGCGAACGGATTTTGCGGGATAGTTTTTTTAGTGAGAATATTGTGCAGATTGAGCTGTCAGATTTGTAATCCGTGGTTAAAATTTCTTTTCGGAGGCTTAAACATGTCAGTCACTAAAAGATTCCTTATCATATACGCCGCGTCTGTGCCAATAATTCTGCTGGCAATGACTGTCGGGCTGGCTGTCTTTGCGTTTCTGGCGTGTAATCTTATATGCGCCGGGCTTATTACGCTGGACTATTTTCTGACGCCCTCGCCGCAGTCGCTCGACGTCGCGCGCGCTGGGAACGGCAAGCTGTTCTGGGGCGTGAACAACGAGCTGGCGTTCACGGTACGCAATAATTCCCGCCACGACTTAACCGTCGAGCTGAAGGATGTCAGCGACCGGCATTTCGCGGTTAAGTCGACAGACATGGCAAAAACCGTGCCGTCTTCGGGCGAAGCTGAGTTCGCGTATACAGTTAATCCCGCGAAGCGGGGGAGCTTCGTGTTCGCGGAGGTCTATGCGCGGTACGTTGGTGTGCTTGGGTTATGTGAGAAGCACGCAGTTTTTAATGCGAAAACGGATTATAAGGTTTACCCGGACGTAACGGATTTGAGCAAATACCGGCTTGCTTTGCAACGGCACCGCAACTCGGCCACGAACACCGGGCGTCTGCGCGAAGCGGGCGCGGGCAAGGAGTTCGAGAGCCTACGCGAATACGTGCAGGGCGACGACTACCGCAAAATCAACTGGATGGCCACAGCCCGCGAGAACAAGCTAATCGTCAACTCATACGAGAGCGAGCGCAACCGTCCGGTTTATATAATGCTGGACACCGGGCGGCCGCTCAGTTATAACGCGCGCGGCTACAAAAAGCTCGACTACGCCGTCAACGCCGCGCTGATTCTGTCCGATATCGTGAATGAAAACAGCGACAACTGCGGGTTGGTGGTTTTTAATACGGAGGTTGGCGCGGTCGTGCCGCCCGGTAAGGGTCAGGCTCACCGCATGAATATAATGGATGCGCTGTACCACGCATCGGATTCGAGAAACACGTCCGATTACGGCAAAGCCGTACGGACGCTGCTCGCCAGTCAGAAAAGACGGTCGCTTGTGTTTATTTTTACGGATTTCGATACGG
>CAZJLW010000159.1:2005-7017 GCA_964546895.1 uncultured Eubacteriales bacterium | reverse complement strand
AGATATAGGCTCGTTTTCTATATATGTAACCATGTGCGTAACCTCCAAATTTATTATTCTTTCCAGCAATATATCACGAAAGCATTAACTTGTCCACAAAAATATCCAAGCTCTTCTGCGGTCAGACGTCGCCGCCGAGGGGCTTTTTATATAGAGTTTTTTCCTACAGGAACACTAACGGCAGGGCGCGCCGAAAACCTTTGACATCATCGACGGCAATACCCTCATGGCGCAGGAGTATGAACCGTTACAGTTCGCCGTGGAAAAGATTCTGCCTCATGGATTATTCATCCTCGCAGGCAGCGGCAAAATCGGAAAGTCCTGGCTGTCCCTTGACCTCTGCGTGAACGTGGCGACTGGCGGCAAGCTGTGGGATGAAACTCACCACGGCGTCGTTCGGAATCAGCAGCGGTTTAATAGAACAGGTACACAACAATTTGGCTATTTATCCCGACACAAAACTCATTGTCATCGACACGCTGGAGCGCATACGCGACACCGAGTTCGACAAGAACATTTGCGCCTGTGACTACCGCGATATGACACTCTTACGCGAGATAACGGGCAAGCACAAACTGACCATCGCCAACCGTGACACAGAGGGCTTTTGCTTTAAGTTGCGGTTTGAAACCGAAGATTGCAAGTGGGCTTTTGTCGGCAATGACGGTGAAGTTTTAGAAGAAAAAACAGAGGAAAGAGACGAATCACTTCTCTTGATTGTTGAAGAGTTTCTAAAAGATGAGTGGAGCGGTACGGCTACGGAGTTATGCGAGGAGCTTAAAAAGATTGACCCAGAAACCAAACTCATGTACCGCACCATTACGAAAAAGCTAAAAAGCAACTTCAGCTATTTCAAAGAAAATCACATCATCATCGATTTTGAGGGGCGCAACCGCGACAATAGAGTAATCAAACTTTCCCGTCAATCCCTTGTTCCGCAGGTCGAACAGGCGTATACCGATTTACAGAGCGTGACATTGTGACATGGCGTTTTGGACACATACCCTGGATGTAAAACTGATGTCATCATATCACAGACATTTTTATTAAAAAAAGAAGGGAGCATTTTTATGCCAGAAAATAAATCTGTAGCCGCAACGCCCAATACAGGCGAGGCGGACTGAATGTTCGTGAACGCCACAATGAAAGGAAAAGCGCCGACTGCCAAAATGAGGACATCATCAAAGAGCGTGCCGACTATAACGTTTATTTCAAACAAAGCGCAGTCAGTTATGAAAACACCTTCGACACCATGATTTCCGACAAAACCATAAGCACACGAGGACAGTCATGCACGCTGATGAACGCAACAAAGTCTTGTCCGAACAGCTTGGATTCGACGTTTACAATTATCATCTCCATGTTATGTACGTTCCAGTCGTGCAAAAGGAAGTCTGTTTCAGAAAAAACAACAAAAACCCTGAATTGGCTGGAAAGCTGAAAGAGGTTATCACACAGGTAAGTCACTCTAAAAAATGGCCACGTTTTAAGGCAAACGGTCATTGGGTGAATAGCTATTCCCTACTGCAAGATAGATTCTATGAACACATGAAAGAAGCTGGGTTTACAGGCTTTGAACGTGGAGAACGTGGTTCTACAACGGAGCATTTGACTATACTTGAATATAAAACAAAACAGGAGGCAGAGAGAGCCGCCGCTATGACTGCACTTGCGAAACAAAAACAAGAGGTTGTCGCCGTATTAGACCAACAGACTGAGATGAAAGCCAAACGCCTTGAAAAACTGGATGAATAAGCAACTTGCGATTGAGAAGAATCAACGTACAATCGCTCGGCGTGACGCCCATATACGACTTGAATGCCCGCGTGAACGCCTCGTGCGAACCGTAGCCGAACTTCAGCGCGGTGTCCAGCACAGACGCGTCCGTCTGCACAAGCTCCGTACCGGCCAGCGTCAGCCGCCGCTTTTTCACGTACTCCATAACACCCTCGCCAACGATGTCGCGAAACATGCGCTGGTAATGATACTTCGAAAAAAACACGCCTCCGGCGATGTCTTCGGCCGTGAGTTTTTCAGAAATACAGCGCTCGATTATTTCCAGCGAGCGAATTACTGCGTCTGTGTTGCTCATGGGTATCACCTCGAATCGTTCTGGGTATCAACAGTAACATAATGAGCGGGTGGATTCTTGATAGTTCGTGCGGTTAATATACCATCTAACACCCCCGCTTGCAATAATCCCATTTTCCCCTTATTATAAACAAAAACCCGTCCACCCGGCGGGTAATAACGGAAGGGGATCAAAATGCAACGACCGAATTTTATAATCTTCATGACGGATCATCAGCGCGCGGACACAATCGCGCCGATGTGCAAGGCGAAAACTCCCAACACGGAGAAGTTTTTCAAGCGCGCCGTGGCTTTTACGGAAGCGTACTGCCCTGCGCCGCATTGCTGCCCGAGCAGGGCGACGTTTTTTTCGGGGCTGTATCCGTCCGAACACGGCATCTGGAATAACGTCATGAACTCCGCGACGCTTTCGACGCGCCTATACGACAACGTTCATCTTTTCAGCGAGGATTTGAAGGAAGCGGGCTACGATTTATTTTTCACGGGAAAATGGCACGTAAGCCGCGAGCAGTCGCCGGATGATTTTGGATTTGAAATACTCGACCCGGGCAACAACTATCCGTGGGCTAAGCAGGCTGGTGAAAACGTCCCGAAATCCCGCGATTGGGATCGTTTCAAAAACGCGAAGCGCATAGACACGGAGACTGACGAGCGCGGCGACGGCGAAATCATCAGACCGGGCTATAAACGCTACCGCCAATACGGCGAAGCCGCCAACCCTTACAACGACGGCGACAAGACCCGTCGCGCGGTCGAAAAACTGGAATCGCTTCCGGACGACGCGCGCAAACCGTTTTGCATGTACGTCGGTTCGCTTGGGCCGCACGATCCGTACGACGCGCCGCAGCGCTTCTTGGACATGTACCCGCTCGACGAAATAACGCTTCCGGAGAGTTTTTCGGACGATATGAGCGACAAGCCCGCCCTGTACAGAAGAACAAGACAGCGCTACGACCAGCTTACGCCCGAGGAACATAAAAAATCCGTACGGCACTACCTCGCGCTGTGTTCGTACGAGGACTACCTGTTCGGGCAGCTGCTCGACGCCGTTGAGAAGAAAGGCTTGCAGGACAGCACCGTCATCATTTACGTATCCGACCACGGCGATTACGTGGGCTCGCACGGGTTATGGGCAAAGGGCTTGCCGTGCTTCAAAGAGGCGTACAACGTCTGCTCGATGATAGGCGGCGCGGGCATTGTCAACCCGGGACGCGAGGAGCGCAGCTTAGTATCGCTCGCGGATTACGCACCGACGATACTGGAGCTTGCGGGCGTCAAAACCGACAGGGCGTTCACGGGCGCGTCGCTCGTCCCGTTTCTTAAAAACGAAACGCCTGCCGACTGGCGAACAGAAATGTACACGCAAACAAACGGTAACGAAATACTCGGCACTCAGCGCGCCGTATTCGATAAGGACTGGAAATTCGTGCATAATACATTCGACTTTGATGAGCTGTACAACCTAAAAGACGACCCGCACGAAACAGTAAATCTGCTGCACGGATTGAACCCGGTCGACTGCAAATACACGCCGATTGTTAAAAAAATGCAGACAAAGCTGTGGGAGTTTGCATATCAGAGAAAAGACGCGAACGTCGGCGACTATATAATGACTGCGCTTGCATCGTTCGGGCCTGGTGTTGCGGACTTTGCGCGGCTTGACGCGAACGCGGACGGGCGGTAGTTGCATATGAAAATACTGATTATCGACGGGCAAGGCGGCAAAATGGGCAAAGGGATTATCGAGCAGCTGCTTAAATACGAACCGGACGCGCAGCTGTGGGCAATCGGGACGAACGGCATCGCGACGGCCACGATGCTAAAAGCGGGCGCGGCGTTCGCCGCGACGGGGGAGAACCCGGTCATAGTAAATTGCCGCGACGCGGACATAATAATCGGGCCTATCGGCATAGTAATAGCCGATGCGCTATTCGGCGAGGTTACGCCCGCGATGGCCGTAGCTGTCGGTCAGAGCCGCGCCGAAAAAATCCTGCTGCCGGTGAACAAATGCAAAAACAACGTCGTGGGAGTTTCGCAGCAAAACTTTACGGAGCTTGTAAACGCGGCGGTTAAGATGATTTTAGAGACAATGGGAAGGGTATAAATGGATTATGTATTATCATTTTTAGAGGGAATCATTACGTTTATATCGCCGTGTCTGCTGCCGATGCTGCCCATATATGTGTCGTACTTCGCCGGGCAAGACACCGAGGGCAAGAAGCAGCGGGCGCTTGTGAACGCCTTGGGCTTTGTCCTCGGGTTTACTGTTGTGTTCGTGGCGCTCGGGGCGTTTGCGGGTACGCTTGGCAGACTGCTCATCGAATACCGGACTGCCGTTAATGTCGTCGGCGGTATTATCGTGATTCTGTTCGGGCTGAATTTTTTAGGGTTAATCCGTATACCGTTTCTTAACGCGAACCGCCAAATGCAAATCAATACCGCGAACATGGGCTTTTTCACGTCGGCTTTGTTTGGCGTTGTTTTTTCCGTCGGCTGGACGCCGTGCGTCGGTGCGTTTCTCGGCTCGGCGCTCATGCTTGCCGCCCAGAGCGGCGAAAGCCGACGCGGTGTGCTGATGCTCCTGTGCTTTTCGCTCGGGCTTGGCATACCGTTCGTGGCTTGCGCCGTGCTAATCGACCGGCTGAAGGCCGCGTTTGATTTCATAAAAAGGCATTACAGGGTAATAAATATAATATCAGGCGGGTTGCTCGTTGTCGTAGGTTTGTTGATGGCGACCGGTTATATGGGTTATTTCCTGTCATTACTGACTTTTTGAGGTGATGTATGAATAATAAAATTAAAGTGACACTCGGAATCGGTGTGTTCGTGCTGCTTATCGCGGCGGCTGCGTTCGCGTACAACGGGTTATCGCGGCGGTTCAGACCGGAATCATCGCTCGGCACCGCCGTGCGCCCGGATAA
>CAZJLW010000159.1:0-1905 GCA_964546895.1 uncultured Eubacteriales bacterium | reverse complement strand
TATGACGGCGACGGCAACAAGGTTAAGCTGTCGGATTTTTCCGGCAAGCCGGTTATATTGAACTTCTGGACATCGTGGTGTATTTATTGTAAAGATGAAATGGCGTACTTTGATAAGGTTTACAACGAGGTCAAGGACGATGTCGTGTTTCTCATGATTGATGTCGTCGACGGCGTACAGGAAACCGAGGAAAAAGGAAAGAAGTACATCGCCGACAACGGCTTTACGTTCCCGGTGCTCTATGATCTGGATATGGACGCCGCCAAGACATACGGCATACGGGCGTTCCCTACGACAATCGTCGTAAACAAGGACGGCACGGTTCTTGGCGGTCAGGAGGGCGCGCTTCCGGAGGAAGTGCTGCGCGCGGTTGTCGAGCAGATTAAGTAGGGCAACTCATCTCCGGCTTGCCCGGTCGTTTGTACAGGCGTAACCTTTACGCCGAACACCTCCGCGATGATACCCGAACGCACCAGCTCCCCCGGTGCGCCGAAAAAAGCAACCTCGCCGTGATTTATAACGCATATGTTATCGCAAATCTGTAGTGCGCTGTTGATGTCGTGCAGTACCGTGACGATAGTCTTCCCGTCGGCTTTCAACTCGCAAAGCAGCCGCAGTAGCTGAAGCTGATATTTTATATCAAGATAGGTAGTAGGCTCGTCGAGCAGCAACGCTTCCGCGCCCTGCGCAAGCGTCATTGCCAGATAAACCTTTTGGCACTCGCCGCCCGACAGCTCGGGCAGCTCCTTATCACGAATATCCCAGACACCAACCCGAAGCATTGCATTTTTTGCAATGCTTTTATCATGCCCGTCAAGCTTTCTCGGGAAGCCCATGTACGGAAACCGCCCGTGCAGCACTAGGCTTTCCGCCGAAATCATCGGGACGTCCCGCGTCTGCCGCAAGTATGATATGCGCTTCGCGAACTCCTTCGGGGAATATGTGTCAATAGGCTGGCCGGAGACGCTGATGTCGCCGCCGGTGCGTTTGATTTGCCTTGCGATGCATTTCAGCAGCGTCGATTTTCCGGAACCGTTCGGGCCGATAATGGTTGTAATCCGGCCTTTTTCTATGTGTAGGCTGATGTTTTTTATTACGGGCTGCTTGCCGTAACCTGCCGTTAGGTTGCTGATGTTAATCAAGCGACGACCTCCTTCGGCCTGTCATGATGAGCCATATGAAAAACGGACTGCCGATTAGCGACATGACAATCCCCACGGGCAGCTCGAACGGAACAAACAGCACCCGCGCCAAAATATCGCAGAAAAGGCAGAATGCTCCGCCGAGTATCGCCGAGAGCGGCAAGAGAAATTTGTGGTCGTAGCCGATAAGCATTTTCGCGATATGCGGTACGATAAGCCCGACGAAGCCGATCAGCCCGCCGAGACTGATAGCGCTACCGGCGAGTAGTGCTGCGACGACGAGGAACAGCCCGCGGAAAAAACCGACCCGCAGTCCGAGCGAAGCCGCCGTGCTGTCACCTAAGGACAGTACGTTAACATCGACACTGAAAATGAATGCTATGACAAGCCCTGCTGCGATATATACCGCGGCGAATTTGACGTTAGCCATCGTAACGCCCGAGAAGCTGCCGATTAGGAAGTCGATACGGCTCACCTTTGCTTCGGGGACGAGAGTGATTACGGTGTCTGTCAAAGCAGACAGCAGGCTTGACACGGCGATGCCCGACAGCACGACGGCAAGCTTTGACGCGCCGGTTTTTTTTGCGAGCAGATAGACAACGGAGACGGCGACGACCGCCCCGGCGAACGCCGATACGGGTGCGAAGCCCACGGACGCCGGAAAAAACGCCGCTGTGCAGATCATGAAGAATCCGGCTCCGGCGTTGACGCCGATTATGTTCGGGCTGCACATTGGGTTGTTGAGTACGGTTTGCAAAATCGT
>CAZJLW010000158.1:1580-7080 GCA_964546895.1 uncultured Eubacteriales bacterium | reverse complement strand
TGGCTCAGTTTGGTAGAGCGCTTGGTTCGGGACCAAGAGGCCGTCGGTTCAAATCCGGTCTCCCCGACTTTTGGTTATATCCATTTTGAATACTTAGAATTTATGGGATAGGGGATAGTGTTCCGTAAATTCTTATTTGTGCGTAAAAAGGTTTTTAACGAAAGGACATCGTTATGGAACGTATTGTTATAAACGGTCAAAAGCGTTTAAGCGGAGAGGTTTATATAAACGGCGCTAAAAACGCAGCCGTAGCAGTTATCCCGGCTGCTATCGCTGCTAATGGTATCAGCGTCATAGAAAATTTGCCCCATGTTGAGGATGTAAAGAATCTTATTGATGTTATTTCAACCATAGGAGCCGTGTGTGAATTTAGAGATGAGCACACTCTTGTTATAGATAGTAGAAATGTTAACGATTACCGCGCTACGCATGAGTCCGCAAAAAAATTGCGCGGCTCTTATTATTTAATCGGGGCTTTGTTGGGGAGATTTAAAAAAGCTGAGGTTACTATGCCCGGCGGCTGTGATTTTGGCGACAGGCCTATTGATCAGCATATCAAAGGCTTTGAAGCACTTGGAGCAAAAATAAAAATCGAATACGGCGTAGTTAAAGCCGAGGTTAAAGAAGGCGGCAAGCTTGTCGGCGCGAACATATATCTTGATGTCGTAAGCGTCGGCGCTACGATAAACATTATGCTTGCGGCGGTTTACGCCGAAGGTACAACGATTATCGAAAACGCCGCAAAGGAACCGCATGTTGTTGACACGGCGAATTTTTTGAATTTGTTAGGTGCAAAAATAAAAGGTGCCGGTACGGATATTATCCGTATTACGGGTGTTGAGTCGCTTCACGGCTCGGAGTATACGATTATTCCCGACCAGATTGAAACAGGAACGTACATGATTGCCGCGGCCGCTACCGGCGGTGATGTAACTGTGCGCAATATTATTCCGAAGCACATGGATTCGCTGTCCGCGAAGCTTAAAGAGATGAATTGTAAGGTGCAAGAGGGCGACGACTTTATTCGCGTTGTGGCGGACGGTCAGCTTAACTGCTCGAATATAAAGACTATGGTGTATCCCGGATTTCCCACCGACCTTCATCCGCCCATGTCGGTGTTGTTGTGTTTATCCAAGGGCTCAAGCATTATTACGGATACGATATACGACAGTCGTTTTGGTTATGTAACCGGGCTTAAACGCTTGGGTGCGAACATCACGATCGAGGGGCGCACCGCAATCATTCAAGGCGACGACGAGCTTACCGGTACAGAAGTCGAAGCGAATGACCTGCGCGCGGGTGCGGCTTTTATTATAGCCGGGCTTGTTTCGAAGGGGTGTACGTCCATCGGTAACGTCAAGTACATCGACCGCGGCTATGAGGATTTTGAAACGAAATTTCGCGCGCTCGGCGCTGACATCAGTCGTATAAGCGTAGCCGAGTAGCGTGAAGGAGCAGGTATTTAGTGGAAACGATTTTTTGTCCGATTGCCAGCGGTTCTAACGGCAATTGTATTTATATAGGAAACGCATCGTTCAAAATACTCATAGACGCCGGGTTAAGCGGTAAAGCCATCGAGAGCGGCCTAAACGCTTTGGATACGACCGGCAGCGAGCTCGACGCGATTTTTATAACACATGAACATGTAGACCATATCAGCGGCGCCGGGGTTATGTCCCGGCGCTATAATATACCCATCTATGCGACACAGAAAACGTGGCGCTTTTTTGAGCGCCATAATACGATTGGCAAAATAGCTGAAGAGAACAAACGCCTTGTGAAATCGGATACCGACTGCTTTCTCGGAGACTTATGCGTGCGACCGTTTGAAATACCGCACGACGCTTCCGAACCCGTCGGATATTCGGTTTTTTTTGATGACAAAAAAATATCCGTCGCGACCGATATAGGTTACGCGACGGAAACGATAAAGCAGAATATTTATAACTCGGATGCGATTTTGCTGGAAAGCAATCACGACTTGGAAATGCTCATGAACGGGCGATATCCGCAGCAGCTGAAAACCCGCATAATGGGAAACCGTGGGCATCTATCCAACGCGAACGCCGGGCTGTTGCTGTCAGAAATAGCGAACAACCGACTGAAGCACGTGTTCCTCGGGCACTTGAGCGAGGAGAATAACTTTCCGCTGCTCGCCTTCGATACCGTGCAAAACGTGTTGACCGCCAACAAAATAAAAGTGCCGCTTCAGATAGCTGAACGCGGCGGTTTAAGTGAATGTTACGTGCTGTAAAACGTCATTGCCTCATCATACCCCGGCGTCAACGACCTTCGGTCGCGAGTTGCCCACCTTCGCTTCAAAAAAATCCTTTGCGAACTGTGCCTGTGTTTCTTTTTTCTTCGTAGTCGTTTTCGTTTCACCGCCGGATACGTATGTTTTGCCGCACTCCGGGCAAACGTCCGTGAATATACGCACGGAGCTGTCGATTACCTCGCGGCCTTCCTGCGCGGCTTTCGAGTTGTTACGGCTTACGTGTTCGCGTTCATGTCCCGCCACAGCTGACGCCGCTTGAGACGGCGACATTTTCGTCGGAGACTTAAACGAAACACCCGGGTCGTTCGAGCCGTCCTGATACCGTCTGTTCTTACACGTCTGGCATTCCCTTATTCCCTCGGATTTCTTAGCTTTTTCACCGGAAGGATTTTTGTTCTCGACCCTGTTTTTAAGTGAGATGTCGACGTTGTTCGCCAACTCGTTGTTATTTTTTTCGCCGCGGTTGATGTTGTAATTGTTTATATCGCCGCCTGTACCGATTCCGTTTATCATTACGCTGCCTCCCTGCATTGTCGGTTGAATATTAATCTATTAAATGTGTATCGGAGCGTTGTGTGTTTTTCGAAAGGATAAGTTTATGAAATTAATCGTCGGACTGGGTAATCCCGAGAAGGATTACAAATGGACAAGGCATAATGTAGGGTTTGAGGTTATTAATAAGCTCGCTTACGACTATAATATTAATATAAACAAGGCAAAGTTCCGCGCACATATCGGCGAAGGTTCAGTCGCCGGGAAGTCGGTTATCATGGCTAAGCCCCAGACGTATATGAACCTAAGCGGCGAAAGCGTGCGCGATATAGTGAACTATTTCAAGCTCACGGCGGAAGATATGGTCGTGATTTTCGACGACATAAGCTTAGACGTCGGCGAGATACGCGTGCGTGAACGCGGCAGCGCGGGCGGACATAACGGTATGAAAAATATTATACGCGAGCTTGGCACAGACGAGTTTGTCCGTGTGCGGATAGGCATCGGCGACAAGCCGCCCGGTTGGGATTTGGCCGATTACGTACTGAGCAAGTTCGACAAGTCCGAACACGAAGCGATTGTAGACGGCATTACAAAAGCGTCCGAAGCCGTCGAGATTATTTTGCGGGACGGCTCAACCGCCGCAATGGACACGTTTAACAAAAGGAAACCAATAAGGAACGGGGAATAGCATTTAATGAACGCATTAATCGAGCCTCTCGGCAGTCTTAACGGGTTTAACATCATTACAGAGGCCGTGAAAAACAATAAAACACCGGCGCTTCTGTCGGGCGTTATCGAATCTCAAAAGCTCCACGCCGTTTACGGCATCTTGCAAAAAACAGACCGTCCCGGTCTTATCGTAACGTATTCGGAGCTGCGGGTTAAAGAAATATTGAACGACCTGTCATATTTTGCGGGCGCTCGCGGCAAATATTATCCGTCGAAGGATATTATTTTTTATTCCGCGGACGTGCGCAGCGCTGATATTACGCGGCAGCGTTTCGGAGTTATCGACTCGCTGATACAGAACGAGCGGCCGATTATCGTTTTATCAGCCGAAGCCCTGTTGGACAGGCTTGTAGATAAGGATACTTTCTGCAAGCATATTTTGAAGCTGTCTGTCGGTGATACTATTACGCTTGATAAGCTCGCCGAAAGGCTTGTTTACATGGGCTACGAACGCACGACGCAGGTTCAGGGTGTAGGGCAGTTCGCCGTGCGCGGCGGTATCGTCGATTTGTTCACTGCTATTTATCAGAACGCTATCCGTATTGAGTTCTGGGGCGACGAAGTGGATTCTATAAGGTTGCTTGACGCGTATTCGCAGCGTTCTATTGAGAAGATGGACGATGTTACCGTGTTCCCGATGCGTGAGCTGGTCTACGGCGAAAAGGAGCTTAGCGCCGCCATAAAACGTATCGAACGCGAATACAGCGAGACGTATAAAGCTGTTTCGGCTAAGGGGTTGCGCGAAGAAGCCGACACGTTGCGCGCCACATTTGAAGAGGTGCTGGAAAAGCTACGCATAAACAAAACGATTCAGGGCGTTGAAAATTACGCGCGGTTCTTTTATGAGAAGTCATGCTCGCTGTTTGATTATCTGTCGCCGGATACGGTAGTTTTCTTTGACGAGCCGAACCGCATCAACGAGCATATGGAAAATGTGTTCGCAGAACTAAATGAAAGTATTCAGAGCCGTATCTTAAAGGGCTATATGTTGCCCTCACAAATGGATATGGTTTTTTGCTATGGGGAAATTTTGTCGTTCGCGGAGCGACTGCCAGTTGTTGTAATGACGGGTATCGCACAGCGTGTTAAGGATTTCGAGCCGAAAATATCTGCACATATCGATGTGAAGTCGTCCGGAGTTTTCAAGCAGCAGATTGAATTGTTTTTCGATGATTTGCAGCAGCGGTTTGCATCCGGCTACCGAATTTTAATCTTGGCGGGTTCTAGCTTCCGCGGGCAGAAGCTGGCGGCGGATATTACGGAGCGCGGGATTACGGCTGTCTATAAAGATACGCTGGAAGATACGCAACTTACGACGGATTTTGTAACGGTTTCGAAGGGTAGTTTGAATACGGGTTTCGAGTATTCCGTTATAAAGATGTTGGTGCTGACGGGCAACGATATTTTCGGCAACGAGAAGGCGCGCCGCGCCAAGCCGAAAAAGAATTTGGGTTCGCGGATAGAGAGCTTTACGGATTTGCGGGTTGGGGATTATGTCGTACATGAGAATCACGGTATCGGTATTTTCAGAGGTATCGAGCAGATCGTCGTCGACAACCTGAATCGGGATTATTTGAAGCTTGAATATTCGGACGGAGGTAATTTGTTCGTCCACACAAGCCAGATGGATATGATTCAGAAGTACATCGGAAGCGATGTTAAAAACGTCAAGCTTAACAAGCTAAGCAGTATGGAGTGGGGGAAGGCCACGTCAAAAACCCGCAAGGCCGTAAAAATACTTGCGAAGGATTTGGTCGAGCTGTACGCGCGTCGTCAGCAGTCCGAAGGGTTCAGATATTCGGAGGACACGCCGTGGCAACGTGCATTCGAGGATACGTTCGTATACGACGAGACTGACGACCAGCTTGCCGCGATAGAGGACGTAAAGAAGGACATGGAGTCGGGTAGGGTAATGGATCGGCTTATTTGCGGCGACGTCGGCTATGGCAAGACGGAAATCGCACTGCGCGCCGCGTTCAAAACGGTAATGGCAGGTAAGCA
>CAZJLW010000158.1:0-1480 GCA_964546895.1 uncultured Eubacteriales bacterium | reverse complement strand
ATAGTTGACGAGGAGCAACGTTTCGGCGTAACGCATAAGGAGAAGCTGAAGCGCCTTAAGGGTAACGTAAACGTACTGACGCTGACGGCAACGCCGATACCGCGTACGCTTCACATGAGCATGACGGGCATAAGGGATATGAGCTTATTAGAGGAGCCGCCGCAGGAGCGTCGGCCTATTCAGACATACGTCATGGAGTACAACCCGGAGTTTGTAAAGGACGCAATAAACCGTGAGCTTGCACGCGACGGTCAGGTTTATTATCTGCATAACCGTGTACGCAACATAGCGGAGGAAGCTTCGCGTATAGCACAGCTCGTGCCGTCGGCGCGCGTTTCGTACGCGCATGGGCAGATGACGGAGCACGAGTTGGAAAAGATAATGCTGGATTTTATTGAGCGTCGGTTGGATGTACTCGTATGTACGACGATAATAGAGTCGGGCTTGGATATCCCGAATGCGAACACGATTATTGTTCACGATGCGGACTACCTCGGGCTGAGCCAACTGTATCAGCTGCGCGGGCGTGTCGGGCGAAGTAACAGGCTGGCTTACGCCTACCTCATGTATAAGCGCGATAAGGTACTGCGCGAGCAAGCCGAAAAGCGGCTGCATACGATACGCGAGTTCACGGAGTTCGGCTCTGGTTTCAAAATCGCGATGCGCGACTTGGAAATACGCGGGGCGGGTAATCTGCTCGGTGAGCAGCAGCACGGGCAAATGGACGCCGTTGGCTATGAAATGTACTGCAAGCTGCTGGCAGAAGCGATAATGGAAGAGCGCGGCGAAAAGCCGAAAGAGGATTTCGAAACGTCAATCGACATAAAAATCGACGCGTATATCCCACCGCACTATATTGAACATGAGGAGCAGAAGCTTGAGATTTATAAAAAAATTGCAACCATAAAAAATGAGAAGGACTACTACGATGTTCAGGACGAGATTGAGGATAGGTTCGGCACGATAATAAAGCCTGTCGCGAACCTGCTTGACGTAGCGCTTATTAAGTCGATGGCGCATCAAATCGGCGTAACAAGCATATTGCAGAAGCAGCAGGGGATTATTATGAAATTCAAAAAAGACGCGCAGATGGACACTCAGAAGTTTATGAAGCTAATGAATGCGCGGGGCGGTAGGGTGCTTTATACGGGAGGCCCCGAGCCGTATATTACGTATCGGTTGACGAGCGGCGAGCCTGCGAAGGAGCTTGGCGACGTCAAATCATTTTTAAAAGAACTTGCGTAAACGCGCCAAAACGGAGTATACTCATATCATGTTTATGAAAAAACGCAAAATTATTTCCGGCGGTGCATGTAATGTCAAACCTGTTTAAAAATAAATTTTTCGTTCCGGCGCTGGTACTCGTAGCGGTGATTTTAATTGCAGCGGCTGTTTATTTTTTTAGATCAGCCAATACGGATTATGTCGCTGTTATTAATAACGAGCGGATTTCGGCTGAGGAATTTTATTTGTACCTGTA
>CAZJLW010000157.1:0-7228 GCA_964546895.1 uncultured Eubacteriales bacterium | reverse complement strand
ACATTGACGGCTTACAGGAAGAGCAGGACTACGAATTTTTTATCCGTCGCAAATGCAGCGGCGTGAAAAGCATGACGCGCGCGTTCCGTACGGGCTTTGCACCGGGCGACGCGATTGTGCATTACTTACACCCGCTCGATACGGCGTACGAGTTTTCGGGGCGCTCGCTCTGCTCGCCGTCTATTGCGAAGCTTCCATCCGGACGGCTGGTCGCTTCGATGGACGTATTCGCGTCGCGCGAAGCGCAGAACCTGTCGCTTCTGTTTTACTCCGACGACCGCGGCAAAACTTGGCGGTATTTGAACGACCTGTTCCCGTGCTTCTGGGGCAAGTTGTTCGTTCATAGGGGACGGCTCTACATGTTATCCGTGTCGACTGAATATGGCGACCTACTAATCGGCGCGTCCGACGACGAAGGCGTGACATGGACGATGCCCACAGTATTGTTCCGCGGCAGCGGAATGTACACGACACCCGGCTTACACAAAGCCCCCGTACCGGTAATCAGCCACAAGGGGTGGCTGTTCACGGCCGTAGAATACGGTTGCTGGACGGCGGGAGGACACGGTGCGGGTATGCTCAGCGTCGACGAGAACGCGGATTTACTCGACGCCGGTAACTGGACGTTGTCCGACACATTTACATATCACAGCCCGTCATGGCCGGGCGCGGTCAAGGGCAAGTCAACGGGCGTACTCGAGGGCAGCATGGTTGTTTCGCCGGAAGGGCAGCTCATCGACATGTTGCGCTACCAAATCGGGGACGCCTACCCGAACAGCGGCCTAGCCGTTCAGCTCATAGGCGACGGCGACAACCCCGAGAAGCCGCTCGAATTCCTCCGCATCGTCGAAATGAACGGCGGCAGCAATTCAAAATTCTGCGTCCGTCAGGATCCCGTTTCAAAAAAGTATTACGGCATCTGCTCGCATCATATCGAGGGAATGCCGCCAAACATGCGTAACGTGCTGTCGCTCACCGTCTCGGACGACCTCGTGAACTGGCGCACTGCCAAGCTGTTGCTGGACTACAGGCATCTTGATCAACGCGTCGTAGGTTTTCAGTATTGCGACTTCCTTATCGACGGCGACGATATTTTGTACATATGCCGCACGGCGTTTAACCGCCCGCGTAATTTCCACGACGCGAACTATACCACGTTCCACGTAATACAGAATTTTAGAAGCTTGTAAAAAACTTGTGAGGTGTTGTATATGAATTTTCCGAACGGAATCTGGCCGACGATGGTCACTCCTTTTACGTACGATAACAAAATCGATTACGCCTCCGTAGAGCGGCTGATAGACTGGTACGAGAAAAGAAGCGTCGACGGTATTTTCGCCGTTTGCCAGTCCAGCGAAATGTTTTTCTTATCGCTTGAAGAGCGCGTCGAGCTTGCTACGTTTATCAAAAAACGCTCGAAGCTTCCGGTTATCGCGTCCGGACATATCTCCGACGGTCTGAACGATCAGATTGCCGAGGTTAGCGCGATGGTAAAAACCGGTGCGGATGCTATTATTTTGGTATCGAACCGCTTAGCCGCCGCTGACGAATCAGACGATGTGTGGATTGCGAACCTTCAGACGCTGCTTGACGCAGTACCGGCGGACGTTCCGCTGGGCTTCTACGAATGCCCATACCCGTACAAGCGTCTGCTTTCCGAAAAAGCGCTTAAGTTCTGCGTAGAGACGGGACGGTTCTATTTCCTGAAAGATACGAGCTGTTGCCTTGACAACATGGCCGAGAAGCTAGAAATCATCAAGGGCAGCAAAATGAAGCTCTATAACGCGAATTCGTCAACGTTCATCGAGAGCGTAAAAATCGGCGCGGCCGGATTCAGCGGTGTAATGGGCAACTTTCACCCGCAGCTGTATTCGTGGCTGTTTAAGAACTACAGCAGAGACGGCGGCAGACTAGTCAAGAATTCAAAGGTAAGCGTAGTTGACGCGGCTTTGACGATGATGTCGCTTATTGAGACGAGGCATTACCCGATAGTCGCTAAACAGTTTCTTGTTAACGAGGGCGTTTTTGAGACGATTGTTACAAGAACAAAGGACAGTAGCGAATTGAAAGGCTTCAACAAAATCGAAGCGGAGAAGCTTCGCATAGTAACAGACGAGATTGACGCGCTTATAAGAAGTTAGAAGGGATGATTGCGCATGAGCATTACACCTTGCAGACCGAAATGGAAAGGCTCCATGACAGATCGCGAGCGGTTTAATAACCAAATGCACTACAAACCCGTCGACCGCTGTTTCAATATGGAGTTCGGGTATTGGAAAGAGAATTTTCAGGCGTGGGATATGTTTGTTAAGAACGGGATAAAAAATAACACCGAAGCAGATGTGTTCTTCAACTTTGACCGTATCGCGCATATAGGCACGAACGTGTTTATCGCGCCGAGGTTCGAGGAAAAAATCATCGAGGAACGCGAAAGCACGGTAATAATGATAAACACGGAGGGCTTAATCGTCGAGGTCGCGAAGGACGGACACGAAACGATTGCGCACTACATCCGCTCATGCGTCGAGACGCCGGACGACTGGAAAAAACTCAAAGCCGAGCGCTTCGATCCGGATCACCCGTCAAGAAAGCCGGACATCGAAAAGCTGAAAAAGCAGCATCCCGCCGACAGGACATATCCGCTCGGCGTAAATACCGGCTCAATGATCGGAAAGATACGCGACGTCCTCACGTTCGAGGGGTTGGCGTACGCTTGTTGCGATTATCCGGAGATGGTCGAGGATATGGTCGAGACTTGCTGTGTTCTCGTCGAAAACTTTTTGGATCAGGTTCTGCCGCATTTTGACTTCGACTTTGCGTATGGCTGGGAAGATATTTGTTTTAAGAATGGACCTATCGTTTCGGTGCCGTTTTTTCGGGACGTTGTAATGCCGCGCTATAAACGGATAAACAAAAAGCTCAAAGCGTACGGAATTGATATATGGTACATAGACTGCGACGGCGATGTCCGTCCGATACTTCCGTATTTTATGGAGGGCGGCGTAAACTGCCTGTTCCCGTTCGAGGTGAACGGCTGCGCACATCCCGCGGAGCTGTTTCGCGAATACGGCAAGGATTTGCGTATTATGGGCGGCGTCGACAAAATGCAGCTCGGCGAAGGTAGAGAAGCTATCGACCGCTATCTCGAGACGCTGATACCGCTCGTGGAGCGCGGGGGATACATCCCGTTCTGCGATCACCGCTGCCCGCCGAATGTTAAGGAAGAGGACTACATTTACTACTTGGACATAAAAGAAAAGTTATTTGGATTGCACTGAGAATGGCGGCAGGAGGGGTTTAAAATAGGAAAGCTTACATACGCACAGCTGCTGAATCTGAAACGCTGGAACACGCCGACGATTTACAACGGCTGGGAACAGGTGACTAGGCTCGAGCGGACGCAGGGACGGTTTAATCGCGTGCCGACTACGGATTATATGAAGCAGATGGGGATAATGGTCGGCTACGCCGTCACGGTTGTTTGCGAACCGAGCAATCCCCAGCACCAGAAAGACAACCCGGACGCGCAGAAGCAGTACATGCAATATCTCGCGTCGGTACCGGGGCCGAAAATAGTAATCGTCAAGGACTTGGACTACCCGCACATCGGCTCATTCTGGGGCGAAATAAACGCGAATATGCACAAGACGATGGGCTGCGTCGGCACGATAACGGACGGCTGCGTCCGCGACACGGACGAAATGACGAACGCTGGGTTCAAGGCCATCGCGAAAAGCACATGCGTCGGACACGCTTACTCAACGCCGGTAAGATGGGGCTGCGAGGTAGAGGTGTTCGGGACGACGGTAAAGCCGGGCGACTTGATACACGCCGACAAGCACGGGTTCATGGCGATAGACGACGAGGACAGCGAGAACCTCCTCAAAGCCGTAACGTTCATGGACGCTAACGAATGCAACAACCTGCTTAATATTTCCAGAAATTCAGCCGGATTACCGCTTGATGAATTTATCGAGGTGTATTCGCAGGGCGTCAGCAATTTTAAAAACGCCGCCAAGGAATATTTTGCGGGTATTAAGGAGGGGAAATAATGCTTCCGAACGAATTAAATCCGACATTGAAAAACTCAGGCTACGGCGGGCTTAACATCACGCGCATAGTGCCGGGCAATGAATGTGTCGAAGTCGAATGGTCGCATGACGGCTCGTATATAGGTGAGGGCGGCGAGTTTATTATAGAAGCGGTTGACCCGCTTGCGCCTGATATTATGGGCAGACATGCAGTGTTTCTGTATCTCGTGCCGCACGACGCGCGCAGCTTTGTGATAAACGGGCTGTCGAACGGAATTGATTACCTGATAAAGCTGAGCGGCTATCAAGATCACGTAAAGGTCGCACAGGCTCAGCCGCGTCTCGTACGTCCGTGTCCCGCACCGGGCGTTACGGTTGCGTACTGCCACCCGGAGGACTACACGTTTAACTCGTCCGGGCGTTCACCGGCAAGCCCCGCTATAATGCGCCTGCCGAACGGCAGACTGCTCATCTCGCACGATTTTTACTGGGCGAGGGGCGGGCAGAATCTAAGCCACATGTATTACTCCGACGACAACGGCGTTTCGTGGCATTTCCTGTCCGAAATAAAGCCGTGCTTCTGGGGCAAGCCGTTCTGGCACCAAGACAAACTGTTTATGATTTCGGTTTCGACCGAATACGGCGACTTTAATATATTCCGCTCGGACGACATGGGCAAAACATGGAGCGAGCCGACGATTCTGTATCCCGGAACGGGCGTACGCGGCATCCCCGGGCCGCACCGCGCACCAATGCCTATCGTCAACCACGGCGGAAGGCTGTGGACGACGATGGAATACGGCACGTGGGAAATCGATACGAAGCACGACGCCGGCGTCGCATCGATAGATGTAAACGCCGACCCGATGGTCGCGTCGAACTGGGCATTTACGACGCCGTTTTCGCGCTACGATAAAAATTACCCCGGCGCCGTCAAGGGCGGAAGCCCCGGACATCACGAGGGCAACGTCGTCGTTACGCCGGACGGCGGCTTAGTGAACTTCCTGCGCTATCATACTATCAACGCGAACCCGGACTACGGCAAGGCGTTGCTCTACAGCGTCGATATGAAAAACCCAAGCGGGGCTATGACGTTTGACAAGATTATTGATTTCCCCGGAAATATGTCAAAGTTCGCAATTATGCGCGACCCGGTCGACGGGCTTTATGTCTCGCTTGTCAACAGAGTTTCGTTACCGTGGAGGGGACAGCGCAATATTCTGTCGCTTTCGGTTTCGGAAGATATGATTAACTGGCGCATCGTCCACGACTTAATAAATTATCAGGACAACGGCTGGCCGGAGGGGTATAAGCTCGTCGGCTTCCAATACGTCGATTTCTTCATCGAAAACGGCGACATATACTATGCATCGCGCACGGCTCTCGGCGGCGCAAACAACTACCACGACGCAAACCGTATTTCGTTCCACAAGCTCGATAACTATCGGCAGTATTTATAGAAGCTCCGACATCGGTGCTTCTGCAAATTTAAATATTTTAAGGAGGAACAATTATGAAGAAACGTTTACTAGCACTTGCGACAGCTATGCTTGTTGCCGTACCGGCGTTATCGCTGAGCGCGCAGGCAGCGTCCGCACCGGCGGCAGCTAACGCCGTCAAGCTCCCGATCGTCGAAAAGCCGCTCACGCTCACGGCGATTATCAACTACTCGACACTGCGTCCGAATCAGGACACGACCGAGGTATGGGACTGGTTCGCCAAAAAGACGAACGTTACGATTAAGCCGCAGATCGTAAAAGATGCGGATAAGCTGGCTACGATTTTCGCGAGCCGCGACTTCCCGGACATTTACATGAACGCCGCCGCTTCGGTTACGCAGCTCGCAGGCGCGGCTGAGGACGGAGACATCATTCCGCTCGATGACCTCATGGCAAAATTCGCACCGACTTGGAACAATTTCTTCAAAGAGAACCCGCTCGTAGCCAACAACTGTAAGCTCGGCGACGGCAAGGTTTACTTCCTGCCGAACATTGCTTTCTCCGCTCCGGATCGTGACCTGCGCGACCAGTGGATTATCACTGATTCTTGGCTTAAAGAGTTAAAGCTCGACATGCCGAAAACTACCGACGACTTCCTTAAAGTCATGAAGGCTTTCAAGGATAATGCCGGCAAAGGCTCGATTCCGAAAAATGTATTACCGTTCTATTATTTCTTTGACAACTATGTAGGCGGACAGTTTGACGTTTATGCATCGTTTGGCGTAACTGTAACTCATCAGGATTACTTAGCAGTTGAGAAGGATAAAGTTGTTTTTCAGGCAATCAATCCAGATTTAAAGGCTCCGCTTAAGTGGCTGCGCGAGTTGTACGCCGCCGGAGTTACACCACCGGAATGCTTCACGGACGACAACAACACGTACCTTCAGAAAACAAGCGCTAACCCGCCGATCGTAGGCTCATACGGCAGCTATGCGAACCGTAACCCCGCGTTACAGTCGCCGATGGCTCCGCTTAAGTCCCCGACGAACGCGAAGCCGACTATGCGCCGCCAGGCTTATGTTCCGAACCCGGCGAGAGCTATGGCTATCTTCAAAAAGAACCCGAATCCAGAAGCTACAATCAAGTTCGCCGAGTTTATCGCAAGCGACCTTGAAGCTAAGATGACGGCTGCAAGAGGTCTTAAAGACACAGTATGGAAACAAAACTCCGACGGCCGCGTAACTGAGATTTTCTGGGAAGAATCTCCTGATCTCATGAACAAAAACGCTGCAAAGCTTGGTACACACAACAGCTTCATCGGCCTGCTTGACAAGAACTTCTTCGAGAAGAACTACTTCGATGCAACGGTAGAGCAGAAGAATTCCCGTTCGTGGGCGTTCGCTAACGTTTACAAGGATTTCTTAGGGCCGGAAGGCAGCGTTTATGTAGCCGCTTCGCTTTCGAGCGACGAAGAGAACTCCATGAAAGTTATCAACACCGAGCTTACGAACATTCGCAAAAAGACGTTCTCCGATTGGATAACCGGCAAGGGCGATATCGATAAGGATTGGGACGCTTATGTCGCTTCCATGAAGAAGCTTGACCTTGACAAATACTTAAGCCTGAAGCAAAAAGCTTATGACGCTATGATTAAGAAATAATACACTGTAACGATAACCACGGGTTTTCGCGGATTTGCACGGATTTTAAAGTGTCATGGTTTTAATCCGTGTTAATCCGTGTCAATCCGTGGTTAAC
>CAZJLW010000156.1:2053-7306 GCA_964546895.1 uncultured Eubacteriales bacterium | reverse complement strand
TCCATAACTGACGCCTTAAACCTGTCCAGACATGCCGTAATAAACTGGCGCGGGGTTAAGGCGTCATTTTCTATGAGCGGAGTTAGGTCAAGGGCATATGCGGCGGATTTGTACATATCGATGGAGAGAGCTTCTAAAAATGTTGCGTTTGCCAAACGCCGTCCCATTATGGCGAGGTCGTAGCGTTTGCCACCTGCGACTTGCGTTTCGAACACGGACATCAGTTGCTGCTGGAGTTCTTGATTGTTGCTCGAATCGAATACGACCTTGTCAACTTCGCAGAGCCAATCCAGCCCGCGCCATACTTCCATTCCGTACAGGGCTGTCGGGCGTTTGTCCTTTGGCAGCGCGCGGATAGCCGCAATCGTAGCGAGTGCTACGGCGACGTGCGTCGGGTGCTTGTCGGCCGGGTTATGCGTCAAGATAATTTGCGGCGATGTCGCTGTTATAATCCGAGTAAGCTCTTCAACCATAGCCTTGTTCGGCTTTTGCTCGAACGCGGCAAAGCTGTAAGCCAATAAAAACTGCGCGCAGTATTTCCCAATGCACGCAGCTTTTTTTTGTTCAATCGCGCGCGCTTCGGCCATTTGATCGTTCGTGTAGTTCAGGTACGCGCCCAGCCTCGGTGAACGCGCTCCGTCGTTTACGACTACTCCGCAGAAATTTTTGTACTCATCTTCATAGCATTGCACAATCTGCGGCGCCGCCATAAGCTCAATGTCATCCTGATGCGCTGCGATGCAAAGATGCGTCGTCGACGCGAGCGCCTGTTTTTCGTCCGCGCCGCTCGGTATGAACAGCTCGGCTTTTACGTTGTTTAGCTTCATTTTATATTCGCCTTCCTTTTTAATATGCATTTCGCTAATCGTATCATAAACTTTGGAATTTTTCCACGCGGATTTTTTTTCTTCTGTTATTTTTTCGTAAAGCTTGTTATAATTAAAGAAAAATTCTGAAATCGGAGGAGGAAAAGGACATGCAACAATGCTGTTGCGCTAAGTCGCATAAAATTGCGGAAGAATTGCTTGAGAAACACAAAATAGACGTCGGAGAGTTGAAGAAAACGCTCGAAACGTACAAGGGCATCGAGGGCAGTCTGATAACTATTTTACAGAAGGCGCAGGATATTTACGGGTACCTGCCCGTTGCGCTTCTGCACTATATCGCAATTGAGACCAACATAAAACCCGCGAAGGTCATCGGGGTGGCTACGTTTTATACGCAGTTCCGGCTTGAGCCTGTCGGTAAATATCTCATCATGCTGTGTCAAGGTACGGCGTGCCACGTAAACGGCTCTGCGGCCATCGAACAGGCAATTTGCGAGGAGCTTTCGATTAAAGAGGGCGAGACTACGCCGGACGGATTGTTTACGCTTAATAATGTGGCGTGTCTCGGGTGTTGTAGCCTTTCGCCGGTTATGATGATTAACGGCGAGACGTACGGCTCGCTGACGCCGGCATCCACGAAAAAGATTCTTAATGAAATCAAGGAACGGGGTGTTAATGAATGAAGATATTCGTAGGCATGGGCAGCTGCGGTATTGCGGCCGGGGCTTCAAAAATATTCGCCGAGCTTTCTGAGAAAGTCGCGCAGGCCGGGGCAAGCGCGGAGCTGCTTCCAGCGGGCTGTATCGGAATGTGCTATCTTGAACCGATCGTTCTTGTAAAAAACGGTGACAGCGAAAAAATATTTGTGCGCGTGACAAAAGAAGCAGTTGACGAGATTGTTAAGACGGCAAAAGGCGAGCCGAATAACAGCGAAGCGTTCTTGATAAGTGAAGAAGACTTAAACATACTGAAGCGCCAGCATCGCATCGCGCTTCGAAACTGCGGCTTGATTAACGCCGAGGACATATCAGACAGCGTCAGCGATTACGAATACTTGTTCAAATTGCTGGACAGTCTTACGCCTGAGCAGGTTATAGCTGAAATAAAAACGTCCGGACTTGCCGGGCGTGGCGGCGCTGGCTTTCCGACTTGGTTTAAATGGCAAGCCGCGAGAAATTCGCGCGGCGATAAAAAGTACATCATCTGCAACGCGGACGAGGGCGACCCGGGTGCGTTTATGGATCGCGCTGTAATCGAAGGCGATCCGCACACGCTTATTCAGGGTATGATAATCGCTGCGTATGCGATTGGCTCACAGGAAGGCGTTGTTTACGTGCGCGCCGAATATCCGCTGGCTATTAAGCGGCTTGAAAATGCAATCGCTCAGGCTCGAGTGAAGGGGTATCTGGGCAAGGGCTTTGACATGCGGATTAAAGCGGGCGCTGGTGCGTTTGTTTGCGGCGAGGAAACTGCGCTTATTGCGTCGCTTGAGGGCGAACGCGGAATGCCGCGGCTAAAGCCGCCGTTCCCGGCCGAGAAGGGCTTTTGGCAGAAACCTACCAACATAAACAACGTCGAAACATACGCGAACGTGCCGTGGATACTCATAAACGGCGGCAGGGCGTTCGCGGATATGGGTACGGAAAACAGCAAAGGTACAAAGGTTTTCGCGCTGACCGGCAAAATTAAAAAAGGCGGGCTTGTCGAGATACCGATGGGTTCGACGATACGCGAGGTAATATACGACATTGGCGGCGGTATTAAGGACGACCGCGCGTTCAAGGCTGTACAAATGGGCGGGCCGTCGGGCGGTTGCATACCGACATCGCTTATTGATACGCTTATCGATTACAAAACTCTGTCCGCAACGGGCGCGATAATGGGTTCCGGCGGCATGGTGGTAATGGACGAGACGACGTGCATGGTGGATATGGCGCGGTTCTTCCTTGATTTCACATGTAAGGAATCATGCGGCAAATGCATACACTGCCGTATCGGAACGAAGCGTATGCTTGAAATGTTGGAAAATATAATCTCAGGCAAAGGCGAAGAAGGCGACATCGAGCGGCTTCAAGAGCTTGCGCTGCAAATTAAAGAGGGCGCGCTGTGCGGACTTGGACAGACTGCACCGAATCCTGTTTTGACTACGATTAAATATTTCCGCAACGAATACGAGGATCATATAACTAACAAAAAATGTACGGCAAAGAGCTGTTCGGCGTTAATAACGTACGAAATTTCCGAGGAGAAATGTTCGGGTTGTACGCTTTGCGCAAGACGTTGCCCGGTGAACGCAATCTCGGGCGAGCTTAAAAAGCCGCACACGATCGACAAGGACACTTGTATTAAATGCGGAAAATGTATAGAAGCTTGTAAGTTTAAGGCCATTGCAAAAAATTAAGGGGGTAGAATCCATGTTTGCCGAAAAAATTAAACTTAATATAGACGGACGTGAGGTTACGGGATTCGCGGGGCAATCGATACTGGAAGTCGCCACCGAAAACGGGATAAACATACCGACGCTGTGTAACGACGAGCGTGTGAAGGTGTACGGTTCGTGCGGCGTTTGCGTTGTCGAGGTTGAAAACGTGCCGAAGCTGCTGCGTGCCTGCTCCACGTCCATTTCTAACGGAATGATTATAAGAACATCAAGCGAGAGAGTTAACGCGTCGCGCAAGGTTGCGCTTGAGCTGCTTATATCCGACCATAAGGGTGATTGCCGCCCGCCGTGCTTGATTGCTTGCCCGGGGCATACGGATTGCCAAGGGTATGTAGGGCTTATCGCGAACGGCGAGCATAAGGCCGCCTTACGGCTTATTAAAGATAAAATTCCGCTTCCGGCGTCTATAGGGCGCGTTTGCCCGCATCCGTGCGAAGAGGCTTGCCGTCGTGAGCTTGTCGAGGAACCTATTAGTATCGCGGAGTTGAAACGCTTTGCCGCGGATTTGGATTTAGAAGATACGGATACATACATGCCGGAGATTAAACCTGATACGGGCAAAACCGTTGCGATAATCGGCGGTGGACCGGGCGGCTTGTCGGCGGCGTATTTTTTGCGTACCGAAGGCCACGACGTAACCGTTTACGACAAAATGCCGCGCATGGGCGGTATGCTGCGCTACGGAATACCGGAGTACAGATTGCCGAAGGCTGTGTTGGACAAAGAAATAGCGATAATGGAAAAGATGGGCATAAAAATGCGGGGTGATATACAGATAGGTAAGGATGTCACGCTTGAATATTTACGCGCGAAATATAGTGCTGTAATTTTGGCCGTTGGTGCGTGGTCGAGTATGAAAATGGGCGTGACGGGCGAGGATTTAAACGGAGTTGTCGGCGGTATAGATTTTTTGCGAGCCGCGGCGCTTAACGAGCCGTTCGCACTCGGTAAAAAGGTAGCAATCGTAGGCGGCGGCAATACGGCAATGGACGCGTGCCGCACGGCGGTACGACTTGGGGCGTCTGAGGTGTACGTGGTTTATCGTCGTACGAAGGCCGAGATGCCCGCGGAAGAAATAGAAATACAAGAAGCCGGCGAAGAAGGCGTAATTTTTAAATATCTTACGAATCCGATAGAGATAATCGCTGACGAAGCTACGGGGCGCGTTTCAAAAATGCGTCTGCAAAAAATGCAGCTCGGCGAACCGGATGCGAGTGGACGTCGTTCGCCCGTGGCGATAAAGGGCGCGGAAGAGATGCTTGCTGTCGATACGGTTATTATCGCGATCGGTCAGGGTTTGGACGCGACCGGACTGTTGGGCGAGCATGGCGGCGAAGCAGTTGGTTTAACGAAGCGCAAGACTATTGCCGCTGACGAACTGTCGTTTGAAACAAATCTGAGCGGAGTTTTCGCAATCGGTGACGCGACTAATAAAGGTGCGAGTATTGCGATAGAAGCCATCGGCGAAGCTAAGAAGGCTGCTTCTGTTATTAATGAGTATCTGTTGACTGGTAAAAAACCGACGGGCGCTAAGGATTTGTTCTATGTAACGGATAAGAAAACGCCGGAGGATTTCGCGAGCAGGCCAAAGATTGCCCGCGAGCGTCCTTGTCATCAGGCCGCAGACGCTAGACGTAAGAATTTCGGCGAGGTTTCGCACGGCATAACGAAGGAACAAGCAGTGAAGGAAGCCGGACGATGCCTTGAATGCGGATGCGCGGATTATTTTGAGTGTAAGTTGATTGACTATTCTAACAAGCTGGGTGTTAAGGGCGATTTATATATCGGCGAGAAGCATAACAGTCCTCCGGATGTTAGCAATCCGTTCTTTTATCGCAATCCGAACAAGTGTATCCTGTGCGGGCTGTGTGTGCGGGTTTGCGACGAGGTTATGGGAAGGACGGCGCTCGGGCTTGTTAATCGCGGGTTCGATGCGGAAGTCAAGCCGTCACTGGGAACGCCTATAGTCGAGACCGATTGTATTTC
>CAZJLW010000156.1:0-1953 GCA_964546895.1 uncultured Eubacteriales bacterium | reverse complement strand
ACATCGTATGATGAGGCGTTTGTCGCTGTTAATAAGCGGATGCAGATTATTGCCGCGCAGAACGGTAGCGGCAGTATCGGCGTTTCGATTTCTGATAAGCTTACTAATGAAGAGATAGCTACTATACGGCAGTATGCGCGGGGCGTTTTGAAGACAGATAACGTGTTTACGTTTAATGGTACAGGTAGCGACGTAACTGCTTCGTGCAGCTTTAGCGAGTTGGAGAATACTGAAGTTATAGTGCTTGTTTGTAACGATATTGTTAATAGCCATACTATTGCCGGTATTAAGATTAAGAAGGCTGTTGAGAATGGCGCGAAGTTGATTTTGATGAGTAATTTGCAGACGCAGGCTGATGAATGGGCGGCGGTTAAGTTGCCTGCTACGGAGCAGAGTCTGGGCGTGCTTGCAGGAGCTGTCGCCGGTGATGTGGCGACTTTGGCCGACGTGGCTGATGAAGCGATAAAGCAGGCAATAAATCAAGCGGTAGAATTGTATGTGAAAGCCAAAAAAGCGATAATCGTTTTTGACGAGAAGCTTATGACGGGAAGCGGTGCTGCTGTTCTGAAAGACATGGCTGTTCGTACAGGACATTACAACAAGCCGCGCTGCGGACTGTTACCGCTTAAACAAAACTGCAACAGCGCAGGGTTGTTTACTGCCGGAGTGGACTGTGATAGTATGCGGTATGAAAAAATGCTTACGGCTGATAAGCTAAAGGGACTTATTATTTTCGGCGAGGATGTGCCGCATTTGGATTTGTCCGGGCTGGAGTTTTTGGCAGTACAGGATTACTTTCTTACAGAGACAGCCGAAAAAGCCGATGTGGTTATTCCGGCTGCGACGCCGTTCGAGAGCGAAGGCACGTATTTGAGTGCTGATATGGCTGTTAAGTATGTTAATCCCGCTTTAACGTCGACTATCGGTAAAAGTAATGTTGAGATTGTTACGGCATTGGCTGAGGCTGCGGGGGTTGGGTTTGTTTGTGCGAAAGTATCGGATGGCTCAAAACAGTTAAGATATGATGCTGCAGATGGGTCACTGTTCGCTAAGGATATGACTAATACGCATAATTGCTACGCAAAATTTAACGCGTATCTGGAGCGTTCCGGGCTTATGAAATAAGGAGCTGTAAGGCATGAATCCTACAAAAAAGCTGCCGCTGTTTATTATTACAGGCACAAGCGGCGTAGGTAAGTCTACGATATGCGCCGAGCTCTTTAAAAAAGAGCAGGTGTATATCGTTATGGAAGGTGATTTACTTTGGCATCAGGTTTACAATACACCTGAGGATGACTTTAGGGAATACCGTGAGCTGTGGCTTAACGTATGCAAGCACATTTCGCAAATCGGACTCCCGGTTGTCTTGTGCGGTTGCGCTGTTCCGGAGCAGTTTGAAAACTGCTTCGAACGGCGCGGCTTTACAAATTTGTATTATCTTGCGGTTGTATGCGATGAAGATGTGCTTGAATCGCGTATGAGAACCGGAAGAAAAATTAACGATGAAGGTTGGATTAAAAGCTCGGTCCATTTTAACGGTTGGCTGAAGGCTAATGCCGATAAAACCAGCCCGACTATTCGGTTGCTGGATACGACCGGGATGTCTGTTGTCGAAGCGGCTGAAGATGTACATGAGTGGATTATGGAGTGTTTGGCTGGGGAGATTGAGAGCTGATATGGCGGTGAGAAGTAATGAGGGAATTTAATGTTACGGGCGTTTGCGTGCCGCATAAACACTATATGGTTGATATCAGCGGTAAGATAGAGCAAATTATGGAAATGATTGACAGCGGTAAGTATTTTACGATTAACCGCGCCAGACAGTTTGGTAAGACTACTACGTTAAGCATTATCAGAAGATAGCTTAGCAGCGAATATCTTTGTGCGATGATTAGCTTTGAGGGTGTCGGGTACGAAAGCTTTGTATCGCCGGAGGTGTTTTGTCCTGTTTTT
>CAZJLW010000155.1:4992-7445 GCA_964546895.1 uncultured Eubacteriales bacterium | reverse complement strand
AAAAGCCGGTACCGAGCTTTTGCAAATGCGTCGCTGTTATATCGTCGCCGACGGGTGCGGCTGTGCGGGATATCATACACATCGCAGCGCGGCGCAATCCGCAGGTGCAGCTCGTAGTCTGTCCGGCGATCGTACAAGGTGCGGCCGGTGCAGCGTCGATCGCGGAAGCCATCGCGGACGTGAACGCGTGGGGACGCGCCGACGTAATAATCCTTGCGAGGGGCGGCGGCTCGATTGAAGACCTGTGGTGCTTCAACGAGGAGAGTGTCGCGCGCGCGATTTTCAAATCAGAAATACCAATCATTTCCGCAGTCGGACACGAAACGGACTACACGATAGCGGATTTCGTCGCGGACGCACGAGCCGAAACGCCGTCAGCCGCGGCAGAAGCGGCAGTTTTTACATTGGACGACGCGCAAAGCGCCGTCCGGTTTTTATCGGGAGGTCTACACAAGGCCGTTGCCGGAAAAATCACATCAGCCCGGGACAAGCTTGACCGCCTGAACAGCCGTCGGGCGCTCAGACGGTACATCGAAAAAATATTTGACAGGCGCGTTTATTTGGAACGGCTTATGTTAAAGCTTAATAAAGAAACGAACAGGAAGCTTGCGACTGCGCGGACGGCGCTCGGCGCGAAAGCGGGTGCGCTGGAGGGGGTTTCGCCGCTTAATGTGCTAAAACGAGGCTATGCGATCGTTTACAAGGACGGCGAGCCGCAGACCGACGCGGCGGCGCTTGCCGCGGATGACGCGATAGAGATAACGCTGCGTGACGGGCGAGTATCCGCGACCGTGACCGGCGGGAGGGATTTGTATGCCGAAAAAGAAATTGAGCTTTGAGCAGGCGCTATGTCGGCTCGAAGAAATTATAGATGAGATAGAGGACAGCGAAACGCCGCTGCAAAAATCCGTGGGGCTTTACAAAGAGGGTGTGGAGCTGTCAGTTTTTTGTGGCGAGAGCCTGAACGAAATCGAAAAAGACGTAATGCTGTTGCAAAAAACAGCGGACGGCGTTTTTGAACAGCGAAAGTTTCCGGGGGGAATTCTTGCAAAGGAAGATATTGGCGATGAACTTTGAAAATGAAATGCGTGAAAAGACGGCGCTAATCGAAAACGCGCTGAGGGCGTACTTGGAAGCCGGTGAAAACGGCGAGCTGGTCGCGTTAATCAAGGACGCGATGGCGTACAGCGTGTTCGCGGGAGGCAAACGAATGCGCCCGCTACTGACACTGGGCATGTGTGAAATGCTGGGCGGCTCAGTCGAGGACGCATTACCGTTCGCGTGTGCCGTGGAGTTTATTCATACGTATTCACTTATCCACGACGATCTACCGGCGATGGACGACGACGACATGCGCCGCGGCAAGCCCACGAATCACAAGGTGTTCGGCGAGGCTACGGCGATTTTGGCCGGGGACGGACTGCTGAATATGGCGTACGAGCTGATGAGCGCGCGTTGTACCGAACAGCCCGGGCGACGCACCTCCGCCGCAATGCACGAGGTGGCGCGCGCAGCCGGAATTTTCGGAATGGTCGGCGGGCAAGTCGCTGATATGTACTTCGAGAATAGAAACGTAACGAATCGCGCATTACTATATATACACGAACGGAAAACGGCGGCGCTGATAAAGGCCGCTTTAGTTTCGGGCGCGATAATCGCGGGCGCGGACGAGCAAACAGCCGCCGCAGTCGCGGATGCCGGTGTGAAGCTGGGCGTCGCGTTTCAGATAAAGGACGACATACTTGACGTAACCGCCGACGAGCAAACGCTCGGCAAGCCAACGGGCAGCGACTTGAAAAACCAGAAGGCGACATATGTTTCGCTGCACGGTTTGGAGAAGGCGCACGGGGATTACGCGGCGCTGTCCACGGAAGCGGGCGAGATTTTGCTACGGCTGGCTGGTGGAGCGGGACGCGCGGGGGAGCCGTTTGTTCTGTCGTATATAAAAAAACTGACTGACAGGGTTAATTGATAATTAATTTAAAGGGGAGGTGCGCTTTGAGAAACGCATTTACCGAAATATCACAAAACATTACGCTGTGGATAGCCTGTTGCTCATGGTTTGTGGCACAGCTTATTAAAACGATTTTTGATTTGAAAAAGACAGGCCGCGTTAATATTTCGACGTTTATCGGTTCGGGCGGTATGCCAAGCTCGCATACGGCGTTCGTCACGGCCATGACAACGGCAATCGGTTACCGCGAGGGGTTTAACTCGTCGCTGTTCGCCGTGAGCGCGATTATCAGCATGGTCGTCATGTACGACGCGACGGGCGTACGACGCGCCGCCGGAACTCACGCCGCCGTTATCAATATGATCGTCGAGAGTTTCCAGAACAACGAAATCCATCTCGACAAACGCCTCAAGGAGCTGCTCGGGCATACGCCGAAAGAGGTGTTCGCCGGGGCGGTACTCGGGATTTTGGTGGCGTGCGGGACTTATTTGTTAATTTT
>CAZJLW010000155.1:0-4892 GCA_964546895.1 uncultured Eubacteriales bacterium | reverse complement strand
GCGTGATAGCGTGAACCTTTTGAAAGACATCAACAGCCCGCAGGATTTGAAGCTTCTTAATCCTGCGGAGCTGGACGCGCTCTGTGACGAGCTGCGTCGGTTTCTTGTGAATTCTATATCAAAAACGGGCGGCCATTTGGCGTCCAATCTGGGCGTCGTGGAATTGACCGTGGCGCTTCATTTTTGTTTTAATACGCCGACGGATAAAATAATATGGGACGTCGGGCATCAGAGCTACGTACACAAAATCCTGACCGGGCGGCGCGACGGCTTCGGCAGGCTGCGCAAGCTGAACGGGCTGAGCGGCTTCCCGAAAGGCTCGGAAAGTGTCCACGACGCGTTCGACACGGGGCATAGCTCGACGTCGATATCGGCGGCGATGGGCTACTGCGTCACGCGCGACTTAGAAAAGGACGACTACAGTGTCATTGCCGTCATCGGCGACGGCTCCATAACGGGCGGGCTGGCGTACGAAGCCATGAACAACGCCGGACGCGCCAACACAAACATAATCGTAATACTAAACGATAACGAAATGTCCATCTCGAGAAACGTCGGCGCTATTTCGCGTCATTTAAACGACGTGCGTATAGCGCCTTATTATTTGGAAGCGAAGGCCGACGTGAGCCGTCTGCTCGAAAAAGTACCTCTAATCGGCGGCGGCGTCAGCCGTATGCTCGAAAAAACCAAGGACACCGTGAAATATTTCTTCGTGCCGGGGATTTTGTTTGAGGAAATGGGCTTCAAGTACGTGGGGCCGATTGACGGACACGACACGGCGGAGCTTGTCCGCGTCTTGAAAACGGTGAAGAAAATGAACGGCCCCGTGCTAATCCACGTCCGCACAAAAAAAGGCAAGGGCTACGTCGCCGCAGAGAACGCACCTACTGCTTTTCACGGCGTGGACTCGTTCAATATCGACACGGGCAAGCCTATAAAAGTGAAGCTCTGGGATACATATTCTGACGTATTCGGGAAGGCGCTTGTCGCACTCGCCCGCGAAAATAAAAAAATATTGGCGCTGACAGCGGCAATGCCGGGCGGTACGGGGCTGACGGGGTTTGAGCGCATGTTCCCGAACCGCATATTTGACGTGGGAATCGCCGAGGCGCACGCAGTTACGTTCGCCGCCGGTATCGCCAAAAACGGGTACGTTCCTGTTTTCGCGGTGTACTCGTCGTTTTTACAGCGGAGTTACGATCAGATACTGCACGATGTTTGCATACAGAACCTGCATGTTGTTTTCGCTATCGACCGCGCCGGGATAACCGGCTCCGACGGCGAGACGCATCAAGGGTTGTTTGACCTGTCGTTCCTGTCGCATATGCCGAACATGACCGTCATGGCACCGAAAAATAAAACCGAGCTGAAAAAAATGCTGGCATTCGCGGTCGGGTTTGACGGGCCGATTGCTATTCGGTATCCGAAGGGCGCGGCGTCACGGGTTTTGAAAGCGGTTGATAATGAGATTGTTTATGGCAAGGCCGAGGTTATAGATGAAGGCGAAGGGAAGCGTATCGCTATTGTTTCGGTCGGGTCTATGGCTGATAAGGCATATGAGGTTTATTTGCGGCTGAGGGAAGATGGGTTCGCACCGATGTTTGTGAATGCGCGGTTTGTGAAGCCGATTGATAGGGAGCTGGCTGCGCGGCTTGACGGGTATGAGTACGTGTTTGTTTGCGAGGATAACGTGGCGTCCGGCGGGTTCGGCGAAGGTCTGCTTGCAGAAATGACTGCGCTTGGCGCGCGCTGCGGGCGGTTTCATGGGTTCGCTGTGCAGGATACGTTCGTGCAGCAGGGTTCGCAGGATGAGTTGTTCCGGTTGTATGGGTTGGATGTTGATGGGATGTATGGGATGATTAGGGAGATATTTTAGAAGGAGAAAGCCTTCCAAAGAAGAAGCAAAAGCTTCTTGAAGCTTGGCTGTTGAACAGAGAAGATGAAATTTTAGCATCATGGATTGCACTTAACGAAAACGGAGAGGTTATAAAAGTTAAGGGAATTGAGGTGTGATCGTGAAAAGTTTGTTTACTGGGATTTATCCAGTTGCAGTAGAAGCGACAGATGATTTTAAGTTATTGATTGTTTTTGATAATAATGAAAAGCGAGTTTTTGATGTAAAGCCATATTTTTCAGATCCTTTTTTTACACCCTTGTCTAACCCTGATGTTTTCAAGACAGTAAAGCTAAATCAATTGACTGTTGAATGGCTTGGCGATATCGATATCTGTCCAGATGAGTTGTATCGCTATAGCGTTAAAACAGAGTAAATTATAATTGTAACTTAATATTCATGAAAGCGGGGTCTTTGTTTGAAGAAAATCGGAGTCGTTACGAATCTGTCGAAGGATTTGGATTTGTCTTATACAAAAAAAATAATCGGCTTCATTGTCGAGAACAACTGCCGCCCCGTTTTGAGGTTGATTGAGAAAAACTCGGACGTGACTGCCGCGGACACTGCCACTCACGACGCGCTCGTGAACGAGTACGGCGGCGATATTTTTGACGGGACGGCGTTCGTCGCTGTACTTGGCGGTGACGGCACGATTTTGCGTGTGGCGCGCGAAGCGGCGCTGACAGCCACGCCTATCATGGGCATCAACCTCGGCACGCTCGGCTACTTAACGGACGTCGAAAAAAAGGAAGGGCATACAGCGGTCGGCAATGCGATTCGCGGGGATTTTTCGTTGCAAAAGCGTATTATGCTCGAAGCGCGGTTGGACGGCGGGCTGGAAGCCGCAACCCCGCACGACCGGCTTCTCGCCCTGAACGAAGTATGCGTACGCAACTGCGGGTTCGGAAAAATGATCAGCATCGAGCTGTACATAAACGGCCAATACACGGACACGATACGTGCCGACGGCATTATTGTATCGACGCCGACCGGATCGACGGCGTACAACCTTGCCGCGGGGGGGCCGATTCTTATTCCCGACGGCACGATGCTTGCTATCACGCCCATATGCCCGCACGCGCTGTACACGCGTCCGCTCGTCATATCCGCGGCCGACAGCGTTCGCATAAAAATAGCGGGCAACACGTCCGGCGAAAGCTTGTTGCTGCTGGATGGGCAGACGCGGCTGCCACTGGAACGCGGCGCGGTCGTGACCGTGTCGTCACCGGAGTGTTATTTGCCGCTGATAAAGACAAACGATTTAAGTTTTTACGATATATTGAGACACAAAATGTTATGTTTTTCCTGAGATAAAGCTGACGGGTGGTGTGTTGTGAAGGTTAACAGGCGTTCAAAAATTATTGAGCTGGTAAAAAATTTCGACATTGAGACGCAGGAGGATTTGACGGAGCGGCTGAAGCAGTCAGGGTTCGACGTGACGCAGGCTACTGTTTCGCGGGATATACGGGATTTGAAGCTGCTTAAGGTGTCGGGACCCGACGGGCGGCAAAAGTACGCCGTGTTGGCTTCCGTCGACGAGGACAACACGAACCGCTTCAAGCGGATTTTTTGCGAGGGCGTCGTGTCGCTGGACTTCGCGGGGAATATTCTCGTCATAAAAACGTTGCAGGGCTTGGCGATGGCTATCGGCGCGTCGCTTGATTTTATGAATTTCGGCGAGATAATCGGCACTATCGCGGGCGACGACACGCTCATGTGCGTCGTGCGGACAGAATCCGACGCGCAAAAAATTATCGCGGAGCTTAAGGCTTTGCTGCAAAGCAGGAGTAGTTAGACCGGATGGGAAGTCTGTTTCTTGGGGGCGGGGACGCTTGATAGAGCATCTGAAAATAAAAAACGTGGCGTTAATAGAGGAAGTCGACATAGAGCTATGCGAGGGATTGAACATTTTGTCCGGAGAAACGGGCGCCGGTAAGTCCATGATTATCGATTCGATAAATTTTATGCTAGGGGAGCGCACGCGCAAGGACTTCATCAGAAACGGCGAGGACTACGCGTCCGTGGACGGCTTGGTGAGCGTTTCCGACGCGCGCGTTATCGCCGATATCCGGGAAATGGGCGTCGATATCGCCGACGATAACCTGCTGCTTATTTCGCGGGGGGTTTACGCGAACGGGCGCAGCGTTTGCAAAATAAACGGCAAAAACGTAACACTCGGAATGCTACGGGATATATCAGGATTGCTCGTGGACGTTCACGGGCAGCACGAGCATCAATCGCTGCTGGACGAGTCTAAGCAGATGCTTGTGCTGGACAAATTCTGCGGCGAGTCAGTCGAGAGCGCGAAAAACACGCTGGCCACGAAGGTTCGTCGTTACCGGGAGATTTTGAAGGCGATAACCGACATATCCGGCAACGAGCGCGAACGCGAGGCGCGTGCGGAGTTTCTGCGGTTTCAGGCCGAGGAGATAAAACAGGCTGATTTGAAGGAAAACGAGGAGGAGCTGCTCGAGGAGCGACAGAAGGTGCTGAGCGCCGCCGAGCGGCTTTCGAAGAACGTGAACGAAATAATCCGGCTGCTTTACGCCGGGGACAAGTCAGCGACGGAGAAGCTTTCGACATCCGCGAAGCTACTGAAGGAAGTTGCGGCGCTGGATTCGTCGCAACGCGACAGGTCGGAGCGGCTGACGGATATTTCTATACGGCTCGAGGACTTGTCGCTGGAGCTGAGCAACTACCGCGCCGGGCTTCGCGCCGACCCCGACGAGCTGAACGAAACCGAAAACCGGCTGCACACGATTTTTCTGCTAAAACGCAAGTACGGACCCGAGCTGTCCGACGTCATGGCGCATTACAAAAAAATCTCGGCGGAGCTGGACGCCGCGACGAACGCGGGGGCGGAGCTTGCGCGGCTTAACGCCGAGAAAAAATCATGCGGCGAGGAAATTTTGGAGCTGTGCCGGAATGTTTCGGCGATACGCAAGGCGAACGCGGATGTAATAAAAGCGCGGCTGGCTGAGATTTTGACGGAGCTTGG
>CAZJLW010000154.1:0-7456 GCA_964546895.1 uncultured Eubacteriales bacterium | reverse complement strand
TCGGGCTTTTTGGCGCAAGCGCTCAACCCACCGGACACCCCCAACATCACCATACACACAAAAACAACAGCTAACCTTCTTCTACCTATCATTTAGCACCGGCTACCGTTTTATTTTCCAAAATCTCATCCTTCATCCTCAAAAGCTCGTCCGAAATAAGCATTTCCTCAACCGCCTCGACCCCAATACGGTCGATCGTCTCGCCGAAACGCTCCCCGGCAATCCCTTTACTCTTGAACAATAATAAAGCCTTCTCCACCACGTTCAGCGCCTCTTCCTTCGTAAACAGCTTACTAAGCGGCGAACCCATGCGCACCCTCTTGCCCCATTTGCCGCCGATGTATATTTTAAATAAGTCTTGACTGTCCTCGGCGATTTTAAACGGGCATTTGCTTACACATCTGCCGCAGTTGTTACAAACCGTTTCGTCAACGCTGATTTTGCCGTCCGTAAGCGTGATAGCGCCCATCGGGCAGGATTCGGTCATGCCGCATTTTTTACAGCCGCGGCAATCGTCTTTCTTCGCCTTCGGCACACGTTGCCCGATTATGCCCAAGTCGTTAAGATCCGGCTTCGCGCAGTTGTTGGGGCAGCCGCCGACCGCTATTTTGAACTTGTGCGGCAGAACTACGTCGTAGTACCCTTTATAAAACCGCGCGTGAATCTCAGCCGCCAACCCCTGCGTGTCGCACAGCCCGAATATGCACGTCGTACCCTTGCACGCAACTACCGGTCGAACCCTTGCGCCGGTGCCGCCCGTCTCCATTCCCGCGGCAGCTATAAACTCACGAAACGCCTCGATATTATCATAATCTATACCGGGCAGCTCGACCGTCAGCCGCACCGTGAACGTAAGCGTCCCGTTGCCGAACTTCTCGGCGGCTTGGCTTAGCACGTTCATCTGCTGCGCCGATAGCAGCCCGTTCTCCGTAATAATCCTACCCGAAAAGCTACGCGTTCCGCGGTTGTGCAAAAATCCCTTGCCTTTAACACTTTTTATCTGTTCAGCTGTAAGCTTGTTGTCGCTCATTTTCATTACCTCCGTTTTATTTACGTCAGAATCTTTAATGTGAAAATTACCGGATTAATTATAACATTCCTAACCCGCGCCGTAAAGCAAATGGTAACGATATCCGTGCGTGAAGCACTGTTATCCGGTGTTTTTTTACCAAAACCGGCACATAATAACTTCATTAATCAAAGTAAAAAGGGGGACGCATTTTTCATGAAGGCGTTTCAAACTAAAAAATTTATATCGTTACTGATAATTTTTGCGATCGTAGTGCAGGGGTATTTCTTCACGAACCGTGAGGCAATGCCCGCCGCTATAATGAACACTGCCGCAAACGGACGCGCCGCGGGCGGTAAGCAGTCGCAGAAGGGCATAACAGGCGGCGAGTTTATTTCGCTTGCAATCAAACAGCTTACCTTTGAACATGGCGACGACCCGCTGTATGTAGCCGAAAAGAACGGCTATGTGGCAGCGGGTTTTGATAAAAGCAAGGTAATAACAGTCGGTGAAGCGTCCGGTATCATTTCTCGCATAACGGGCGTGACAAATTTAAACGTGCCCTCTGACCCGCTCACAGCCGACACCGCCAAGCAACTACTCGACGCGGCACAAGCATCATGGTACGCCCAGCTAGAATCCGAACCGCCCGCACCCCTCACGGACTTCTCGACGATATTCCGCTGCAACGAGCCGGAATTCGAATTCTCGGCAGACGGAAAGACCCTCATCTATAACGAGCGGGCTATGGCACGTAAGGTTTTTATGAACCTAGAAAATAACACGGTTAACTCAGAGGACACACAAGGATTTTTCGAAACGCGGGACACATCAGACTTGGGTGATATGGGTTTTCTCGGGGAGTTTGAAGTGATAACGAACGTGGTAAAGGACAGAAACGGCGTCGCGCGCGTAGTCTGCACTACAACAACAACCCGCACGAACTACGTCACGGCGCTGACCGTGTATTACCGCAAAAGCGCCGCCGACAAGTTCGGCATATGGTGGCGTTCCGACACGGGCGGCTCGGAGATAGTCGATATACTCGCGTTTACTGACGACAACGAGCGGCTGTACGTAAAGACGAACCTCTACGACAACTACACCTCACTCTACGCCATAAAGCCCGAGACATGGGAGCGCCGCCTAGTCTACGGCAACCAGCACGCCGACATAATGAGCGACCGCTCGCGCAAGACGGACTACTTTACGCAAGACGGGCGGCTCGCCGCAGTAACGTACGAGGACGACAAGCCGCACATCGTTTTCATAGACGAAGGGCTGCGCGCCGTCATGGATAAGGTCTACGCCGCCGGGTTTGACGCGTTCCACTTTCCGGTCGCGATGTCGCCCAGCTTCGAGCGGCTCGTTCTGTTTCACAGCACGGACACGGACATGGGTACGTATATACTATACGACGCGCGCGATAACACCTCGCGCGTACTCGGCAAAATGAACATGGAATTCGACGACAGCTCATTCGTAAAGGCGTACCCCGTCTCGTTCAAAAGCCGCGACGGCGCGACGGTTTACGGTTTCCTGCGCATTCCGCGCGGCAAAAGCCCGCGCAACCTCCCGCTCATGACCGAAGCCCACGGCGGGCCGGACTTGCGTTTCCGCTGGAACGGGCTGTTATACGGCGCGATTAACGGGCAGTATTTCGCGAACCGCGGCATAGCATCGCTGCAAATTGACTTCCGGCAGTCGCTCGGCTACGGCAAGGCGTACTACGAAGCCGGTAACGGCAACAATATCCTACGCCAGAACGACATAACCGACGGCGCGCTGTGGGCTGTCGAGTCCGGCGTGGCCGACCCCGCCCGTGTCGGCATATTCGGCATATCGTACGGCGGCTACTCTGCATACTACCAAGCCGCGCGCCGCCCCGATATTTACAAAGCGGCCATCGCATACTCAGGCGTGTTCGACTGGAACAGCTTCATCGCGGATTTCGGGCGCGGCGATCCGATTCCGACCAACATCAACCGCATCTTCTGCGACACGAATAACCCCGAACGCCTGACGACCGAGTCGCCCTCGACGTATGTCAACGACTTGCGCTGCCCGATTTTCATCATTTACGGCGCGCGCGACGGCGTAGTCCCCCCGTCGCAGAACGAAGCCGCAATCGAAGCGCTGAAAACCGCCGGAAACGAGCCGGATGTGCTGTGTATGCCGCACGACGGGCATATCGTTTCGCGCAGCTCAAGCCTTAAGCAGATGTACGAGGCTATGGACGTGTTTCTGAGCGAAAAATTCCTGTCGATTCCCGCACATGAAGCCGCACGGGAATAACCGTCTTAACCGGCGGCGCTGAGATGTCGTCCATGACTTCGTTCAGCTTCTTCATAATATACCGCACGAACAGCTCTATATCCACGCCGACTGTCGTCAGCGACGGCGTGGAATAGCGGCACTGCTCTATATCGTCGAAGCCTACGACCGCGATGTCCTCCGGCACCGAAAGCCCCGCCGCCGTAATCGCCTTGACCGCGCCGAGCGCCATCATATCGTTCGCGGAGTACACGGCTGTGAAACGATGCTGGCGGCGCTTGTCGAGTAGGGCGTTCATGCACTCGACGCCGCTGTTGAAGCCCCAGTCTCCTTCAGTCATCAGCTCCGGATTAATCGGCGCGCCGCCCTGATTCATTTTCCGTACGAATCCCTCGTACCGTTCTATCGCGTTGGTATAGGTCGAGATTCCGTTAATATACGCTATTTCCCTATGCCCAAGCCCCAGCAAATGTTCCACCGCCAAGCAGCTTCCGCCGACGTTATCGCAGTTAACCGACATGATATCCGGCAGCGAATGCGATATCATTACCGACGGAATGTTCATTTTCTGCGCAGTGGCAACAAGCTCCGGCGACACGCGGCTTACCCACACTATTCCTTTAATTCCGCGGTTAGTAACGTTGTCCGGCAGGCTGTCGCCGGAATCGAGGTTGGTATATAACAGGTTGTATTTATGCTTCTTGCATTCGTTCTCGAAATTGTAAAACACGGACGCCGTAAACGGCTGCGTAATCTTGTCCGGCGAATCCGCAGGCAGGATAAAAGCGATGTTGTTGCCGACAGCCGAGACCGTGTCCGCGGTAGCACCCGTTTCCTCCGGCGCGGCAACTCCGTTTATTTTCGAGCCGACGCCCGCAATCTTTCGGATAATCCCTTCCCCCGCAAGCAACTCCAGCGAGCGGCGTATAGTCGCCCGCTCCACGCCGTACACCTCACTAAGCGCCGTCTCCGACGGCAAAAAATCATTTATGCGGTATTCATTACGCTCGATCCTACCCTTTATGTCCTCATAAATCCGAACGTAACGATAACCGGGCTTGCCGGTCTTTGCGCCGTTATTTTTCATATGGTTATCTCCCGCTGTCTGTAATTTTGTCAATATTTTAACATACCTGTTGTATTTAAACAATACCGTGCTGCATACATGTATGCACGCCCGCTATTGCTTCACGCGAGTCGTTGACTTTTTACTATACCGGACTTATACTAGTATAATAACGAAAGGAATGATTACTATGAAAATATGTATTATCGGCTGTGGCAATATGGCCAACAGCACTCATCTGCCGTCTATACAGAGATACAACCGCCTGCACGGCGGTATAGACATCGCGGCTTGCGCGGATCTTTCGCCGGATAACGCCCGCGCGCTGGCTGAGCGCTACGACATACCTCACACGTATCAGGACTACGAGCTGATGCTGCGCGAACATCAGCCGGACGCGGTAGTCTGTCTCGTACACGAAACGGCCGTCGCGGCCGTATCGGCGCATGTTCTGTCGCTGGGCTATCCGGTGCTGCTCGAGAAGCCGCCGGGCAAAACACGTCAGGAGGTGCTGTCGATAGCCGAAGCGTCTCAGCGCTCCGGCAAACCGCACATGGTCGCCTTCAACCGTCGGCACATGCCGGTCATGACCAAGCTGAAATCAATCATAGCCGGCAGGGCTATCAGCCACATAGCCTACGACATGTACAGAAAAAAACGCTACGACGAGGATTTTGAAGACACGGCAATACACGCGGTGGACACGGTAAAATGGATCGCCGGAAGTCCGTATAAGACAGTGAACATATTCTACGACGAGATGCCGCAGAAGGGTAAGAACGTCGCGAACTATTTCCTCTACTGCACATTCGAATCGGGCACAACGGCGTTTATTCGCATACTCGTCGACACGGCGGAAATGTGCGAACGCGCCGAGGTTCACCTCGACGGCGAGATAGTGACTGCGACTACCGCGTACGAGAACAACCCGTGTGGCACAGGCGGCATTCAGGTCGTGGCAAACTCGAAGGTTGTTTACACGATCAGCGGCGACGTGCTTGCGGGCTGCGCACTGAAATATGTGCTGAACGGTTTTTACGACGAGCATGAGCATTTCTACAACTGTATCCAAAACGGAATAACACCGGCCGACGACGCAACCAGCGCCGTACAGAACGTGGTTATATGCCAAGGAATAAAAAACAGAGAAAGGGAACTGGTATTCTAATTAAATATAGAAAGAGCTGATTGATAGATGAAGATAAACGAACTGGGCAAGAGTGGGATTAAGGTAAACGCGCTGGGCATGGGCTGCTGGGCATACGGCGGCGGACAGTATTGGGGCAATCAGGCACAGGAGGACGTTAACGACGTAGTAAGCGTGGCGCTTGCGCACGGGGTCAACTACTTCGACACGGCAGAGGTTTACAACGACGGCGAGAGCGAGCGTTCGCTCGGTATCGCGCTTAAGGGCAGGCGGCACGAAGCCATTATCGGAAGCAAGGTCAGCACGTCGAACGTCCGTTACGACACGCTCATAGACCACTGCGAGCAGAGCCTTAAGCGGCTCGGCACGGACTACATAGACATTTACATGCTGCACTGGCCGATAAACCCGAAGGCCATAGAGCATTTCTCCGCCGACAAGTCACTCGCGGCGAATCCTCCGACCGTCGAGGAAGCGTTCAGAGCGTTGGAAGCGCTGAAAAAGGCGGGGAAGATCAGAGAAATTGGCATTAGCAATCACGGCGTAGGGCAGATGAAGGAGGTTCTCGCGACGGGTGTTTCTGTCGCCGTCAATGAGCTGCCGTACAACCTTATATCGCGTTCAATAGAGGACGAGATTCTGCCGTACTGCTCAGCCAACGGTATTTCGATACTGGGTTATATGGTGTTCCAGCAAGGTATTTTGACGGGCATATACGACCGCATGGAGCAACTTTCGGAAGCACAGGCGCATTCGCGGCATTTTAAACAGGAGCGCGGCGGCGCGCAGTCCCGCCACTACGAGGACGGCGCGGAGGACGAGATAGTCTGTCTGCTCGACACGCTTAAGAAGATGTCCGGCGAGCTTAACGTACCGGTCGCGACTATATCGCTGTCGTGGGCGATGGCTAACGGCGCGATAGCTTCGACGCTTGCCGGTTCACGCAACGCACAGGAGCTGCTCATGAACATCAAGGCCGCCGATTACGTACTGCCGCAGGACGCGATGGAGCAGCTTAATAAGGTATCGCTTCCTATATTAAAAAAGCTCGGCTCCAGCCCGGATTATTATGAGAACCGCAAGGATTCTAGGATATGGTAGGCTCATGGAAAGGGGCGGCGATGACATGGACTATACAAAAACTAAACGCTCGGTGCGCGTTACGTCGATTAGCGTAGGGCGCAGCTTACTGCCCACTGATGAAATGTACGCCCGCGTCGAGGAAGAAGCCGCGAAAAGTCCCGACATAATAATACTGCCGGAGAGCTGGACGGGCGGAGCGCCCGAGCCGTCCTTGGACGGCGGCACTACTCCCGTGATGAGGGCGTTCGCAAAGAAATACGGCGTGTATATTATTAACGCCGTGTTCCGCTTAGACGAGCACGGGCGGCGGCGCAACTCCGCCGTGCTTATCGGCAGGGACGGCGGTATTGTGGGCGTGTACGATAAGAACTACCCGTACTGGTCGGAGTTTGATATGCAGCCGCCGTGTATGCCGGGCAATACCGCGCCCGTTTTCGAGACGGATTTCGGCAGGGTCGGTATGGCTATATGCTTCGATGCGAACTTCCCGCGGGTGTGGCAGCAGCTGTCGGACGGCGGCGCTGATATTGTTTTTTGGCCGAGTGCGTATTCGGCCGGTACATCGCTTATGGCTCACGCGCTTAATCATAACTACTACATAGTGACCTGCACGCAGATGAACGACTGCATCGTCTACGATATCACAGGGCGCGAGATTTTCTACAACCGAACCGATGAGCCGGTAACGGTTTCGCATGTCACGCTTAACTTAAACCGCGACGTGTTCCACGAAAATTTTAATACGGACAGACGAGCCGAATTATTGCGCGGCGAAAAAAATATCTGCGTCGAGCTTGAATTGAAGCGCGAGCAGTGGTTCGTGCTGGCCGGTGGGGATGAGTCGGTTTGTTTGAAGCAGCTCGCTGCGAGTTATGGA
>CAZJLW010000153.1:1546-7572 GCA_964546895.1 uncultured Eubacteriales bacterium | reverse complement strand
GAGGGCGATACAAAGTTCCTAGAGGAAAACGGCCGTCAGATTTTTTTGACTTACCTAAAGCCTCTGATTAACGGCCAAGGTTTTTATCATATCGAAAGCCAACTCTTAGACCAGCGGCGTATGGATATTGTTGTTGACTACGGCAAGCAACAGTTTATTATTGAGCTGAAAATGTGGTACGGGCAGCAACGGCATGAAGATGCCTATGCGCAGCTTGCTGGGTATTTGGATACTATGTTTGCTAAGGAAGGCTACCTGCTGACGTTCGACTTACGTAAAAACGCGAACAAGGAGAACCGGGCTCAGTGGATTATTTATGACGGAAAAAAGATATTTGATGTTATGGTATGAATACAACAATCGAAAGGCCGCTGAATCTCAGCGGCCTTCTTTATATCCATTATCAATCATCATCCTGCAGCGCATCGTAACCTTCTTCGCCTGTTCTAACCTTTATTACATTCTCAACGTCATATATAAACATCTTGCCGTCACCGATATTGCCCGTATAAAGCACTTCTTTAACTGTTTTCACAAGTAATTCCAACGGTACTTTGCAAATAACAATTTCAATTTTTACTTTTGGCAAAAGCGTCGTTTCGAGAGCGACGCCACGATAGAATTCTTTGCCGCCTTTTTGCATTCCGCAGCCCAAAACTTGTGTTACGGTCATACCTGTTATACCGATTTGATCAAGCGCAACCTTAAGTGTTTCAAACTTGCTTTGTTTTGTTATAATAACCACTTTAGTCATTTTTGCATTTGGCTTTGAATCATTCATAACAGGAATAGCAATATCAGGCGAAACTTTAACCTCTTCAGTTTGCGGCTTAAAATCCGTCCCCGTAGGCACAGGCATGAAGTCGGCATAACTACTCATCAGTCCGTGTTCTTCTATATCAAGCCCGGCAAGCTCTTCAGACTTTGAAACCCTTAGTCCCACTGTCTTTTTAATGACCATAAATACAACTGTCATTGTAATAGAAACCCAAGCTATAACCGATATGACACCAACCGCTTGAATACCTAAAAATTTAAATCCACCGCCATAGATAAGTCCGCCGTCTTGTGCAAACACGCCAACAAGCAGTGTTCCTACGGCTCCGCACATTCCGTGAACACCTACAGCGCCTACAGGATCGTCAATTTTCAAGGTTTTTTCTACGAACTCAATACCGAATACAACAACGAACGCCGCTATTAATCCTATGAAAAAAGCTCCTACGTTCGATACCAAATCGCAACCTGCCGTTATCGCAACAAGACCGGCTAATGCACCATTCAAAGTCATAGAAACATCCGGCTTTTTATAGCGTATCCAAGTTATAGCCATTACCACAGTCGCGGCGGAAGCGGCGGCAATGTTTGTCGTGACGAAAATGTTAGCGGCAGATGCTATTACATCATCACCTGTCATGGAAACAGTCGAGCAACCGTTGAACCCAAACCAGCAAAACCATAAAATAAACACACCCAAAGCGCCGAGTGTTAAGCTATGCCCCGGTATTGCACGCACTTTTCCGCTTTTAGAGTATTTTCCGATGCGGGGGCCTAAGATTTTTGCTCCAATCAAAGCCGCAACGCCGCCTACCATATGTACCGCTGTAGAACCGGCGAAATCATGAAAGCCGATTTGCGCTAACCAACCTCCGCCCCATATCCAGTGCCCGGAAACAGGATAAATAAACGCACTGATAATTACACTGTAAATACAATAGGACGAAAATTTTGTTCTCTCCGCCATTGCACCTGACACTATTGTTGCGGCTGTAGCACAAAATACCGTTTGAAAAATAACAAAAGCCGATGACGGAAAAGACGAGCTGTAATCACCTCTGATAAAAAAATCAAAGCCGCCGAAGAATAAACCATTCCCCGCAAACATAATCCCAAACCCGAAAAACCAAAAAATAATAGTACCAAGTGCAAAATCCATCATGTTTTTCATAATAATGTTTCCGGCGTTTTTAGCTCTTGTAAATCCGGTTTCTACCATTGCAAAGCCGGCCTGCATAAAGAAAACAAGTGCGGCACCAAGCAGCACCCATATCGTGTCAACTGCTGAATACATAATTATCTCCTCCATATAAAGAAGGCGTGAGTTTTATGAAAACATCGTAAGATGCTTTATAAAACACACGCCTTTGTGTGTTAGTTTACGCTATATAATATCTCTGCATACGTTGGTAATGTCCAATACTTCTTAGCGACTATTGTTTCAAGCTCGTCAATCGTAAGCCTAAGTTCTGTCATTGCTACAAAAACACTGTTACGGTAATATCTTGCAAGCTCTAAAGTATCTGGTATGGTTTTTACATTTAATACAACAGCTTCAAGCTCTTCCAGTTTTTTGTATAGGCATGACGTTAAGCATGACAATTTTCTAGCCAGTGTTTCTTCGGGTTCACATTCTATACTGCATAATTTTTTTCCGTTAAGCAAAGTAATAAGCTCCGTTTGATAACTGATAGATGACGGCAGTATTTCTTTTTTTACAAGGTCAATCATAGTAAGCGCCTCAATATGAACGGTCTTGCAATAGCCCTCCAACAGTATTTCATATCTGGAATGCACCTCTGACTCTGTGAATACATGGTGCTTCTTAAACATCTCCACGTTCTTTGGCAAAACAAACGTAGGTAATGCATCAACGGTTGTTTTCAGGTTAAGAAGCCCTCTTTTCTCTGCCTCAACAACCCATTCGTCGGAATAATTGTTGCCGTTAAAAATAATTCTTTTATGATTCTTAATTGTTTGCTTAATCAAGGCTGCAAGCTCCGTTTTGAAATCTCCGCCTTTTTTGAGCTTTTCCTCAAGACTATCCGCAAACACACTTAAAACCTCGGCTACTATAGAGTTTAGTACAATATTGGAACCTGCTATCGAAAAATTAGAACCGAGCATACGAAACTCAAACTTATTGCCGGTAAATGCAAAAGGTGAAGTACGGTTACGGTCGGTCGTATCCTTTGGAAAATGCGGAAGCACAGTTGCTCCGATTTCCATTTGATGCTTTTCTTTGCCCTTGTAAGCGGAATCTGTTTCTAATGCTTCTAAAATTTCTGTAAGCTCATCTCCCAAAAACATTGATACAATGGCAGGCGGTGCTTCGTTTGCACCAAGCCTGTGGTCGTTTCCGGCGCTCGCTACTGATACCCTCAGCAAATCCTGATAATCGTCCACAGCTTTTATTACAGCCGTAAGGAACAATAAAAACTGTGCGTTTTCATACGGTGTGTCGCCGGGTTCAAGCAGATTTACACCCGTATCTGTAGATATAGACCAGTTGTTATGCTTACCGCTCCCGTTTACACCGGCGAAGGGTTTTTCGTGCAATATACAAGCTAAGCCATGTTTATTCGCAATACTTTTCATCAGCTCCATTGTAAGCTGATTATGATCAGTTGATATGTTTGTTGTTGTAAAAATAGGCGCTAATTCATGCTGTGCCGGTGCAACCTCGTTATGCTTTGTTTTTGCTAAAATGCCAAGCTTCCACAATTCTTCTTCAAGCTCTCTCATAAAAGCGGAAACCCTCGGTTTTAGGCTTCCGAAATAGTGATCCTCAAGCTCCTGCCCCTTAGGAGGCCTTGCGCCAAATAATGTCCTGCCGCAATTTACAAGGTCGGGGCGTTTTAAATAAACCTCTTTATCAATAAGAAAATATTCCTGCTCGGGGCCTACTGTTGTAATCACGCGGCTCGCCGTAGTATTGTCAAACAATCGTAAAATACGCATCGCTTGTTTATCGATGGCTTGCATCGAACGCAGCAAAGGAGTTTTTTTATCAAGCGCTTCGCCGCTGTATGAGCAGAACGCAGTGGGAATACACAGCGTTCCGTCCTTTATAAATGCATACGACGTAGTATCCCATACCGTATAACCCCTTGCTTCAAAGGTTGCCCTGAGTCCACCGGACGGAAAGCTTGAAGCATCCGGCTCACCGCGAACGAGTTCTTTGCCGGAAAACTCCATAATAATCTTGCCGTCTTTGTCAGGCGAAATAAAGCTGTCGTGCTTTTCCGCGGTAATACCCGTCATAGGCTGAAACCAATGAGTAAAGTGCGTTGCTCCGTTTTCAGTAGCCCAATCTTTCAAAGCGCTCGCAACAACATTTGCTACATCTAATTCTAAATGTTTACCTTGCGCTATGGTTTTTTTCAGAGCTTTGTAAGTGTCTTTAGGCAACCGTGCTTTCATTACTGAGTCGTTAAACACCTGTGAGCCGAACATATTCGGAATATCTTTCATGAAAATGAACCTCCTTGATCAAAATTAAAGTAATTTTATACTTGCGGCTTCGCAGCCTGATATTGTTTCTTTATCCCATACGGAAACCTGTACCTCGCCTATATGTATCTTTTCAAGCAGAAGCATACACAGTCTCGACTGACCGATACCGCCGCCCATTGTCAGAGGCAGCTCGCCGTTAAGAAGCATCTTGTGAAATGTTAAAGAGCGGCGAGAGTCATAACCTGCTTTCGTAAGCTGTTCGTCGAGAGATTTTTCATCGACGCGTATGCCCATCGACGAAACCTCAAAAGCACAGCCAAGCACATCGCTCCAAAACACTATATCACCATTTAAAGCCCAGTCGTCATAATCGGGCGCTCTTCCGTCATGTCTAATCCCCGATTTCAACAAATCCCCAATTTGCATAATGAACGCCGTCTTGTGTTCCTCTAAATATTTGTTTTCTCTTTCTTTCGGGGTTAATTCCGGATACATATCTTCAAGCTCCTGAGTCGTAACAAACGATACGGTTTTTGAAAGCTTGCTTGTCAACTGAGGGTACAGTGCTTTTACTTTTTCCTGCGTGTCGCAAATGGCCGATACAATCCTCTGCACGGTATCTTTCAGTGTCTCAATGTTTCTTGTAGGCTTATCTATAACCTTTTCCCAATCCCACTGATCAACATAAACCGAATGTAAATTGTCCATTTCTTCATCCCGGCGCACGGCGTTCATATCTGTGTAAAGTCCTTCGCCAACCGGAAAGCCGTATTTATGCAGAGCCATGCGTTTCCACTTTGCGAGCGAATGAACTATCTGAACGTTAGACTTTGTTTCCAATATATCAAATTCAACCGGACGTTCTATGCCGTTCAAATCATCGTTTAACCCAGTCGCCGGTTCGACAAATAGCGGCGCGGAAACCCTAATAAGGTTCAAAGCAGCCGAAAGGTTATCCTCAAAAATTCGCTTTACGTTCCCTATGGCCTTCTGGGTTGTGTACACAGACAGAACAGGTTTGTAGCTAGTGGATTTTAGCAGCTTACTCATAATCATATCCCCTTTACAAATTTTTTCAAAAAAAATAAGGCACTGCGGACAGGAGAGTCCACAGCGCCTTTGCTGTTTATGCAATGGAGGATAGCACACCGTTTTTTATTTGTCAATCATTTTTTACGCCTTGACAAATTTAATACAATAGAGTAATATGCAAAGCGGTGAACAAAGGCGTTCATCAGATAATGCAGACACAAGTTTCGGCCGGTTTGTCCAATCGGCGGTTATTTGTTTTCATTTTGCATTATGTGATGAGCGCCTTTTTATTTTGCCAAAACCAAATCTTACAAGGGGGTTTGTGTAATGAAGGAAGGTCAAATAAGAATACCATCAGGCTGTGCAATATCCGGTATTTTTGATAAATCCGGCAGACGCATGAGCGGCGAAAACATAATCAAATCCATAAGCATAATGCATGACCGTTCAAACGGTTTAGGCGGTGGGTTCGCCGGATACGGTATCTACCCTGAATATAAGGATTATTATGCTTTTCACATATTTTACGATAACGTGTCTTCAAAAAAGGAATGCGAAGAGTTTTTGGAAAGGCATTTCGACATAATCAATCTCTCAAAAATTCCTACACGCAAAATTAAAGAAATAACGGACGAACCGCTTATATGGAGATATTTCGTAACTCCGCTTCCCACAAAGCTTGCGGCAAGCCAGCTTGACGAACGGGAGTTTGTAGTCAAATGCGTATTCAAAGTTAATACACAGATCGAAGGGGCTTATAT
>CAZJLW010000153.1:0-1446 GCA_964546895.1 uncultured Eubacteriales bacterium | reverse complement strand
TATAAATGCACGCTTCAAACGGACACTGAAGTCATCACATACATTTATGATTATCTTCATCGTAAGAAAGGGCTTTCTCCGTCGGAGATTGCAGCGGTAATTGCCGCTCCGTTCTGGCAGACTATCGGGCGTATGCCGCCGGAAAAGAAGGAGCTGCACGAATATTTTCGTAATGTATTTTCAGCGCAGCTAATAACGGGGCCGTTCTCAATACTTGTTGGCTATGAAGGCGGCTTGATGGCGCTTAACGACAGATTAAAGCTACGCAGCATGGTCGTTGGCGAGCGCGACAACATGGTTTATATTGCCAGCGAGGAATCGGCCATTCGCATAATAGAGCCTGATTTGAAAAATGTATGGTCACCAAAGGGCGGCGAGCCTGTTATCGTGAATCTTAACGGATTGGAGGTAAAGTAGGATGGCAATAAACTTTTTGTATCCCGAATACGAAGTTGTTCGTAACTATGACAGATGTATAGCTTGCAGGGTTTGCGAACGTCAGTGTGCAAACGAGGTACACGAATATTTGGAGGATAAAAGCAAGCTCGTTTGTGACGACTCGAAATGCGTTAATTGTCACCGCTGTGTATCGCTTTGCCCAACCAGAGCATTAAAAATAGTAAAGAGCGACAATACATATAAAGAAAACGCAAACTGGAACGGCAAGACAATCAATGAGCTTTACAGGCAGGCAAACAGCGGCGGCGTGCTGTTGTCTTCTATGGGTAATCCCGAAAACTACCCCGTATATTTTGACAAAATCCTTCTCAACGCTTCACAAGTCACCAATCCGTCAATAGACCCATTGCGTGAACCGATGGAAACAAAAGTGTTTCTGGGTGCTAAGCCTCAGGATATCAAGCGCGACGAAACAGGAAGGATTAATACAACAATCCCCCCGCACATCACTCTGTCCATGCCTATAATGTTCAGTGCAATGAGTTATGGCTCGATAAGCTACAACGCGCACGAAAGCTTAGCACGTGCCGCCGAAGAATTGGGCATTCTTTACAACACCGGCGAGGGCGGGCTTCATGAGGACTTTTACAAATACGGCAGTAATACGATTGTCCAAGTAGCTTCCGGACGTTTTGGCGTACATAAGGATTATTTGAACAGCGGTGCCGCCATAGAAATAAAAATGGGGCAAGGTGCAAAGCCTGGCATCGGCGGTCATTTACCGGGTACGAAAATAGTCGGTGATATATCAAGAACACGTATGATACCCGAAGGCTCGGACGCTATCTCCCCTGCCCCTCACCACGATATTTATTCCATAGAGGATTTACGGCAGCTTGTGTATTCATTAAAAGAAGCAACCGATTACAAAAAACCTGTTATTGTAAAGATTGCGGCTGTGCATAATATAACTGCGATAGCAAGCGGAATAGCAAGAAGCGGAGCAGACATCATTTCTATAGATGGATTTAGAGGCGGCACGGGAGC
>CAZJLW010000152.1:6420-7670 GCA_964546895.1 uncultured Eubacteriales bacterium | reverse complement strand
GCGGATATCCGCCGGGACTAAGCCAACAACGTCCTCATATCCGCAACCATCACCAGCTTCTTCCCCTCAGGCGCGCCGTTAAACACCAGCTGCTTGCGAACATTATCCCAAACAGGATGCGGGTCGCAGCGGTTCTCATTAGCCATGCCACTACCTCCCAACGTCCACACTCTACAGATATGCGTCTCGCTGCCGTCCGTCGTGTCAATCAGCCGAATCGGCACGCGATAATTCTCATCGATCATTTCCTTCTCATGCGTATACGCATCGGTAACGACGTACCGCCCGGTAGCGTCGAAGCTCGGGTGTCCGCCGCCGAGCCGCTGCGGCGCGACGATCGTAAAGTTTTCAAACGCCTGCGAAAACAGGCAGAAGCGTATGTCGACCAGCCCGATATTCATCAGTATCCGCCGTCCGTCCGGATGCCAGTCCGGGTGATGCGAGCCTTTAAGCCACATTTCGTAAGGTAAGGCGAGCTTCACGTTGCCCCCGTCGAAATCGCACGTCACGATATAACGCAGCTGATCCTTGTGCACGTCGCCGGTTGTTTTGTTACGGCAGAACCGCACGACCTGCATTATTCTATCAGCCTGCGGATTTATTTTCGTGTGGAAGAATACGAACTTGCCGTCCGTGAACAGGCGCTTGTCGGGTACGACGTCGAACGCGTCCTTTATCGAAAGGATTAGCTTTTTCTCGCCGGTGTGTGTGTCCGTGCGCCACAGGCCTTCGGTTACGCTCACGCCGTCGGCCGGTATGCAGTTAAGCGCCGGGTCGACTGTCCCGCCGTAGCCCTCCTGCGAATAGTTGATGAGCGCAAGGTTCGGGCTGAACAAATACCGCCCGTCGCGCGTCGCCTGATAAACGCCGCCCGCGAACTCGCGCCGCTCGCCCGTAAGAATATTGTACGACACGGCGAACACGTTCGCGCCGTCCTTCACGTCGTAGAACAGCTCCGTGTCGTCCTTGCCCCACGTGATATGGGCGCCGACCTGCGTACCCCACGCGTATGTCGTCTCAACAACGGCAATCGACTGCTCCTGCAAATCCACAACGCACACGTCGGCGCCGTCGGTATGCGCCGGTACGCGATCCTGAAACGGCAGCTTCAAAACCGCCGCATAACGTCCCGACGGGCTGATCGGCAGCACATCGAAAAAGTTGTGTATATAAAAGCCGTCGTACGGCGTAATAATTTTTACGGGATATTTGCAAGACTCGTGCGTGTAATCCCGAAACGCAAACTTCTT
>CAZJLW010000152.1:0-6320 GCA_964546895.1 uncultured Eubacteriales bacterium | reverse complement strand
CCAACCCCGTCCGTGCAAACTGGCACTCCGGCGCATTATACCGATTCAGCAGCTCCTTCATCTTAGCGGCCAACTCCTTATCAAGCGCCTCGTCGCAAATCGGCGACATCTGTCCCGGGTCTTTCGTTACGTCGTAAATCTTATGCCCGTCCGTGGAGTGTTTGTGCCGACCGGACTCTTGCTTAATCCGGAAATGCGGCACGCCGTGGCAGTCTTTCAGGAACACGCCCAACTCGGCGGATTTCAGCATCTCACGCGGCAGGAAATCCCTGAACCCGCGCGGCATCGCCGTGTGCATATAGACCGCTGCGCCGTCCTCCGGCTGACGCACGTAGGTATAGCGCCCGTCGAACATGTTAATATCCATTCCGAAATATCCGTACAGCACGGCGTCGTTATGCGCGCCGTCTTTTTCAAGTAAATGCACGAACGACTTGCCCTGTACGTTCTCGGGCAGCGCCGCGCCGTGCAGCTCCATGATTGTCGGCATGATATCTATCGAAGCAGTCAGCCCCGTCACGCGACCGCCGGGATTTTTTATGAGCGGCGAGCAGACGGCCATCGGGATATGCGCCAGCTCTTCGTACACGAGCATATAGTTCTTCGCCCAGAAATTATGCTCACCCAGCAAATGACCGTGATCCGTCGTGAAAATAAGCGTCGTGTCCTTCCACATGTCAAGCTCGTCCATTTTGTCGAGCATTTTGCCTAGCCATACGTCGGCCATCGTCAGCACGGCAGCGTAGCTTTTGCGGATATGATCGATGGCTTCCGGCTCCTCGGCGACGTCCGTGTAGTTCGGCCAGTTGAAGAAGTAGCGGTTGTCCCACGTGTCGTTGTACATGTCGCGGTATTTCTTCGGCGAATCGAACGGCTCGTGCGGGTCGAATACCTCGAGATGCAGATGCCAGTTGTCGGCGTCGTGGTTGTTTTCGAGGAACTCCATCGCACGTTCAAAGCAACGCGGCGTCGGGTACGACAAGTCGTCCTCAGTATCCATGAACTGCCTGTTAACCCAGTACGGGCGGCGGTTTTTGCCCTTGAAATTCGGCACCTCAGGCTCTTTAACGAGCGGGTGCCACACGTCGCCCTCCTGTCCGCGCTCAAACTCCCACGAATCGAACAGCGTATGATACGCCTCGCCGCCGCTGTGGAAGTAGTGATAGTGATCCGTTATCATGTGGGAATATGTGCCTTTCTTTTTGCGCAGTTCAGTCGGCAGACAGTCGTCCCACGGCTCGATTGGCCCCCACGGTGTCTCGAGGAAGTTGAGCCGCCCCGTCATAAACTCCCGGCGCGCCGGCATACACGGCAGTGAGCCGACGTAGTGGTTGTCAAACGCCAAACCCCGCGCGAACAGCCGGTCGATGTTCGGCGTTTTTATATTGTTATGGCCGTACGCCGTCAGCATGTGCCGGTTCAGCGAATCCATTACCAGAAAAATCGTTTTCATTGAAAAAGCCCCCTTCTGTATACCGCGCCTTAGTACCCCGCGTTAACGTAATTCTCAACCGCGTTCGGTCCGAAGCCCAGCTCGCCGCAGCGTTTGCGGAACGCCGCTACGATGTCCGCGTAGGCGGGGTCGTCGATAAAGTTAATACGCTCGGCCGGGTCGATTTTTAAATCGAACAGTACCTCGGGTATGCTCTCGCCGTAGTATTGGTATTTCAGGTCGTCGCGTTTAATCATGAGGTTAGTCCCGGCGAACTGCGAGACGGTTTCGTTATTCCAAGCGTCGGTGGTAGGCTCGTCGTACAGGAACGGCGCCAGGCTGCGGCTGTCAAGTCCGTCGGGCGCGTCCACGTCGCACAAGTCGCAAAGCGTCGCGTACAAATCGCAGAGGTTAACGTTCTCTCGGACGCGGCGTCCTCCGGCGAAGCCGTTCGGCCAGCGAATAAACAGCGGCACGCGCGCGCTTGCTTCGTAGAACTTCTGCTTCTCCCAGATTCCGTGCTGCCCGAGCATTTCGCCGTGGTCGGTCGTGTATACGATTATCCAGTCGTCGAGATTCTGCCCGACGTTTTCAAGTGCGGTCAGCACTTCGCCGTAAAGCTCGTCGCAACGCTCGACCATGCCGTAATACGCGGCAGTCGCGCGGCGCAGCTCGCGTTCGTCGGCGTCGACGCCCGCTTTGACGGCGCGCTTGCCGAGGAAGCCGTGATCCATCGCGTCCTCGATGTACGGCGTCACGCGGTTCATGTAATAGTTGAATTTGTCCTCTTCGCAAAGGTAGGGATAATGCGGCTCAATAAGGCTGACCTTCAGCATTATCGGGCGATCCGGGGTCGGGCGGTCGTAGTATATGTTCGTAAAATATGTATTAATAAAATTAATCGCGCCCTGTACCGTGTACTCGTCTCTTACGGAGCCTTGTCTGCCGACTCCGGCGCGTTTTACTTCTTTCGTGTCGTTCCATTTGTTTTTGGGGAACATCGGGTCGCCCGCGGATTTGTCTTTATAAATGGCGTGTCCCACGTCCATGCCGATGCGGTTCGTCCAGCCTTGCAGCTGGTCTTTGCCCGTATGATGAAGCTTGCCGCACGCAACCGTCGCGTAGTTAAGCTTCGCAAACGCCCTCGCGAACGTTTCGTACTCCGGCTTCAAGTCCTCGCCGTATTTGTTGCAGCCGCATGTTTTCGGAAGCTGCCCGGACATAAGCGCCTGACGTCCCGGTACGCAAATCGGCGACGGTGTGTAGGCGTTGTCAAAAATAACGCCGCTTTGGGCGAGCCGGTCGAGGTTCGGCGTGCGTACGATTTTGTTGCCGCCGAAGCCAAGCACATCCGCGCGTTGCTCGTCGTTCATAAGAAACAGCACGTTCGGTCTTTTCATTTCATTACCTCCTGATTATTTGGAAAATTTCATTTATAGTATAACATTCACGGAAATTTTTTGGTATACTGTCATGAAAATATCATGGTGTAAATTTTCAGGAGGTTGCTTATGAATATTGGCGAGGTTCAAAAGAAATTCACGGAAATCTACGGTGGCGATGGCGAAATTTTATCGTTTCACGCGCCCGGCCGCGTTAACCTAATCGGCGAGCATACAGACTACAACGGAGGCTACGTGTTCCCGTGCGCGCTGAGCTTCGGCACGTACGCCGTCGCGCGCCGCCGCAGCGACAATCTGCTGCGCATGGCGTCTACGAATTTCGACCTGCGCGCCGAATGCCCGACGGACAGCATCTCCCGCGACGACAAGTACGGCTGGGCGAACTACCTGCTCGGCATGGCCGACCAAATTCAGAAAAACGGTGCGCAACTTTCGGGGCTGGATATTTTAATAGACGGGAATATCCCGAACGGCGCGGGGCTGTCGTCGTCGGCGAGCATTGAGCTTGTCATGGGCGTCGCGCTAAATGAGCTGAACGGGCTGGGGCTGGACATGCTGACGCTCGTCAAGCTTGCGCAAAAAGCCGAGAACCAGTTTATCGGAGTGAACTGCGGCATAATGGATCAGTTCGCGATAGGCATGGGCAAGAAGGACAGCGCGATGCTGTTGGATTGCCGGACGCTTGCGTATGAGTACGTGCCGGTTAAGCTAGCCGGGCATAGTCTTGTTATAGGCAACACGAACTACCGCCGCGGCTTGTCCGATTCGAAGTACAACGAGCGCCGCGCCGAATGTGAACGCGCCGTTGAGTTTCTGAAAGCCGGGCTGAAGCTTGATGTGCTGTGCGATATTACCGCCGAGGAGTTCGAAGCGAACAAGGCGCTTATTACGGATAAAACTGTGCTGAAACGCGCCGTGCATGTTGTTTATGAGAACAAGCGCACGAAGGACGCGGTGACGCTGCTTAGAGCGGGGGATTTGGCGGCGTTCGGCGGGCTGATGAACGCTTCGCATGATTCGCTGAGGGATTATTACGAGGTGACGGGCGCGGCGCTGGATACTATGGTTGAGTACGCGCGTATGGTGGACGGCGTCGTCGGGGCGAGGATGACCGGCGCCGGGTTCGGCGGGTGTACAATTTCGATTGTTAAGGACGGGGCTGTTAAGGATTTCGTGGATTTCGTCGGGATGAGCTATGAGAAGACTACGGGGCTTAAGCCGGAGTTTTATGTGGCTGATGTCGGAGACGGGGCTAAGCGGGTGTAGGGCATGAAACAGTTTTCCGTTCCAAAAATATTGTTACTGACGTTTGCTCCGGCGATTGGGTACGTGGCCAGCTTTATATTTTTTACAGTTTTGCTGAGAAGTGTGATACCTCCGTATTTGGCTTGCCTGATAGGAGTTGTTCTGGTAATGGTACCGTTTCAGTTGGGGGTTATATTGGGTACGAGCAAGCAGGAGTTTGGCAAGTGCAGCTTAAAAAGTGCTTTGGTTTATACGCAGAAAGTGCCGAGACTGAACTTTGTGTTGAGCATTGTTTTTTCGATCGTTTGGGCGGCTGTTATATTTTCGCTGTTACAGGGGCTAGAGCATAACCTGATGTTCAAGACAGTGTTTAGCTTTGTTCCGGACTATTTCAAGCTTGGCGACTTCCCTAATCAAGTTCCATTATATTCTGCTTCGGTTCTGAAGCTTACCGGCGTCATGGTGCTGGTCTTAAATGGACTGGTTGCTCCGATATCTGAGGAGTTGTATTTTAGAGGGCTTATTTTGCCGCGTATTAGCCGGTTTGGAAAATACTCGCCTATTATTGTGACGGTGCTGTTTTCGTTGTATCACTTTTTTTCGCCTTGGGAAAATATTACGAGGATTATTGCTATGTATCCGTTTAATTATTTTGTTTGGAAGAATAAGAATGTTTACATTGGGATAGCTACGCATTGCCTAATAAATATTATTAGTGGGGTTGTTGTGTTTATGATGGTGTTTTCGTTGTAGGGTTGGTTGAGCGATATTACATTTTGGGGTTGAGATTATGTTTTACGGACGCAGTGCTGAACTTAATAAGCTTAATTCTATGTATGACAGCGGAGCTTTTGAGTTTGCTGTAATTTATGGCAGACGACGGGTCGGAAAAACTACGCTTATCAGAGAGTTTGTGAAGGATAAGAAGGCGCTGTTCTTTGCCGCGAGCGAAAGCACGGCGAATGAAAATTTACTGTCGCTTTCCAGATGTATCGGCGGGAAAACCAGCGCGCCTGTGTTTCGTGATTATGAAAGCGCGTTGACTGCAATATTTGACGCCGCGCAGGACGAGCGGCTGGTTTTTGTTATTGATGAGTTTCCGTATTTGGCCGAGGCTTATCGAGGGATTTCGTCCTTGTTGCAAATTCTCATTGACCACAAAAAAGAGAACTCAAAGCTTATGCTTATACTATGCGGATCGAGCATGAGCTTTATGGAAAACCAAGTGCTGGGCTATCAAAGCCCGCTATACGGACGCCGCACGGCGCAGTTTAAGGTTTTACCGTTTAGTTTTTTTGAAGCGCTGCCGTTTTTTACTGATTATGAACCTGCCGATAAGGCGGTGCTGTATGGAATAACCGGCGGAATTCCCGAGTATCTTGTTAAAATCGACGGGCGGGTCAGCGTACGCCAAAACATTATTGATTTATTTCTCACGACGTCCGGTAATTTTTTTGAGGAGCCGTCGAACCTTATTAAGCAGGAGCTGCGCGAACCTGCTGCTTATAATGTTATTATTGAATCAATCGCAAGCGGCGCGTCGCGGCTTAATGAAATCGCTACACGGTCGGCGATGGAAAGCAGTAAATGCGCGAAGTATCTCGCGGCGCTTTTGTCGCTTGGGTTGGTGAGTAAGGAATATCCTTACGGCGAGACGATAAGCAAAAAAAGCATTTACAAGCTTGAAGACCAGATGTTCCGGTTTTGGTACAGGTTTGTTTTCCCAAACATTAGCGCAATAACCGCTGGGCTTGGAGGAGACGTTTTTGAGTATGAGGTTAAAGAGCAACTAAACGCTTATATGGGGCTTGTTTTTGAGGATATATGCAAGCAATGGCTTTTTGAACAGGCGAAAGAAAATGCTTTGCCGTTTTTCATCGGCAATATTGGTCGCTGGTGGGGTGCGAATCCTGCAACAAAAAGCCAGGAAGAAATTGACATCATGGCCGTGCGTAATGATTCGGCTTTGTTTGCGGAATGCAAATGGAGAAATGCAGATATAGGCATTGATGTTTTGCGGGAGTTAAGGCGAAAGAGTGAGGTTTTTAGTTATAAGGATGTGCATTTATATATTTTTGCGAAAAATGGGTTTACAGCGGAGCTGCGCCATGCGTCGGGAGATGGTGGTGGAGTTAGGTTGATTTGTTTTGGGGAAATGATTTGTGTTTGAGGTATGTCGTACAGTGAGGTGGAGGAATGAAAACCAGTACCGCCATGCAGGAAATCCGAAAAATAAGGGA
>CAZJLW010000151.1:2627-7700 GCA_964546895.1 uncultured Eubacteriales bacterium | reverse complement strand
TATTTTTGAACACGGAGTGCAATTAAAGGATAAGGTTTACTTAAAAAGATACTTGTGAGCAGAGCTTATATCTGGAGGTTCAGTGTATGGAAAATAAACTAATTCTAGTTGCCGGACATAGTGCGGCGGGCAAGCCGCAACGAAATGCTTACATCCGACACCGCGAACCTATTTCAACCCTTCTAAACCCCTTTTGCATATTATATTAGTTATCAAACCACCATTCCCTTTCCAAATGACATATTGACATACATCTTACATATTTTTATACTCAGTATTAATGTTAATACATGTAATATTAACATTAATACTGAGTATATTTTTTTATGCCTTTGTGTAATTTTTGTGGTCTAAAAAAGGAGGGCTTAGGAGATTAACGACTAGATTTTTTCACGTGCAGGGTTTTGTTAGTACATAAGGAAGGGAATGATTAATGATATGAAAGGAAGATTATTAAAGCGTGTAGTCTCTTTAACTGTGGCGTCTGTAATGACTTTAGGAAACGCTACGCATTTTTCGGCTGCGGAGATTACAAAATCCATTACGGGAGAAAAAGTCGCCTTCGCTTCAATGGGCGACGGTACGACAGGGCTGGGGTATATGAGCACTGTTAATGTTGCGTCCGGCACGGTAAAATTAAGCGACGACCGTTCAAAGCTGACCATAGACAGCAACGTAACCAGCTACAACACTCCTCTTCAATCCATCAATGACAGGTATACATTTTCGGGTTTGCAGCTAACTGCTACCACCGAACCCATAGAAATCACAGCTGATATAAAAGTTACCGAAATAAGGGGCGACAATACCAAATACGCTGTAGCAGGTATAGTAATACGGCATCAGGATCAAAATGAGGCGGCTCCCATAATGGGTGCAGCTACGCTATATAAAACAGGTGTTACAGCGCCCGGCACTGCAACGCTAAACCCTCGTAACTTTAGTAGACTTGCCGTTGCCGCTAACAATAGCGGTTCCAGTTCTACCGACACATGGGTGGTAGGCTCTACATATTCAAAATTCAAAGTAACATATACCCCCACCGGTACGGGGAACTTCTCCATGTCTGTACCGCAAGGTACAACAACCCGTGATACTCTGGTAAACATAACAGGCACCTCATCCTCCGCCCTATATGTAGGAATGATCGCCGGAAATGTAACCGCCGAGTTTACAAACGTGGTTATTAAGCAAGGCAACACTATTGTTTGGAAAACAGATGCCCAGACCACCCAAAACGCCGAAGCTCCTACCATAAGTGCGCAGCCGGTAGGGGGAATTTACTCACTTAATGAGACAGCCGCGGCTATGACTGTTACCGCTTCTGTATTCGACGGCGGTACACTTACGTACCAATGGTATAAAAACACAACAAACAGTACGTCCGGCGGAACTCCGATTGGAACCAACAGCCGCAGTTATACACCTTTAACCGATACCCCCGGGGAAAGCTACTACTATGTAGCAGTAACCAACACAAACAACCTGCCAAGCATAAACGGTACCAGAACAGCAACGACAACAAGCGTTGCAGTCCCCGTCAACGTCAGCAGCCTTGTGGACACCCAAAGACCGACTATTTCGGCTTCGCCTTTGTCTAACTCGTATTTTTTGAACGGCACAGCTCAACCCTTGAGCGTGGAGGCGGCGGTTACAGATGGCGGGACGTTATCTTACCAGTGGTTTAAAAACACGACAAACAGCACAACGGGCGGAACGCCGGTAGGCGCAAACAGTCCAACCTATATACCACCGACGAACGCTGCCGGTGTTAGCTATTACTATGCCGTAGTGACCAACACAAACAACGGCTCTCAGATAACAGGCAGTAATACAGCTACCACAACAAGCGCAGTCGCGAAAATAACGGTTGATTCTTCAAGCGTTCCGTTAGTCAGCTGGAATGTTGAAGCAAAGTATACAAGCTTCAGTGACAGCCGTGTTAAAAAAGTCAGCGAGCGTAGCTCCGACAGCACTAGAGCTATACGCGCCCTTGATAACTCCGAAATAAGCTGGACGACACCAAAGACAGTACCGGGAGAAGGCGCACAGTTTTGGGTAGCAATGGATCTATTGGACCCCAACGCTTATGATTACACACCGGATCAGAAAAAGAAGATATCCAGATTCTCGATAGAATTCCCAAGCGCCACGGAGCAAAATTACATATCAAGCTTCAATTTGTATTATTCAAACGAACCCGAGGCGCTTGATTTGCTTGTTAACGGTAACACATCCGGCTCATCGCCAAACTGCCGTAGGCCTATGGAAACAGATGCTGGCACGTATTGGACACCGTTTCCGGGAGGCACGGGGCTTGTTCCGTCGGGTACTGCCGACACGAGCTGGATTTCAAACTACGAGCTAACCCAGACCGAAGCGCGTTATGTTATGTTTGTTGGCGACTTTATAAGCACTTATAACAGCTCAACCGACAAAAACCCCAACATTCGCAATATTAATTTTTATGGCCCGGGGCTTCCCACGCCGGAGCTAGAAATTACTTCGCCGCTAAAGGATCAGGTCGTAACTTCGTTTCCGCTGACTTTAACCGCTACGATGACTAGTGGTGCAGGCGCAACCCTCGAGGTATTTGACGGTAATACATCGCTTGGTTTTGCTTCTATAGCACAAGGTTCAGCTGGGAAAGCCAGTGCGCAGTTTAATATCGCATCTCTCTCCGAGGGATATCACACGCTCAAAGTCAAATCACTGTACCCAACCGGGCAAACTAATGCAAAGTCTGTATTCTTTAAGGTGCAGCTTCTCGACCCTGTTGTTACGGCATTAGGAAGCAGTCTGGTTCAAATCGAACCAGTAGGTGTAGAACTGACACCGGGCTTCCCGGCGCTTATTGAAATGGGCGCGCCACTGCCCAACCTGACGTTCTCTAGGTTCGGCGCTAATATTTCGCTGTCGGCAGAGCTTGTATCTCCGAGCGGAGTACGCACACCCCTTTTGCAGAACCAGACATTCACGAAGGGCGGAGCAAGCGAAGTCAGAACCTTTACGAATACAGCTTCTGAACTTGGGCTTCACACAATCGATTTTACAACTGAGATCGCCGGTAAAATTTATTACGACAAAATATATTTGACGGCAGAAACAAACATTGCTCAGTATCAAGCAAAAGACGCAAACGGAAGGCTTACGAATGCCTATCCTGCCGTCAAGCTGGGAAGTAATGGTCAGCTTATTTACACGCCCGACTACAAAGGAAACAAAATACTCGACTTTTCCACAGCGGGATACAAAAGCGGCGCCGAAGCCATACCAAACGTACCGGTAAGGGCTACCGTACAACCGCTGGCAAATCCGCAAGACGACGCATACCCGGCTATTCAAGCCGCGATAAATACCGTGTCGGCATTGCCCTTAAAAAGTGACGGCTTCCGCGGCTCTGTATTGCTTGGAGAGGGCGTTTTCCGGATATCGCAACCTCTAACCGTTTCCGTAAGCGGTGTTGTAATAAAAGGCTCCGGCGACGGCAGTCAGCTAATAACAAGTCATGACAACCCTCTCGGCCCCTCCAACATGATGGAGAACGACGAGTATTTCGCCAACGAAAGCCCGCAACCGGGTGTAACAAAGCTCATTACGACTTGGCGTAACAAAACATATGACAAAAACACAGGCATCGTAACCTTTGCCGGTCAGTCCGCAAACAATATTTACGGCGCGACAAAATATGTTACCGACCAGTACATTCCTGCCGGAGGCAAGGTGATGCACTTAGACGATGTATCAGGTATTTCGGTAGGGGATACGCTGTCTATACGCAGGAGGGTTAATGAGGATTGGGTCGATGCTAACGGCATGTACGGCATTCCGCCCCTCGAAGCCGACAGATGGCCTGTGGACTACTTTAATTTTACAATGGAACGAATAGTTACGAGAGTTGACGCTACGAACAAAACCGTTGAGCTGCTCGAGCCGTTTACGGATGCGGCAGATTTCAGATGGGGTGTTGCAGAGGTCAGGACGTTTACGCCGGTAGACAGGCTTGAAAACGTTGGAATCGAAAATATTCAGGTTATATCAGGCAATTACCTCAAAGTAAGAGCCGCCAACCAAACTTATCTCGGCGTAACCTATTCTTCGTATTCTGACGAAGGTCATCCCCAGCTGTTTGTTAAGTTCTCGAACGTACAAAACGGTTGGGCGCGTAACTTCGTAACTTATCACCTTGATGTTGCTTCTTACGTAACCTCAGGCTCGAAATTTATAACCATACAAGATGCTAACGCCCTCGACCCAATAAGTGGTCTCGGCGCAAGCGAAAGACGCTACACCTACACGCTAAGCGGTTCGCACGTGCTGATTCAAAGAGCGTTTGCACGATACCCGAGGCATCCTTATTACGTGAACTCTGTTATCTCAGGGCCTAATGTATTTCGTGACAGCTCCAGCCAATACAATATGAACTCCAGCGAGCCACATTTCCGCTGGTCGTCAGGCGGTCTTTACGAAATGATTACAGGCGGAAAGATTTCAGTTCAGAACAGATGGGATAACGGTACTATGCACGGCTGGGCGGGTGTTAACTATACTTTATGGAACAACGGTAAACCCGGCACTACAAATGACTTTATTATAAGCCAGCCTCCAATATCGCCTAACTTCGCCGTGGGGCTTGTTGGAGAACGTAAACCGTTCGAGTACAACCCTAAGCCTTACGCCGTAAACAATCCGGCTTACGAATACAGCCTTGGGCAAAACGTTACACCCGAAAGCCTGTATCTTACACAGCTTGGGCTTCGCGTTAACCAACAGGCGGTTGCTAACATGCTTAATAAAACAACGCCTAACCCGATTTTTGCTGTTGATGTCCAAAGTATCACAGTAACCAGCACTGGCGGCGCAAGCACTATATCTAATGTAGGAGGCACTTTACAAATGCTGGCCGCCGTTTTGCCGGCAGATGCATTAGTAAAAACCGTAACATGGTCGGTCACAAACGGAACCGGCTCGGCAACAATAAACAGCAGCGGGCTGCTTACGGCAACCGGAAACGGAAGTGTCACAGTAAGAGCAACGGCTACGGACGGCACTGGAATATTCGGCGAAGCTACC
>CAZJLW010000151.1:0-2527 GCA_964546895.1 uncultured Eubacteriales bacterium | reverse complement strand
CTGGTTCAGCTCCCAGTGTTTCAGCAGGCTCGGGTGATAAAACACCTGTAGTCGTTACACAGGTAGCATCAACCGTAACCGGAAGCACTGCAAGTGCCGCAGTTAGTGAAAAGGCCATTACCGACGCCATCAATACAGTACCGGCCGCCACTAAAAATTCTGGCACTGCAAATAAGGCGATCTTTGCAATAAACGTAGAGGGTACGGAATCAGCCAAATCGGTAGAGGTAACGCTTCCGAAAGCGGCTGTTGATGCAGTCTCGAAGGCAGATGTTTCAGGGCTATCAATAAAGACAAGCGGCGCTACGCTTACCTTTGATGATAAGTCACTCTCTGCAATCGTTAAATCCGCAACCGCAGAGATTAAAATTACGGCAGAATCCGTTGATAACGCAACGTTAAGCCCTGAGGTTAAAAATGTGATTGGAGACAGACCTGTATTCGAGTTCAATATAACCAGCGCCGGTAAAAACATTTCTGATTTCGGCAACGGCAGTGTAACGGTCAGTGTGCCTTACACATTAGCCGCGGGCGAAAAACCTAATCAGGTTGTTATTCATTATATAACCGGCGACAGCACGCTCGAGATTGTAAAACAATGTAAATACGATGAAGCAACCGGAATGGCAACTTTTGTTGCGAAGCACTTCTCCAAGTATGGAATAGGTCACACAGATGTAAGCTTTAAAGATATTCCGAATAACGCTTGGTATTTAGCGGATGTAGGGTTTGTCGTAGCTAGAAGTCTTTTTAGCGGTATTTCCGATACAAGCTTCGCCCCACAACAAACAATGACAAGAGGAATGCTCGTTACTGTTTTGGGAAGGCTGCACGGCGCTAAAACAGACGGTTCGTCCAGCTTCGCTGACGTGGACACGAAAGCTTACTACGCGCCATACATTGCGTGGGCTTACGATAACAAGCTTGTCTCCGGTACCGGAAACGGCAAGTTTGAGCCGGATACACCCGTAACAAGAGAACAGCTTGCCGCGATAGTGGCGAAATACGCCGATTACGCAGGTTATAAGCTCGGCTCAAGCTCAACCGCCGAAAGCTTTAAGGATCAGTCGGACATTTCCGACTGGGCTGTATCTGCCATAAACCAACTAAAAAACGCAAACATATACACCGGCTTACCCGAAGGTATATTTGCGCCTAAGGCTTCTGTTACCAGGGCTCAGGTTGCCAATGCAATCAGCAGATTTTTAAATTACATTATCCAATAATTAAGTCTTTGTTATGCTCCTCTTAATTAAGGGGAGTTTTTTTTATGTACTTGACAGAGCGTGCTTCGCGGTGCAAACTTATAAAGACTCGGCAAGTTTAATATAACACGGAAGGAGTGAGGCTAATGCGAAACCGAGTCAGACTTGTTGATATTGCTAACGAGACGGGTTTTTCGGTTAACACTATATCTCTGGCGCTGGCGCATAGCCCCAGAATAAGTCAACGAACATCAGAAATAATTAACCAAGTAGCAAAACGTCTCAACTACGTGCCAAACGTTCAAGCGCGTTCGCTCGTAAAAAACCGAAGCAACATAATCGGCGTTATTTTAAGGACACTCAGAAACCCGGTTTTTATTCAAATGGCTAGCAAAATAGAAGAAACTTTGGCTAAAAATGGTTATCAAATGATGCTAATGACTGCCGGCGAGGACTCGACAAAGCAAATACATTCATTGCTAAGCCATCAGGTAGACGGCATTTTAATCTACCCACATTTTTCCGAAACAAATATGAAGGTCTTCGAGTTTCTGAGTAAAGAAAATTATCCCTTTGTGCTCATGAGTTCCGATGGCAATCACCCAAATTTTCATGCAGTGTTTGTCGACAGAAAAACCGGGGCGTACAATGCAACGGAACATTTGATAACTCTTGGTCATAAACATATAGGATTTATTTCGGGCGACCGTGTTAAACAGGAAGGTTATAGAATGGCCTTAAGTCAGTATGGTATTGAGCTTCACGAGGAGTATATTATACGCTCGGAAAACGGTTCATCTATCTATGGCGTAACGTACCTCGACGGCTACAACAACGCCAAGCGTTTAATGGAAGCCGGAAAGGGTAAACCTACGGCGGTTTTTGCCGGAAACGACGTAGCCGCAATAGGCGCACTGCGTTATTTCAAGGAAAACGGGATTTCCGTACCCGAAAAAATGGCTATCGTAAGCTACGATAATGTCGAAGAAGCCGCTTACGCCAGCGTTCCTTTAACAACTATGGCATACAGTATAGAAGATGAAACAGATAAGGCTGTGGAATTGTTGTTCAAAATTATTGAACATAACGTTGAACCTGTAAACATTAGTATTGAGCCGAAAATAGTTATAAGGCAGTCTTGCGGAGCGGACTTTTGAGTAGAATTTATATTATGGGAAGGTGACATAGTGTCTTGCAAATCAAAAATATACTGGTTTGAGCCTGTTATTTATTTGTTTTTTGGATTATTTCGTATGCACGGAGGTAAGCTATGACAACAATCTATTTCGTCCGTCACGCAGAATCAGACTATTCCGTCCGTG
>CAZJLW010000150.1:3376-8346 GCA_964546895.1 uncultured Eubacteriales bacterium | reverse complement strand
TTGCTTTTCATTTTATATCGTGTTAGGCTAGGTTTATCCCATATAGAAAGGACTTAGAGAAAATGAAAACCCATTTAGAAAATATTCCTACCCAGCCTACTGTATATATGCGTCGTATTGGTGCATATGGCGAGCAAAATTTTAAACTTATGCAAGCCATGAAAGAGTGGGTACAGCGACAAAATCTCTGGACGGACAGCGGTACGATTTATGCAATCGCACAGGACAACCCTGAGCTTACCCCTCCGGATAATTGCCGATATGATGTTTGCTTTGTGACGGAACAGATTTTTGATGATGCTTCTGTCCATACAGGAGCATTGCCCGCAGGAGTTTATCTCGTCTGCCAAGTGCAGCATACTACCCAAGCCGTACAATCGTTTTGGGATTCCATCGGCACGATATTAGCCGATGAAGGTAAGACGATTGATGAGAGCCGTCCCATCTTAGAACGGTACTCGTTCGTCTTTGTTGAAGCCGGGTACTGTGAGTTTTGCATTCCTGTTCTCGATTAAGGCGATGTGAGAGGTATTGGCATGTTGCTGCTTTTAGCTTCTTCGAACCAGATTTCTCGGGCGATTAAAACCTGACGGAGTGCTTCGTCAGGTTTTGAGCCGAAGGCGCTGCAATGCTTTAAATCCGGTATGTCGGCGATGTAACCTTCATCATCGTCACTGTATAAAATATTTATGTGGTAGTCTTTCATCGCTATTCCTCCATTTTCAATAGATGAAAACTACATAATCTGGCTTTTAATGTAATCCATTGTAAATGCAGGAAAGAGTGTTAATCCTTCTTTCGCAAGAATGCTTGTCGCTTCATCGTTTCTCTGTATTACGCAAACTACCGTGTCTATGATTGCACCTCTATTTCGCAGTTCTTTTACGCTTTCGATAATCTGTCCGCCCGTTGTAACAACATCCTCGACGACACAAACTCGCTTACCGTTTACATCTGCACCTTCCGCGAGCTTGCATGTGCCGTATTCCTTTGCTTTTTTACGTACAAAAGCACATTGAATATTTGTTTCGATAGACAAGGCGGTTGCAACAGGTATACCTCCCATTTCTAACCCTGCTAAAATGTCTATGTTCTCGGGGATTAACTCTTTCATTACTTTAGCAATGTCAGCAAGCAATCGGGGTTGTGCCTCGAATAAATACTTGTCAAAATATTCGTTTGAGATTTGACCGGAACGTAATTTAAATTCCCCTGTTAAATGAGATGCTTCATAAATTCTTTTTGCGATATTGCTTTTCATAGTTTTACCTCCACTTTATCAATAAGGATATAAATCCACTACCGCCAACCCATTGACAACCAAAAACCCGGTGCTATACTATATTCGCAACAACATTAATCAAAAAGGACTGATGCCATTCGGCAACGCTTGATATTGCATAATCGGTAATATAAGTGGAGCGCGGAAACGATAGATAAACATTAATTGAACATGGAAGAAGCGGTTGCGTAGTGCAGCTTTTTTCTGTGTGCAAATTTTTGTTTTATTTATTATTCCACGCTCACTGTATATAGAACTTGCTTAGAGCCGTGGAATAATGCCCACGGCTTTTTTATTTGCCGTGTTATCAAAAAAAGAGATGAGGAGTACAATGTTAAAAATGTTAGACATGTTAATAATTCCCGGCTGTGAAACCTTCGCAAAAGTCGAGCCGATTAACAAAGGCTGGAGTAACGAAAAAAAGTATTACATAGAAACTTCCGACGGACGCAAGTTATTACTGCGCATCGCAGACGCATCGGAGTTCAAACGTAAACAAGCCCTATACGCCATGCTGGAACGGATTTCCGAGCTGGATATTCCTATGCCGCGCCCGGTGGGTTTTGGTTTGTGCAACGACAACAAGAGCGTATACCAGCTACTTACATGGGTGGATGGCGCGGACGTGGAATCAACCCTGCCGAAGATCTCAAAAGCGGAGCAGATTAAGATCGGACTGAAAACAGGCTGCCTTCTGCGGAAGATACACTCTATTCCCACACCGGAAGGCACGGAAGACTGGGACAATAGATTCAACCGAATGTTGCAGTCGCAGCTTAAAGAATACGATACAAAACCCGAGCTACACTGCGAGCTTGGCGAAATGGTCATAGAATATCTGAATAATAACCGTGCCATTCTTGGCGTACGCCCAAGCACATGTATCCACGGCGACTACAACCTGGGAAACTTGATTATCATGCCAAGCGGCGAACTCGGTGCGATTGACTTTAGCAGCTCGTACGGAGACGCCTACTGGGACATTTTCAAAGTCAACTGGCGGCCTGCTTTGTTTCCGGGCTTTTTCTCGGGATTAATACGAGGATACTTCGACAGCGAGCCGCCATTGGAATTTTGGAATGCTTACACTTTTTATTTTGCCTATGGAGCGTTGATTGCTTTAACAACGCCGGAGAGGGTGGGGCTTAATAATCTTGTAGAAGGCAAGGGTGTTGCACAAGATATTTTGGGTTGGTCGGACGGGTTGAAAAATCCGGTACCGGCTTGGTATTTGGATAGTATGGTGTTGACGGATATGTAAAACCAGTATAAGGTGCCAGCCCCCTAGGTTGGCACCTTATTGCAGTAGCTTATCTTTTATCTGATGAAACTGCTCAAAATATAAAGCTGTTGCTTGTGTGTCGCTTTTTATTTCGTTCATAAATAAATCCAACACTAAAGACGCTCTTTCAAACTTATAGCAATAGTACAAATATTGATTTAAGTCCAACGACGCTCCCAGTATATTTTCATATCCCTTTAGAAACGCTTCATTCAGGCCCCCGCTAAAATCAACAGTCGCAACATCAAATAACGGATCACCGAATTCACTGTTTTCTGCGTCCAAAACAAGTATTTTTCCGTTTTGATAGATCATGTTTACATACCGCATATCCAAATGTAAGAATGACAACGTGTTTGCCGGTTTTTGGGATACTATGCAGCCGGTAATTTTATCAATTTCATCCTGCGAAATTAAGTCGTTTCTAAAAGGGGCAAGTCGCTCGACAATTCGATTAGCCAAAAAAGTTTCCCAACCTCCCCTTTTTGTCACATAAGGATGAGACGGATTAATTTGCAATGCGTTGATTTGTGCACATGTTTCGCCGACTTTGTAGTCGATTCGATATCTTTCGCTCTCGTCAAGGTTATTATAGTACAGGTTTAACGGTATACCCTCTAAGAATTCACTTATTTGAAACGGCTTATTGTATACTTCCAGAGAGTCGTCTATAACATATACATTCGGACAAATATGACTTATTTCAGCGTTAACAGAGTCATAGAAAAACTTTTCTCGGTGAAATGTTTCAGAGATAACAATTTTTCTGCCGCCGCTTGTTACAAAATCATTCGCCGACCTAAAAACTACCTTATCATTATCATGGAATGTTATTAATAAGGTTTCAAATGAAAACCCGCCTGTTAATGGAGTTATTGACTTTATATCCTTATTGTAATGCTTATGTATTGCCGATCTAACATCCATATGAAATGCTCCTATCTCGTCACATCATCGCAATCCCGGCCTCCATATTCCTCAACCGCGCCAGCACACTATAAGCCGCAAGCGAGCTAGACCTCGGGTTCTCAGGCGACGGGAGCGACTCGACCGTAATCTCGGCACGGCATTGACTTCCCGTCAGCGTAATCCGATGCCGGTTAACCTCTAGCCCCGGCACACTCCGCACCGTAACACGCGTATCATCCACGCCGACCGTGGCAAGCGACAGCGCAACAGCCACATTTACATTCTTCGGAAATCCCTGTATCGCTTCCCGCGCATTACCGGAAAACACCGTCTCCTCCGCCGCTTCCGAAAGCTCGCGCCCGCCAAGAAACGGCGCGCCGTTCAGCGAATGCGGCGCCTTCGTATTTTCAATAGCCGCGCTCAAATCCCCCATCAGAAGCATAGCCTGCATAAGATCCAGCCCGCCAATCGCACCCGAAACAATATAAACCTTCCGCCCGGTTTCATTGGCAACTTGCTCAATCCTGTTATAAAAATCTCCGTCCGCAAAAGCCCCAATCGACAGCGGGATCAGATTGCACCCGGCGCGCAAAATATCCTCGCCTATGTTCGTGAGCGCCGCCGGGGACGTTGCCTCGACGACGAAATCCGGCTTCCCGGCCAGCACCTCGCCTACGCCGGCGGCGGCTACGCAACCGGTTTGCGCCGCCAAGACCGCGGCGACGTCACGGTTGACGTCGCAGACCGCTTTAAGCGAATAATTCCCCGCGGCACCTTTCGCAATACCCTTCGCGATAATCGCGCCCAAGCTCCCGCAACCTATTATAGATACAGTTTTCATATTGTCACCTCGTCAAAATTTTTCATTATTAATCACACTAAGCAACGGTTACATTTGCCAAAACCGGGCAAATATAACCGTGCGGCGAGGCCGCCAACTATAAAATTTATCCAAGCATTTGCGCAAGCGCAAGCTTGGTAAATCTTATAGTTGCTTAGTATAACAAATTCTCGTAAATATTGACAACACTGAAAAAGTAATATATATTTTTCCTAAAAATATATATTGTTGTAAACATTGTTAGAAGTGCACAAAAAAGGGGGCTTTTGAGTGCTTAACCAATCTCTGATTGACAGAGAGTTTGCGTTTTTGAAGGATGCGATATTTTTGAATGTGGCGTCGGTTTCGATGCCGCCGCTGCGGGTGCAGGAGGCGTACGGCTCGTTTATGGCGAGATATGTCGAGAACTTCGGCGAGGACGTAGTACCGCGCTCATGGCAAATCGTGGCCGAAGCGCGCACGAATATCGCCGCGCTTTTAAACTGCAAGACCGACGAAATCGCGTTCGTAAAAAACACAGCCGAGGGCATCGGCATTATTGCCAATGGTTATCCGTTAGAGAAGGGCGATAACATAATCGTTATCGACTGCGAACACAGTGCGAACCTTTTCGCGTGGATTAACATAAGACGCAAGGGCGTGGAGCTGCGCGTCGT
>CAZJLW010000150.1:0-3276 GCA_964546895.1 uncultured Eubacteriales bacterium | reverse complement strand
GCAGATTACGCCGCCTTACGCGGGCTACCAAAGCGTGCTGTCGCACCTCGCGCCGCCCGCTATCACCGAAGATTTTGAGAAGCTTTCGTTTTACGACCACCCGCGCCGGTTCGAGTCCGGCAACCTTAACTACGCGGGCATAGAAGCGCTGTCGCTGGGCGCGACGCTTTTGGGCGAGCTTGGGGTTCGCGACATCGAGGAGCATGTGCTTAAGCTCGACCGTCTCCTGCGCGACGAGCTGGCCGGGCTGTCCATGCGCGTCGTTACGCCGAAAAGCGCCAAAAACCTTTCGGGCATAGTATGCATTTACTACTCGCCCGAAAAAGAACAGACCGTTGTCGATGTGCTTAAGCGCCACAAGATTTATGCAACGATGCGCGGCGGGTACATTCGGCTGGGCATTGATTTCTATAACACCGTCCCGCAGATGAAAACTGTAGCCGCGGCGATGTTTGAAATTGAAAGAAGCTAAAAAAAAATCAAAGGGGGAGAAAGAAATGAAGGATTTTGTAAAGTTTTACCGCAAGCTGCCGCTGTTCACGAAGCTTTTTGCGGGGCTGATTATCGGCGGGTTGATCGGTTTTATTTGGGGGCCGGGCGCGTCTGCGATTGCGCCGATTGGCACTGTTTTTCTGCGTCTGCTGAGAATGGCGGCGCTGCCCCTCATTATCGTCAACCTTATCTCAGGCATCGCCTCGCTTGACGACCCAAAGATTTTCGGGCGCGTCGGCGGCAAAATTCTTCTTTATTACATGTGTACGACCGTGTTTGCCATGATTGTCGGCATTGCCGCGGCTTACATATTGCGCCCGGGCATCGGCTTTAAGCTCGAGGGCGAGTACAAAACGGTTATCGAAAAGATTCCGTCGTTTGGCGATACGATTATTAACCTTATCCCGGTTAACGTTTTCGAAGCGCTCGCTACTAACCGGTTCGACCAAATCGTTGTGTTTTCGGCTTTCTGCGGCGTTGCGATTATTTTTCTGCCCAAGGAAGTCAAAGCTCCGCTCGCTCAGGGCTGCGCTAACCTCGCCACTATGTTCAACCGCCTGATCGGTATGATTATGGGCATCGCGCCGTTCGGTATTCTTGCGCTTATGGCGAACACCGTCGGTAAGTACGGCAAAAGCATGGTAGGCGTTGCCGCCAAATATGTCGGCGCTACATATCTTGCTGTTTTGCTTATGATTGGCGTTTACCTTGTTTTGCTCGTCGTTTTCTCGAAGCGTTCACCGATTGACTTCCTTAAGAAAGCCGCTGCGTTAATCGCGACTACGGCAAGCACCAGCTCGTCGGTCGCGTGCGTTCCCGTTAACCTCGAATGCGCCGACAACCTCGGCGTTTCGCGCGGTATTTCGGGCTTCACGATTCCTCTTGGCACGCAGATTAATAAAGACGGTAACGGTATCATGCTCGCTATCGCCGTGCTTTTTGCGGCGCAGGCTGCCGGAGTTCCGATGCCTATCACTACGCTTGTTAACGTTATTTTGCTCGGGCTTATCCTTACAACCGGCGCGGGCGGCGTTCCCGGCGGCGGTATCGTTTCGATTGCGATTATTATCGACGCGTTCGGGCTGCCGATTGAGGTTGTCGCCATTATCGCAGGTATTTTCGCGCTTATCGACATGGGCTTGACTACGCTTAACTGCCTTGGCGACCTCGCCGGTACGGTTATTGTTGCCGACAGCGAGAAAAAGCGCGGAGCAAAAAATTAATAGGAGACATATTATGCCAATTTATAATTCTATCACGGAGCTTGTAGGCAAAACCCCGCTGTTGCGCCTGTCGAAGCTCACCGATAACGCCGAGATTTTCGCGAAATGCGAGTTCCTGAACCCGCTCAGCCTGAAAGATCGGCCGGTGCTTCATATTATTAACGAGGCCGAACGCAAAGGGCTTATCAAGCCCGGCAGTACGCTCATCGAATCCACGAGCGGCAACACCGGCATGGCCATCGCGTTTATCGCGGCTATCCGCGGGTACAAATGCATACTGTGCATGTCGGAAATCCAGAGCATCGAGCGGCGTCAGGTAATGCGTGCCTTTGGCGCGGAGCTGGTGCTTACCCCGGCGGCCGAGGGTACGTCCGGCGCGAAGCGCCGTATGCGCGAAATCATGGACGAGAACCCGGATTATTTTTACATAGGACAGCATATTAACCCCGATAACCCGGACGCGCATTATACGACGACCGGTCCGGAAATTTGGGCGGATACGGAAGGTAAGATCGATATATTCGTCGCGGGAATAGGCACGGGCGGCACGGCTTGCGGCACGGGTAAGTTCTTGAAGGAAAAGAACCCGGCTGTCCGCGTGTACGGTGTCGAGCCGGAGGATTCGCCATATATTACGAAGGGGATTTTTAAGCCGCACCGCATGATGGGGCTTGCCCCGGGTTTTATGCCCGAGACTTATGATCCGCAATATGTTGATGAGATTTTGCTTGTGTCCGAGAGCGATGCATTCGAAATGACGCGCCGGTTGGCGGTTACTAACGGGATACTGGTCGGGATTTCGTCGGGGGCTGTGGCTTGCGTGTTGCAGAGACTGGCGGATATGCCGGAGAACCGCGGGAAGAGGATTGCCGGGATATTTGCGGATAGCGGGCAGAGGTATTTGAGTGTTAATGGGTTGTTTCAGGGGTAATGAACCTCGGTAAAAAATAAAGCCGTCTTTTCGATTTGAAAAGGCGGTTGTTTTAGTTGCAGATTTTAAGTGTGTTGTGCTATTTATATTATTGGAGGCATTACAAAATGATATTTGAAACCGAAAGATGTGTTATAAGTCCAATAAATCCCAATGATAAGCTAGACTTATTTTCTATGTGTGATGACATTAATGTATGGCAATATTTGGGCGGAGTTAGTACAGCAGAAAGGCACAGAAAAAATATTCAACATCTCGAAAATCTTGCTCCGGAATTTTGTTCAAGTCGTTGGACAATAAGAAATAAAACCAATAATTTGTTTTTAGGTTATACGTCTCTGGATACTCATCACGACGGTGACGATATGGAATTGTCATATATGTTGCTGTCAAATCATTGGGGTAATGGTTATGCAACAGAAGCAGCACGCGAAATTATACGATATGCCTTTAATGAAAAAAGACTGGACAGACTTGTAGCCGAAGCACAGTCAGTAAATCTTGGCTCACGCCATGTTCTTGAAAAACTAGGTTTTTATAAGATAAAAGAACTTACAAGATTTAATGCTGAACAAACTTTATATGCCCTTGATAACCCATCGAAATGAGCTGAACGATTCCCATCAGACA
>CAZJLW010000149.1:5472-8405 GCA_964546895.1 uncultured Eubacteriales bacterium | reverse complement strand
GCTGCTTATGGCTCTTAGGCGCTTCCGGAATCGTCAGGCTTAGCCGCCTCGATTCCACAAGCGGTTGTATTAGCTTCGACATTGTGTAGTACCGGGAGTAGCCCGTAAAATCCACCAGCTCGCTGCGTGAGCGTGGACTTTCGCAGAATGCGAGTATTCTGTCGGTTAGGGATAGCGTGTTGGTGGTTGCGGTGTTTGGTTGCGTGTTGCTTTTTTGCAAGCCGCCTTTCCCCGCGCCGCCTTCCCACCCATTATACAGCGTAACCTTAAATACCCCGCCCCTATTCTCAAACACCGGCGGCGGCAGCCCCGCCTTTTCCATCTCTGCGCGGATTGTCGGTATGCCGGAGAAGCGGTTCTCCGTATCTATCATGATTTCGAGATTGGCGGCGATGAACGGATTCCTCGTATCAGCGCCGACCTTGCCTAGGTCGTTCAGCGTCAGTCTGCCGTACAGCCCGCCCGGGTTCTCAATCTCAATACGATCCCTAAACATCAGTACGCGCACCGGCGAGCCTTCCGTGTGGAAGCTGTAGTCCCTGTGGATCAAAGCGTTCAGGATGATTTCGCGGATAGCCTTGATGGGGTATTCGGGCTTGTCGGCTCGCTTGCCGTTCTCGTCGATGATTGTTTTTTCGCGCATGTTGCGCGTTACAAAAGCAATCGCGGCGTCTGCCATTTGCGTGATTGTTCCTTCGATGCGCTTGTTGTCGATGAAACGTTCGCCGTCGACACCTGTGACGCCCATTTCGTAACCGGGTATGACGACCGCCGTTATGCAGTATTGCGGGAACGACGCCTGCGGATAAAGCCCGAACAGCATCAGTCCGGCAAGCGTCAGCTCGCCGTCGGAGTAAATGCCGGACAGTGCAAGGTTTTTTTCGTCGGTAAGGCCGTTTAGGTTCGGCTTTTTTGTGCGCAGCTTCGCGAGAAAAAGCATGAGCTGGTCTTCACTGATATCCGTGAAATCCGTGCGGGGCAGGCGGCGTAGCTCGTCGTTCGTTTTCCTTTTGTATGCCTCGTAACTGTAGACTTCGTACTCGCTCATTTGCTCGTCCGATTCGCCTACTCGGACATACGCGCCCTTTACCCTACCGACACCTCTGTAAAACACCGGGCGGTCGCCTATGTCAACCCCCGGAATCTCCGCCGATACAACTGTTTTGCCGTCGAGCGACGCCATCGTAAACAGAGGGCGTACGACCGGTTCCATCTGCTTGCACTGCTCAGTTACCCTCTTTTGCAAATCCTGTGCATCATACACGCCGACAACCGAAAAATTCAACTCCTCGCTCAGTCCAAACACGATGATTCCCCCGCCATCCTGATTCGAAAAGCTCGACAGCGTGTCAAAAAGCCGCGTCGGACAGCCTTTTTCTGCTGCCTTGACTTCGATGTGCTGCATTTCGCATTGGTATTGTTGGATTTTGTTTATTAGGGAAATTAGCTCGTAATTTTGCATGTTTGACCTCCTTGTTGCTGTTTGTTGATTTCAGTTGCCATTTATTGCTTTGTTAGTTGCTATTATATATATAATATGCAATTTTGGCAACTTTAATGGCAACCAAAATGACAACTACCAACTGTTTTGCCAACTTTTTTTATATTATGGCAACAAAATAGCAACTGTATACATCAGAGTTGCAAATCCTTTCGTAGTATGTATATACTAAACCCACAACCCAAAAGGAGGTCTCCATTATGAAGAAATCGATGTTTTCGCAAAATGGCAACTGGTATAAAGGTAACCTGCACGCCCATACTACACAGTCGGACGGGAAAACGCCGCCCGATCAGCTGGCTCAGGCTTATAAAGCGAAGGGCTACAGCTTTTTGTCGATAACCGACCACAATATTTTTGATTCGCACAGCAGTTTTAACGACGACAGCTTCATTATTCTGCCAGGAACAGAACGCGACGCCAATGTCACCGGGCAAACAAAGTGCTTTCACGCCGTCGGAATAAGCAACAAGCCCGTCGCTCAGCAGATAACCCAGCAACTGCCCGTGTACCGCGGTATGGATAAGAGCTGGCAGGAGCTGCTGGACGAAATGACTGCCACAGACCAGACCGTTATCATCGCCCACCCCGTATGGTCGCGAATGAGCTGCGACGAGCTGCTGGCTATGAAGGGGCATATCGGTGTCGAGTTTTTAAATTACTCTTGCGAGGTGTCGTGTCGCACGGGGTTTAGCGATTATATGATTGATTACTGTCTGAGGAACGGGCAGAAGCTGTTGCTGTTCGCAAGTGACGACTGCCATTGTAAGAAGGTTAAGGATGATAAGTTTGGCGGGTGGATTGTTGTCAAGGCTAACGCGCTGACGCACGAGGATATTATTGCGCAGATTAAGGCTGGCAGTTTTTATGGCTCAACCGGGCCGGAAATATACGATTTTGGTATTGAGGATGATTGCGTTTACATAAGTTGTTCGGATTGCGAAGCTATTCACTTTGTTTCCTACGAGGACAGAGGGATTAGCATGTTTGCCGAGGGCAAGCCGCTTAACGATGCGCGGTTTAAGTTCCGCGGTACGGAGAAGTATATCAGGTGCGAATGCGTGGATATGTACGGGAATCGCGCTTTTACTAATCCGATTTATTTTTAGAGGAAGCAGTAGAGGTAATGCAGAAGGGGGGTGTCTTGCTTATTAATTTGGCAAGACACCCCCCTTTATCTGTCTTCTTTATGTGGGAGCATTATTTTACTACCGCTCGTTAATGAACAAATCTATATCCTCAACGATATATCTGCCGCCGGTAGTGTGCAGCGCGCCGTAACACGCGATTATATATTCGAAAACGTCATACTTACGAAAAAGCTCCATCGTACTTCTGCCTGTCAGTGATTTTGCTTTTTTGTATTCCTCGATGCAGTAGATTAGGAATTTTGCTTCTCTGGTCATGCTACGCCTCCTCGGGAAAGGTAATG
>CAZJLW010000149.1:3603-5372 GCA_964546895.1 uncultured Eubacteriales bacterium | reverse complement strand
CCCCCATATTTATAAATCATTACGTACATTATAACTCAAGCCTAAGAAATTTTATATAATTCTTGTGACGAATAAAGCTGCTTTATGTTATAATAGTCCGTAGGAGTAATTTTCCGGCGGTACGAAAGGGCGGATTTTATTGATTGACCATAACAAAATAATAATCATGACGCGGCTGGCCGTGCAGGACAAAAATTACGGCGAGAAGGACAGGAAAATAAACGGGTATTTTAAGCACGACTACGTTTACAAAAAAAATGTCTGGACGCGTATCAGCGCCGCCGTCGGCTGCGTAATTATTCTGGCGCTCTATTGGCTCTACAAAATTCTTATTGACGGTATTGATGTCTTTACGCTGAATTTTAACCGGGAGCTTACGTGGTCGCTTATTATCGTCGTGTTTTTTATGCTCGTATACACTTTGATCGGCACTATCATTGCTTCTGCCGAATACACCGCGTCGGAAAAAAGGCTGAAACGCTATTTTAATCTCATAAGGCGTTTAGACAAGCTTTGCGAGGCCGCGCCCCCGGACGCCGAGGAGGATTCAAACTTATATTATGGCTCAACTTTTACAGCTAAGAGAACTAACGGTAAGATTTTATAAACTGCATGAGCGGCTCATTTTGTTTGTGTTTAAGTTCGTCGTCGGCCTGTTTGTTTTTAATATCATTTCCGGTATCGGTATGTCCGCCGATTTCCTCGACTTCCTCACGACGCCCCCGCTACAGTTCCCGCTTGTAATTTTATGCGGCTTTTTGTTTGTTGTATTGCCGCTTACGCTTTCATATTTTATTATGGCGGTGTTTGTTGCGTTGCAGCTTTCGCTTTACGTGGAGATCTCCGCCGTTGTGATGCTGTTTTTCATACTGGTGCTGCTGCTTTACGTTCGCATGTCCGCTAAGGAAAGCTACCTAATACTTGCTACTGTTCTGGCGTTTTATTTGCGCTTGCCTTATGTCGTGCCTGTCGTCGCCGGTTTGTACTTCGGCATTACCGCTATTATCCCGATTATTATAGGCACGTTCATCTGCGCCAACATCCCGATTATCTCCGCGCTTATCACCGGCGGCTTCGTCAAGCCCGCCGCCGTAAGCATTGTCGACGTACCGTTCACGTTCCTCAGCATTTTTAAATACACTATTAATGACTTGACCGTCAACCAGACATGCATATCGTACTGCCTTATTTTTACGATGGTGTTTCTGCTGACATACGTCATATCGAAGCTCTCGATCGACTTCGCGAAGGACATCGCTATCATTCTCGGCTCGCTCTTGAATGTTATCAGCTTTATTTTGGCAACAATAATAATGAAGCTCGACATAAGTATTTTTTCCGTCGCTATTTTAACGACGGTTTCGGCTGTTATCGCACTTGTTATCCGGTTTTTTGAAATCGCCCTCGATTATCAGCGCGCCGAACGCGTCTCGTTCGAGGACGACGAAAACGTCTATTACGTCAAGGTCGTGCCGAAAGTCAACATCGCAAAGCCCAAGCGCGTTGTGCGCCGTATTCAGGCATCTCATCCGGAGGAAATGTAGGATTTCGTATTTCAGACAGAAGGTGAACCCGCCGTGCAGGATTTTTTCAAGGACTTAATAGCCAGTGCCGACCTTTATACGCTCAATATAACCGGCATTTCCGTATCCGACATTATCGATATTTCGATAACGTCGTTCTTTATATACAAGATATTGATATGGATACGCGAAACGCGGGCGTTCTCGCTTATTCGCGGCGTCGTGTTCATCGTTATCGTGAGCGCG
>CAZJLW010000149.1:0-3503 GCA_964546895.1 uncultured Eubacteriales bacterium | reverse complement strand
GGCGCGCTCATGCTCATTCAGCAGAACGTCGCGCTCGGCGAGCTTATCAAAACCGGTATACCGGTCGACGCGCTCGTATCGAGCCAGCTCATAATCAATATTTTCGAACATAACACTCCGCTGCACGACGGGGCGGTCATAATACGCGACAACAGGGTCGCGGCGGCTACGTGTATTTTGCCGCTGACGCAGGACGAAATCGGCCGCGAGCTTGGGACAAGGCACCGCGCGGCGGTCGGCGCGAGCGAGCTGTCGGACGCTATAGTCATCGTCGTTTCGGAGGAAACAGGCTCCGTGTCCATCGCCAAAAACGGACGTCTCAACCGCAAGCTTAACGAGAACCAAATGCGCGCCATTTTGGAAACCAGCTCCGGCGCGGAAGAGCGCAAGCGCTTTGTATTATGGGGGAAGCATCGTGAAAAAAAGGCTACATGACATTCTCATAAAGAACCTCGGCTGGAAAATAATGTCCGTACTGCTTGCGATAGCGCTGTGGTTCATCGGAATAAACGCCGAGAACCCGACGAATATCCAGACCTTCGACTTGAACCTGACCGTACGCGAAAGCGCGGCGCTTAAGGAGAACGGCTTCATACTCACGAACGAGTCGGAGCTGAAATCGAAGCGCGTAGTCGTGCGCGTACTCGCGGCCGTCAGCGACCTGACGAACCTCGCGAATTACCGCAACAGCTTTTACGCGTATATCGATTTGCAGCCGGTAATAACAGGGTACTCGGGCAGCGGCGGGTTGCCGCTTTCGGCTGATGTGAAGATACAGTTCCCGGACGCGTGTCCCGCGTCGAACTATCAGCTCATGCGCGTTACGCCGCACTCGGTGGATTTGTCAATCGAGAACTACATCACCGAGACGAAGCGCGTTATAGTCGACAAAACCGGCGATCCGCGCGACGGCTATGTGGCGATGCCTACGGTAACTACGCCGGATACGGTCGATATCAGCGGGCCGAAATCGCTCGTGGATCAAGTGGATTCCGTCCACGCCCGCATTAACGTAAAGGGCGCGACGTCGACAGTCACGGCATTCTCGACGCCGATCGTCTACGATAAACGCAACAACGACATCACCGGCCAGTTCGCGATTAACACGGACGCCGTTAACATTACCGTACCGATTCATAAAATCACGAAGTTCCCGATTAAGCCGACCGTCGTCGGAAATGTCATAAACGGCTACGTCGTCTCGAATGTAATCGTCGAACCTGAGGGCGTCGAGCTTGTCGGGTTTCCGGCGGATCTGGACGCGTTTGCGGATATTGTATTGAAGCCCGTGAATGTCGACAACCTCTCTACTAATAAGACAGAGACGTTCGACTTGACGCAGTACCTTGCCGATACGAATGTCACGCTTAAGACCGGCTCGCCGACGGAGGTTTCCGTTACCGTTGTTATCGAGCGCGAGCAGGTCGCTGAGATCAAAGTGCCTGTCGACCGGCTGAACGTCGTCGGCATTAAGACGGCCGTCGATTTGCCGAAGGACGTCACGCTTATAATAAAAGGTTCTAAGGAAGCCGTATCAGCTGTTACGGCACAGAATATTTCGGGTACTATCGACATAAGCGCACTGCCCGTCGGCGGCACGTACCGCGTACCGGTTGTGTTCAAGCTGCCGCAGAATGTTATTCAGTTGAATGATCCGCTGCTTGTTAATGTTACGATCGCGGCGGCCGCTGGGTCGTGACGGCGGGATTGATTAGAGGAGGATGAGCCATGAGGATTCTGTTTTTGGATTTGGATACGCTGCGCCCGGATCATCTGGGTTGTTACGGATATAAAAGAAATACGTCGCCTAACATCGACCGCGTCGCGTCGCTGGGCGTACGGTTCAACAGATATTACTGCACGGACGCGCCGTGTCTGCCGTCGCGCAGCGCGCTGCTGAGCGGGCGGTACGGCATCCACAACGGTGCAGTAAACCACGGCGGCAAATACGCCGAGCAAGCCTTCGAAGGCCCCGACCGCGGCTTCCAAAGCACGTACAGCCGAACGAACCTGATACGGATTTTCCGCGACGCGGGCATGAAAACGGTGTCCGTAAGCCCGTTCGCCGAGCGCCACAGCTCGTTCTGGTTTACGGCAAGCTTTAACGAGACGTATAACAGCGTCGGCAAAAACGGTAACGAAAGCGCCGAGGAGGTATTCCCGGACGCGCTCCGGTGGATTGAGCGCAACGCGAAGGACGATAACTGGCTGCTGCACATAAACTTCTGGGATGCACACACGCCATATCGCGCGCCGGCAGAGTACGGTGAGCCGTTCGTGAACGAGCCGCTCGTTGATAATTGGGTGACAGACGATGTAATTAAAGCGCATAACAAGCTGGCGGGGCCGCATTCGTCGATGGAAATCGGAATGTTTACGGATTATGTTAACCCGAAATTCCCGCGGCATCTCGGTAAGGTTACGAATATGCAGGAGTATAAACGGCTCGTAGACGGATATGATACGGGGATTAAATACATGGACGAGCATATCGGGCGGCTGTTTGATGCGCTTGAAAAGCAGGGTGTGCCGCTTGAGGATTTGGCGGTTATAATAACATCCGACCACGGCGAGAATATCGGCGAGCTTAACCTGTACTCGGAACACGCGACCGCCGACGACGTGACGTGCCGTATCCCGATGATAATAAAATGGCCGGGCTGCAAGGCCGGGCATGTTGATAATGATTTTCATGGTAATATAGATTTATGCCCGACGATGGCCGAGCTGCTCGGTACTAAGCGGCATAACATATGGGATGGGCAGTCATACGCCGCCGTTGTAGAAACCGGCGAGCGCCAAGGACGTGACCACATCGTACTATCGCAGTGCGCGCACGTCTGCCAGCGTAGCGTACGCTTCGGCGATTGGCTGTACATGCGTACGTATCACGACGGGTTCCACCCGTTCCCGAAGGAAATGCTGTTTAACGTGGCCGATGATCCGCACGAGACGCGTGATGTCTTCGGGCAGCACCCGGAGGTCGTGCAACAGGCGGCGTATTTGTATTTGAACTGGTACGATGAAATGATGACAACTTCGCCGTACGAGCAGGACCCGCTATGGGCAATCATGCGCGAGGGCGGGCCGTCTCATGCGAAGGGGCATTTGAAGGAATACATAACGCGTCTTAACGAGACGGGGCGACAGGATCAAGCCGAGGCGCTGATTGAGCGTCATCCCGGCGAGATGCGATGATATAAAAATATCAGGAGGCAAAGCTAGTTAAAATGAAAAACACAAAGCAGAAGCAGGCGATACTGGAAGCGGTCAACACAATGAAAACACACCCCACAGCCGACGAAATCTACTACAGCCTAAAAAAACACAACGAGCGTCTCAGCCTAGGAACCGTCTACAGAAACCTGAACACGTTCGCAGAGAACGGGGACATAAAAAAAATATCCGTACCGGGCTACGGCGACAGGTTCGATTTCCGAACCGACAACCACGAACACATGCTCTGCGAGACTTGCGGGCGCGTGTCCGATGTCGAGGCTAGG
>CAZJLW010000148.1:0-8442 GCA_964546895.1 uncultured Eubacteriales bacterium | reverse complement strand
CGCATTGTTATAGGGTGGGCGGGCGGGCAGGGTGAGCGGGTGGGCAGGGTGGGTCATGATGGGTCGTTTGCGAAGCTCTTTAAATAAACCCCGGCTGAACGCGACATCTCCTTAGAAAAACCCGACATATACTTCCGCTTACAGAATGCCTCGATAAACGCATCAAAATCAAAATCCTTTGTCCCGCCTTTTTCCGCGCGGCGGGTAAACATTTCGCGTATTGCGGGTTCCGACAGGCGTTCGTACTTGTCGGTCTGCACGATGTATTCATAATCAAACCGGGCGGGCTTCGTGCGTTTTTTCTGTTCCTCGGTCGGATAGCCATAAACCAGCATACACGCCGGGACTACGTAGTCGTCAAGCCCGAGCAGTTCCTTATGCACTTCGGCGTTTTCGAGAATGTCACCGATATAGCATGAGCCTATGCCGAACGACTCGGCGGCGATAACGGTCGACTGTGCGGCGATACACGCATCGGCGTACGCCAGCAGCATGTCCCCGTACGACGGCTCGCGCGCAGGTACGCCCGCGACGCGGTAAGCGTCCAGCCATTTGCGGCAGTCGGCCAGAAAAATAAGCACAAGCGGTGCGCGACCGATAAACGGCTGGTTGTCGCACGTGACGGCAAGCCGTTCCTTAAGCGCTTGGCTTGTGACGTCTATAATCGTGTAAAGCATCTGCGCACCGGCCGTCGGCGAGCCGAAGGCGGACTCGATGATAGCTTTTTTTATGCCCTGGTCGATTGGCTGTTCGGTAAAAACGCGTACAGACTTCCGAGAGTCTAGTAATTTTATTGTGTCATTTGTACACACCATTAATATCAGCTCCTTTAAAATAAACTTTATTATAACAAAGTTTATTAAAAAATTCAAAAAAATATTGAAATATTTATATATTTATGTTAAATTAATTATACAGACCTAGTGTTTGTACAAGAAATTAATCAGAGTTTAAAGGAGGATAATTTATGCGTTTTGAAAAAATTTTAAGTGTTATTAGCGCTACTGCCATTGTTTTGTCAATGTCAACACCTGCATTGGCATCGAAGGTTGCGGTCACTGATCCCGGTACTTATCCGATTGTTAAGGACAAGCCCATAACATTCAGGATTTTCACCCAGAATCCCGGTACCGTAATAGAAAACCTTCAAACGAACAATTTTAACAAGATGTATGAACAAAAAACAAACGTAAAAATTGAATGGGACACAGTTACGACAGGTGCAGCCGAAAAGGTTAATCTTATGATTGCCTCTAATCAACTGCCAGACGGGTTTATCGGAAATATAACTGACACCCAGTTGCTCAACTGGGCGATAAAGGATAAAATATTTGTCCCGCTGGACGATTCCGTTAAAAAGTACGGACCGAACATAATGAAAGCATTGGAACTTGTCCCACAGGCAAAGGAATATGCGTATTTACCGGATGGAAAAATGTATGCATTACTGCGTATTGTTGAGACTTATAACGAGAAGTTTACGAAGCGTGCATGGGTTTATGAGCCGTGGCTCACAAAGCTGAACCTTAAGATGCCGCAGACAACAGAAGATTTTTATAACATGCTTATGGCATTTAAGACTAAAGACCCCAACGGCAACGGTAAGGCCGACGAGATTCCGTTCTCCGGAGCAAAGCAGGGCAATCCGGCTAACAACGAACCCGAATCATATATTCTTAATGCCTTTACTTATTATGATAATTCCGGTTCAAGCTTTTTGCTTGAGGTTGATAAGGACGGAAAGACAATTAAGTTTAATGGTATGAGTGAGGAGTACAGAGAAGGCTTAAGGTACTTAAACAAGCTTTGGAACGAGAACTTACTTGATCATAATACATTTACACAGAACAGAAGCGGTATGCTTGCTTTGACCGAGGGCGATTCTGCAAACAAGCTCGGTGTTGCCGCCGCTATGTATTGGGGACATTTTACAACTGAGCTTGGACCTATGGGTCGTGATATGGAATTCGTAGCAGTACCGCCGCTTAAAGGTCCTAAAGGCGTAAGGAACTCTTACGACAGAGGTACACTTATCAACAACGCACGTCTTGTGGTTACGACTAAGGGCGCCAACAGAGTTGACGCTATTGTCAGATGGGCAGACTTCTTTTTTGATCCGGTTGCTATGATGGAATCAGGCTACAGCGCAACTTATGGCAAAGAAGGCATCGGTTGGGAAAAAGCTAAAACCGGTGAAAAGGATGTTAACGGAGAGCAAGCGAAGTATAAACTGTTGAAGCCTGTTGATGTTAAAAATAACGAAACGATTTTCAATATGGTACCGTATTTTGAACCGAAGAGTTTCCTTTTCTCGTTCGTAAACGATAAGGGTTATCGTAAGGAAGGATACGGAGGCAAGGAAAGCCTTGACAAATACCAGCCGTACTCGGCATTTGATAAGAAGCTGCCGTTTATGTATGTTCCGACGGATATGCTGGACAAGGTATCGGCTACAAGAGATGTCTTTACAAATACAAGTACAGGTCTGTTTGTAACGTACTTGCAGAAGTTTATCTGTGGAGATTTAAGTCTTGATAAAGATTGGGATGCATACGTCAACGATTTGAAGAAAGCTAAGATAGATGACTACATCAGCCAAACACAAAAGATTTATGACGAGTACTTGAAAACAAAGAAATAAATATTTTAACGGGGCGAAGCATATTTTGCTGCCGCCCCGTTTTTTAAGTTTAAAAACATAACGGAGGTGAGGTTATGTCAAAAAAATCCGGAATCGTCTATGCTATAAGATCAGAACTGGAAAAGAATTGGCAGCTTTATTTACTACTTATTTTACCTGTGGCGTATGTTATTGTATTTTCGTACGTGCCTATGGCAGGCTTGCAAATTGCCTTTAAGGATTTTCGGCTGAACAAAAGTATGTGGATTACCCCCATTCACCCCGAAGGTCCGTTTTATTACTTCAAGCGCTTTATCGATGACTTTAATTTTACTACAATAATGAAAAACACTATTATACTCAGTGTTTATCAGCTTATAGTGTCATCTGTGGCACCTGTGTTTCTCGCACTTGTTTTGAACAGCCTTGTCAGCAATAGGTTTAGAAAAACCGTTCAACTGGTTACATACGCACCGCATTTTATATCAATAGTTGTTATGGTTGGTATTTTAATGCAAATACTGTCGTTGCGTTCGGGTCCTATTAATAATGTTGTTGAACTGCTTGGATATGAACGTGTTAATTTTATGGCTAAGGCCGGTTTGTTTAGGCATCTGTATGTATGGTCGGGGGTTTGGCAGGAAACCGGCTATTCTTCTATTATATACCTTGCCGCATTGGCCGGTATTGACCCGCAGCTCCACGAAGCTGCACGTGTAGACGGAGCAAGCAAATTTAAGTCTATTATTCATATTGATATACCTGGGATATTACCTACGTTTATTATTCTTCTTATCATGCATGTTGGTAAGGTTCTTAGTCTGGGTTACACAAAGGCGTTCTTGTTCCAAAACCTAATGAACATAGGTGTATCTCAGATTATTGATACTTATGTCTATAATGTCGGTTTGGGTGCGTCGGTACCCGGCGTGGCTTCTCAGACAATGCCAAACTTCTCTTATGCTACAGCTATCGGTATGTTTCAATCGATTATAGGTCTTATTTTGGTATTGATAGTTAACCGTATTTCGGCTAAGGTTTCCGAAACCAGCCTTTGGTAGGAGGTGTGTTGTGAATAAATCTGCAAAAATAAATGATTCAAAGGGCGACCGTTTGTTTAATACTATCGTAAACATAATAGCGACGGTTGTTCTGTTGTTTGCGCTGTATCCGATTATTTATGTCATAAGTTCATCGTTTAGCGATCCACATTCACTTCTCACCGGCAAGGTATGGCTTTGGCCTGTTAATTTTAGCCTAGCCGGTTATAAGGCGGTATTTACTTATGAAAAACTGTGGATAGGGTTTTTCAACAGCGTTTATATAACTGTTGTGGCGACCGTGCTTAATCTTTTTATGACCGTGATAGCGGCATACCCACTGTCACGTAAGGATTTAAAGCTTAGGACACCGATACTTATGATGTTCACATTTACGATGCTGTTTTCCGGTGGGCTGATTCCGAATTATCTGCTTATTATGCGTCTGGGATTATTGAATACTCGTTTGGCACTCATTATTCCCGGTGCGCTCAGTATTTTTAATTTTATGGTAACAAAGACTTTCTTTGAAACGACGATCCCAAGTGAACTGTTAGAATCCGCAAAGCTTGACGGTTGCTCCGATATTAAATTTATTTTGAGTATTGTAATACCGTTGTCAGGCGCGATTTTAGCCGTTATGGCTTTATATTATTCCGTTTCACACTGGAATGCCTACTTTAATGCCATGATTTATATTAACGATCCCAAAAAGCAAACGCTTCAGGTTATATTGAGAGAGATTTTGATTTTGAACTCCACCGAAGAAATGACAGAAGGTATGGCTAAAACAGAAGCTATGTACCTTGCCGAACAGCTCAAATATGGGTTAATTGTAGTAGCAAGTCTGCCGCTGATGATTGCCTACCCGTTTGTACAGAAATATTTTGTTAAGGGCGTAATGATTGGTGCTGTAAAAGGCTAAGTAAAAAGTTAATAAAAATGGGGTTGTTGCAAATTATTAAGCAACACCCCATTTTTTATTTTTGTTATTGAATAAACTTTTGCGGTCGGCTATACTTATCGTATCTGAGTGGTGGTGAATTATGTATAACGTATTGCTTGTGGATGACGACGAGTCCATACTTGAAGTGAATGAGACGTACTTAACGTATAAAGGCTACGATGTAGTGACGGCGGGTAGCATAAAAGAAGCGGCTGAAAAACTGATATCGTTTGTACCAAACTGTATAGTGCTTGATGTGCTGCTGCCGGACGGCAACGGTATCGAAGCGCTGGACAAAATCCGTTATGCTTCGGAAGCGCCGGTTATTTTTTTGTCCAGCCTTAGTAATGAAGACACGATTGTATCAGGAATGTACGCGGGTGCGGAGGATTACGTGACGAAGCCGTTCTCACCGAAGGTTCTGGAGCTGCGCATACTGGCGCGTATTCGTAACGCGCTCGAAAAAACTCAGTCGAAGAAATTGATCGAAGGCGGCGGCCTTGTTATAGATATTAACGCTAAGGAGACTTTTTACGGAGGCAAAAAGCTTAAGCTGACTGCTACGGAGTTTAGCATTCTGCTTTTTCTGTCGCGAAATGCCGGAGTAATGTATGAGTTAGACGATATTTACACGGCGGTGTGGGGTATGCACAACATCGGCAATCCGCTTACGGTACAATCACATGTTTCAAATCTGCGTCGCAAGCTAAAAGCTGCGTCCGGCGGGAAGGAGTATATCAAGACGTCATGGGGAAACGGATACAGCTTTATTTGGCCTCAATAATACCGCTTAATAAAAATAATATCGTGAAGATGTTATTTTTTTTTGTCATAATCTTTATATGCATTAACCTGTTTGTGCATATGACGTATAAGGATAACGCCTTTCTTATGCCGGAAGGGCGGGCGAACAACGGAATAGCCATCGTTAGTCACGAGCTTATTACAGAAGAAAGCAAACTTATTACGCTAAAAAACGGTTGGGAACTCTACCGTGACGTGAACATGACGCCGCAGGAGCTTGCGGAGTCGGGCTTGCGCCCCGAATACGTGAACATCGGGGAACGGGGAAGTCTGCCGTCGGTTCTGCCAAGGGGAGAACGAAGCTTAGCAACATATAGGTTGCTACTAAAAACCGAGCCGAACCATATTATGTCGATAGTAGTGCCGAGCGCCTTTTCTTCGGTTATTATTTACATAAACGGTGAAAGATCTACTTTAAACGGAAGGTTTATCAATCAAGGCTTTTATGCCGGTCACAAATATCTGGTGCGCTCGTTCTACTCGCTTGCTGAAAACGAAATTGTTATTAATGCTGCCGGATATTCGGATTACGGTGGTATTTGTTATGTGCCGGTTCTCGGCTTGACGGGTAATGTTTTTCTTTTAACGCTTATGAAACTTTTTGCGTACAGTTTTGTAAACGCCGTTGCAGTTATTTTGGGTTTTGTATCGTTTTTGACATGGTGCTTTTCCAAGCCCAAGGATAGGAAGAAGCTGTACTTCGCGTTAATATGCCTGGCATATGTCGGTTTCTGTACGAATGGTCTTTTTAGCATGACGGAAGGTTTTAATGCTGCCTTTTTTGCTAAATACGTAAGTGTTATTAGCGGCTTGGGAGCGGAGCTGCTCGTTGTGCTTCTTATAGCGGAAATTGCACGTAATAAACGCAGCTTTATTTACGCGCTATCGTTATCGTCATGTGTTTTGTTTATTTTTTGTGAGACGCTGATGTTTAGAACAATCCCGGGGTTTTTTAAGGTGAGATATGTGTTGCTGCTTGCAAGCGATATCTCAATTGGTCTTTACATTATACTGAGCGCCCTGAAACTCCTTAACGAACCGAAATGCAAAAACATAATTACGGCTCTTGGCTGCTCGATATATGCCGTTGGCATTTGCTGTTCATATTTTTTGCCCGCCCAGCAGACGGTATACTTTGTAAAAATGGAGGAATTTTCGGGGTTTCTGCTTATGGTTTCGCTGGCTGTTATGCTTGCGATGGATTTCGCCGACGTCGTGAATATGAACGCCGAGGCCATGAAGAATATTAAGCGTCAGCGCCAGATGCTCTCCAACATCGCGCACGACTTAAAAGCACCCGCCGGTAGTATTGACGGGTACATGGAGCTTCTAAACGGCGAAATACAGCTGAGCGAGCTGAAAGAAACGCGCTTTCTTGAACGTATCAGCGGGGGCATTCGCGAGATAGTTGTGCGTGTTAAAAACTTGCAGCTTATTGCGGATTTGATGGAGGTTCCCGTTAATAAGGAGGAGGTTTCGCTTAACAGGTTTTTGGAAGGGATTGTAGCGGATTATAAAGCTCGGGGACGCAAGGTGGATATCAGCCTGCTTGTGCCGGGGGTTGTTGTTGCGATGAAGGTAGACGCGGCTAAGCTAAAAATAGCCGTGGAAAACATAATGGAAAACGCGCTGAACCATACAAAGGACAGAGTGGATGTAACTCTGATGGCTCAAAAAGCCTTCGCCGTAATAACGGTGCGTGATAACGGCGAAGGTATTGATCCGGATTTTCTGCCGTTTATATTCGACAGGTTTTTTTCGGGTGCCGACGGCACGGCGAATACTAATAAAGGACGCGGCTTGGCGATAGCCAAAATGGTCGCGCATGAGCATAACGGCGACATTCAGGTATCGTCGGTGCAGGGTGAGGGCACAGAGTTCAAGTTGATTTTACCGAGGCAGTAATCCTTTTTTACCGCGGGCTATGCCGGTCAGTTCCTTGTTAATGCTCTCGTTAAGCGTGGCGTAAGCGAACAGGTATTGATTGGCGTAGCCCGCGTTTTCGCCGAAGCGCTCCCGGGCGTAGGCATGTATTTCGGCTATCGGCGTTACCTTGCCGCCGAAATAAAAATGCTCCATCACCCGCTTTATCCAGACATCGGTCGGGAACACCTCGCGTCTGCCGAACGAAAACATTAGCGTGCAGTCCGCGACTTTGATCCCGACGCCGTAAATGCTCATGAGCATTTTTTTTGCCGTGGCTGTGTCGGACTGCTTTATGGAGTCGATATTGATTTCTCCGGAGAGGATTTTGTTGGCGGCGTCGAGTATGTATCGCGCGCGGAAGCCCGACTTGCAACGTGTAAGTCCGTCAAGTCCGGCAGCAGACAGTTGCTCGGCCTCCGGGAACGAGTAGTAATCACCGATAGGTTCGCCGTAAAACTCCGCCATGTTTCTTATTACCTGTTTAATCATCGGTATGCGGTTGTTCTGTGAGATGATGAAGGAAATCAGGCATTCGTACGGGTCTTGATTCAGTATACGTATGCCGCCGCTTTGCTCTATCGCTGCGGTGAGGACGGCGTCGTCTTTTGCGAGGGATTGTTTTAGTGCCGCGTAGTCGCGGTTAAGATCGAAATAATCAAGCCAGATATTTTCGAACTCCGCGGTCGTAGTCGGCCGGAACTCGACGGCTTCCGGCGTCTGGATAACGTTAAGCACACGCGAATGCGCTATGACGATGTAATGCGTATCTGTAATCCGCGTAAACCTAAAGCACTGGCCGCACTCAAGTGTTTCTCTTATGTTGAAACTGTCGTAATCGTATAGGAATACGCTGTCGCCTTGCTGTTCGTATTTCATATGTAGCCTCCTCTTTTAAAAATTGGAAGTAAAAATTAAAGCCCTGCGGACAATTAATCCGCAGGGCTTTTCGTTTAACAGGGGTAGAAGGATTCGAACCCTCAAGAACGGTTTTGGAGACCGGCATGTTACCATTACATCATACCCCTAAAGCATATTAAGTTGCCAACAGGAGATATTATACAATATAAAAGTATATTCGTCAATATTTTTTTCCGGCGCAATTTTCA
>CAZJLW010000147.1:0-8443 GCA_964546895.1 uncultured Eubacteriales bacterium | reverse complement strand
GCAGACAATCCGGTTACAATTGGATTGTCTGCTTTTTTGTTGTAAATTTCCAATGTTTCGGCTAAAATATGATTATGACCTACAATCGCCGAAGGGAGAATTCTTATGGAGTATATAAAAAGATTTATGGAGGACGTATTTCTTAAGCTCAACGAGCAATACCCCGCCCTATTAATAACCGGCCCAAGACAGGTTGGGAAAACAACGATGTTGCAAAAGTTGATTGAGCTGGAGGGCAGGAACAGGCATTACGTATCTCTAGACGACTTGACCATACGAGCGCTGGCAAAGTCAGACCCCGCCATGTTTTTTCAGCTTCACAAGCCGCCGGTGTTTATTGACGAGGTACAGTACGCACCGGAGCTGTTCACGTATATAAAAATAAGCGTAGACCAAAATCACCGCCCCGGTGACTTTTGGATGACCGGCTCGCAGCTTTTTAAGCTAATGCAGGGCGTACAGGAGTCGCTGGCTGGGCGCGTGGCGCTCTTGCACCTATTGCCGCTGTCTCAGCAGGAAATCTACTCGGGGCAGGCGGGAGCGTTTCGCTTAGATTTTGAAACCCTTCAGCAAAAGCAAGCCACCGCCCCACCCTCACCTACTACGCCGCAAATATTTGAACGTATATTCGCAGGGGGAATGCCCGCGTTTGTCAGTAAAAAATACGATGACAGGAATTTTTTCTACTCCGCCTATTTGAGTACCTATTTGGAGCGCGATGTCAGAGATCTGTCCGGCTCGATAGACTCACTAAAGTTCCTTAACTTTATAACCGCCACCGCCGCAAGAACCTCCCAAATGCTCAATTACAAAGGAATTGCCGACGACTGCGACATTGACCAAGCAACAGCAAAAAGCTGGCTAAGAATTTTAGAAACGCTTGGCATTGTTTTTTACCTGCATCCTTACTCGAACAACGTACTCAAACGAACCATTAAAACCCCAAAGCTATATTTTTACGATACCGGACTGGTGTGCTACCTCACAAGATGGAGCAGCGCCGAAACCGTCATGAACGGCGCAATGAACGGCGCGCTCCTAGAAAACTATGTGATAAGCGAAATACAGAAAAGCTATCAAAACACCGGTAAGGAAGCGTATTTGTATTACTACAGGGATAAGGACGGGAAGGAAATTGATTTGCTCATGGAGGGCGACGGGCAGCTTTGCCCTGTCGAAATCAAGAAGAGTGCAACGCCGGAAAAAAGAATGATAGGTAGCTTCTCTGTTATAGAAAAGTCGCCTTTGAAGCGCGGAACGGGCGCTATTATCTGCACGGCTGAGAAGCTCGGCGCTTTCGACCGTGAGAATCTTATTGTTCCTATCGGTTTGCTATAAAGATGAAATCATTCTGTGCTACTGTCATAATCTCCCCACCTACCGAATAACTATTAATATACGCTCAAAAAATCATTCGGGGGCAGGACAAGCCATGAAAAAACACCACAGCGCACACAAAAAAGCGAGCAGTCTGTCATATAAATCAATTTTCGCACTGGTAGTGTTATGCTTCGCAATCGGCGCGCTGATCGGCATATTCGCCGCGTTCACAGCGAACGGGCAAACCCACGCAGAGGTCGACATGACTATCACCTCTTACATCAAAAACCTAGCTTCCGCGCAAATAAATAAATCCGCCGTCTTTAGAGAAAGGACGGCGGACTACGGAAAATACATTGTTATAATGTGGATACTCGGCTTCGTACCGGCGGGTGCGTTCGCGCCGCTTTTGTTCATCGGCTTTAAGGGTGCGAGCTTCGGTTATTCGGCGGCGGCACTCGTGCGCGCGTTTGAGCTGAAAGGGTTGATATACGCCGCGATTCTGTTCCTGTTCCAGAACGCCGTACTTATTCCGGCGTACTGCTTCATGGCGTATTGCAGTGTTAACTTTATATTCTACAAGCGGGACAACAAAACCGAACAGAACGAATACGTCGAGTACCTGCTCGTTTTATTTATCTGCATTGCGCTGGTCGTAGCGGCGTCGCTTGTCGAGGCTTATATTTTGCCGGGAATCATCAAGTCGCTGACGTAGCGTGGAAAATCAGGCACCCGCATTCCGCTTCGCAAGCAGTTCCTTATAGCACATAATCGCAACCATCGTCTTGGAGTCAATTATTTCGCCGCTGAAAATTTTACCTATGGCTTCGTCCAACGTATACGCTTCCAGCGTTATAAACTCGTCCTCGTCAAAGTCCTGCTGCCCTTCGTAAAGCCCCTCGGCTAAATAAATATGCAGCACCTCAGTACAGAAGCCGATAGACGTATAAAACTTTACGACGAACGAAATATTGTCAGACTTCATACCCGTCTCTTCTTCAAGCTCCCGCTTGGCGCAGACCTCCGGGGCTTCGTCCCCGTCCAGCACACCGGCTGGGACTTCGAGCATCATGCCGTTAGTCGCCGTGCGGAACTGCCTGACGAAAATAATCTTACCGTCGTCACGCACCGGGATTATCGCGGACGCGTCCCCGCGCATCACAATATTACGCTCGGCTACACGGCCGTCGGGCATAGCGACCATGCGCCGCTCAACATCGAAGATATGGCATTTGTAAACCGTTTCGCTGCTTACTGTTTCGTATGGCTTCATAAAGTATCCCCCCGCCCTTCCTAAAACTCCGCGTTATTAACCGTCCGAGGAAACGCCACAACATCCCGAATATTACCCATACCCGTAAGATACATAACACACCGCTCAAATCCCAGTCCGTACCCCGCGTGCTTAACCGTTCCGTACCGGCGCAAATCAAGATACCACCAGTAATCTTCCTTATTCAGCCCCAGCTCTTCAAGCCGCTGCTCAATAACATCGAGCCGTTCCTCTCTCTGGCTGCCGCCGATTAACTCTCCGATACCGGCAACAAGCAAATCCATAGCGGCGACGGTCTTGCCGTCATCGTTCTGGCGCATATAGAACGCCTTAATCTCCTTCGGGTAATCCGTCAGGAACACGGGACGCTTAAACACGGTCTCAGCCAAATAGCGTTCATGCTCAGTCTGAATATCCATGCCCCAACGAACGGGATAGTCGAATTTCACATCAGCCTTTTGCAGAACATCGATAGCTTCAGTGTAAGTCATAACGCCGAAATCGGAGTTCACGACGTTATTCAACCGCTCAATCAACCCGTTATCAACAAAGCTGTTGAAAAACTCCATCTCCTCCGGCGCGTTATCCATAACGTACTTAATAATAAACTTAACCATATCTTCGGCGAGCCGCATATTATCCTTCAAATCGGCGAACGCAATCTCCGGCTCGACCATCCAGAACTCGGCGGCGTGGCGCGTAGTGTTGGAGTTCTCGGCGCGGAACGTCGGCCCGAACGTGTAAACATCGCGGAAAGCCATCGCAAACGTCTCAGCCGAAAGCTGACCGCTTACGGTAAGGCTTGCCATTTTGTTGAAGAAATCTTCCTTGAAATTAACGCTGCCGTCCGCATTCTTAGGCACCGCGGCCAAGTCCATAGTCGTGACCTGGAACATTTCGCCTGCGCCTTCGCAATCGCTGCCGGTAATTATAGGCGAATGGTGATAAACGAAGCCGCGTTCGTTAAAGAACTTATGAATGGCATATGCCGCAAGTGAACGCACGCGGTACACCGCGGCGAACGTATTCGTACGCGGGCGCAGATGCGCTATCGTTCTCAGGTATTCGAAGCCGTGGCGCTTTTTCTGGAGCGGGTAGTCAGGCGACGAGACGCCCTCAATCGTGACTGTCTCGGCCTTTATTTCGAAGGGCTGCTTCTGCCCGGGGCTTTCGACAACGGAGCCGGTTACGGTTATGCTCGCGCCGACGCCCAACTTTATAACGTCGACGAAATTATTCAAATTATTATCTATAACCACCTGAACGCTTTTAAAAAAGCTGCCGTCATTTAATTCGATGAACCCAAAATTCTTGTTGTCGCGGACTGTTCTGATCCAGCCGCCGACTGTAACGCTTTTGCCGAGGTAATCGCCCGAGGCCTTGAAGATGTCTTTAATTCTCGTGTACATACATACTGCTCCTTTCGGATTTTTATTTGATCGACGACTTCATTTTCGCCGACCATTAGGAAGATTATACACAAGAAGCCGTGCCGCAACAACCGTTTGCATAAATTTTTCCGTTTTGCGAATAATGGAACTAAGGAGGTGTTGAAAATGGCAAATCAAGAAATTAAATGCAACGTACATTCCTGCAAATATAATGACAAGTCAAGATACTGCTCATTATCGGACATCGTTGTGGGTACAACAAATTCCGACGTGCATGAAAAATGCGATACGGAATGTGTTAGCTTCGAAATCGAATAATTTTCGCCGCAGGCAAAAAAAAATTCCCGTGAGGGAATTTTTTTATTTGCGTATTATTTAGCGTATTCGATGGCTCGAGTCTCGCGGATAAGATTGACCTTAATCTGACCGGGATACTCGAGTTCGCTTTCAATCTTTTTGGCGATATCGCGCGCCAGAATTGTCAGACCGTAGTCGTCTATTTCCTCCGGAATAATGATTATCCGAAGCTCGCGGCCGGCCTGTATGGCGAACGATTTCTCAACGCCCGCAAACTCGTCGGCGATGCCTTCAAGCTTTTGCAGACGCTTAATGTAGGATTCCAATGTTTCGCGCCGTGCGCCCGGTCTCGATCCGGAAATCGCGTCAGCAACCTGAACCAGTACAGCAATAATATTTTTCGGCTCAACATCGCCATGATGCGCTTCTATGGCGTTTAATATCAAATCAGACTCGCGATATTTTTTACACAGGTTCACACCTATTTCGACGTGCGAACCCTCGACATCGTGGTCAATGGATTTTCCAATATCATGCAGCAAGCCCGCGCGTTTTGCAAGTGTTACGTCGACGCCCAGCTCACCGGCCATCAGCCCGCACAAATGTGCTACCTCAATCGAATGCTTCAAAACATTTTGACCATAGCTTGTCCTAAATTTCATTTTACCAAGCAGACGAATAAGCTCGGGGTGAATACCGTGCAGGCCTGTTTCGAAAACAGCTGCCTCACCCTCTTCGCGAATCATAACTTCTACTTCTTTTTTGGCCTTTTCGACCATTTCCTCTATTCTGGCGGGGTGTACACGTCCGTCCAAAATAAGCTTTTCTAAAGCGATTCTAGCAATTTCACGCCGCATCGGATCGAAACCCGACAGAATAACAGCCTCCGGCGTATCGTCAATAATCAAATCAATACCTGTGAGCGACTCAAGCGTACGAATATTTCTGCCCTCGCGCCCGATGATGCGACCCTTCATTTCGTCGTTCGGCAAAGTTACTACCGACACCGTCGTCTCTGCTACATGGTCGACGGCGCAACGCTGAATAGCGGTTGATAAAACTTCCTTAGCTTTTTTGTCACACTCAAGCTTCGCTTTTGCGAGCGTGTCCTTGATTAAGATGGCGGCTTCGGTCTTGACCTCGTTTTCGATGGACGAAAGCAAGATTTCACGAGCCTGCTCCGTAGATAAGCCCGAAATCCGTTCAAGCTCTTCTTGGTGCTTTTCCAATACCTTTGCAACTTGTTCCTTTTGAGCCTCGAGAGACTCAATCTTGCGTTGCATCTGATCCTCTTTTTTCTCCAGCGATTCGACCTTGCGGTCTAGCGTTTCTTCCTTTTGAAGTATCCGCCGTTCCAACCGCTGTATTTCGTTCCTGCGTTCCTTGGCTTCTTTTTCAGCCTCGTTTTTCGTTTTGATGCTTTCTTCCTTCGCCTCCAGAAGAATCTCCTTCTTTTTGGCTTCGGAAGTGCGCTTAGCTTCAGCTATAATGTTTTCCGCTTCGATTTCCGCAGAGCCGAACTTGGACTCCGCAACCTTTTTTCTATAGAAAACCCCTGCAAAGAAGCCTAAAACACCAAATAAAACAGCCACAACCGATGAAATACCATATGCTACAACCGGATTCATAATATGGGTATGCACCTCCATTTCCAAGAACATACAAACTTAACATATTCTATAACTTTTCAAAAATTCTGTCAATTAAAATTTTTGGAGACCAGCCCAATACTTCTGCTCCTCGCCGTCGGTTACGGCGGCCAAAAAACTGTCTGCGAGTACAAAAATATCCTCTTCATCTCTTACCGAAACTACGCCGTTTTCGAGCTTAAGCGCGCGCTTGTCGATGCGACCCTCGTCGGCGAGCTTCAAAAATGTCTGCCGCCACTCGTGAGCCTTCTCCTCCCCCAACTCCTCGTAACACGCAATTTCGGCCGTTACCTCTTCGACAAAATCCTCTACAGAAAACTTTAACATACAACTTCCTCCTTGTCCGTGAGCTTGCGGCGGTTAACAAAATAACCTATCCCAGCTCCGCAAATTCCGCCGACGATATGTGTCAGCTGCGAAATATTATCACTTGATGTCAAACCGCTTACGACCTCGCTGCCGACATAAATCAGCACTACAAAAATAAAGGTCAGCGGTATCATGCCCTTTTTCAGATTAACGAAAGAGCTGAGCAAAATAAGCATAAACGCGATGCCGCTTGCGCCGAGCAGCGCCGTCTTAAACAGCAGCACGTTCAGCAGCCCCGTCACGATAGCCGTAAAGCCTATCATGAGTATAAGCGTTCTGCTGCCGTATTTTTCCTCGAGCATCGGCCCGATTAGTAGAATAATCATGAAGTTACCCAAATAATGCTGCACATTCGCATGTCCAAACACATGTGACAGCATACGGAAATACATTAGCGGGTCTAAAAACGACGTTCTGTAAACGGAAAACAGCAGAATGTTGCTTTCGCCGCCCGTCGCATACGACACGAGCAGCACAAAAAACGAAATCAAGGCGTACGTCAGAATTACCGGTGAATTGTACTGGATTTTACTCATTATGACACGCTCCCCTCAAAATATTTATAACACAGCGCCGTCGCGACACGCCCCCTGGGCGTGCGCGAAATGTATCCCAACTGCAACAAATACGGTTCGTAAACATCCTCAATCGTTTCGGCTTCCTCGTTTATGGAGGCCGCCAGTGTGTCAAGACCGACAGGCCCGCCCGAAAATTTCTCGATTATCGCAAGAAGCATCCGGCGGTCGGTCATGTCCAGCCCCATCTTGTCAACTTCGAGCATATCAAGCGATTCCGCTGCGACCTGCTCGGTGATAAACCCGCCGTGTTTAACCTGTGCGAAGTCGCGTACACGTTTTAGTAGTCGGTTCGCTATTCGCGGTGTGCCACGTGCACGCCGGGCGATTTCTTCCGCGCCGCCTTCGTCTGTTTCTACGCCGAGTACGCCTGCTGAGCGGAATATTACTTTTTTCAACTCGTCGGGCGTGTAGAGTTCGAGCCGGTGAATAACACCGAATCTGTCGCGTAGCGGCGCCGTCAAAAGCCCGATACGCGTAGTCGCGCCGATAAGCGTAAACTTCGGAAGCGACAGCCGTATGCTTTTCGCCCCCTGCCCCTTGCCTATGACGATATCCAGCGCGAAGTCCTCCATCGCAGAGTAGAGTACCTCCTCGATGATTCTGTTCAGCCGGTGAATCTCATCAATAAATAAGATGTCGCCTTCGTTTAGGTCGTTTAGAATCGCCGCCATGTCGCCCGGTCTTTCGATCGCGGGGCCTGCCGTTGTTTTGATGTTGACGCCCATTTCGTTGGCTATGATGTTCGACAGAGTTGTTTTGCCCAGACCCGGCGGGCCGTATAGTAATACGTGGTCAAGCGGCTCGCGCCGCATTCGTGCCGCTTCGATGTATATTTTCAGATTATTTTTTACCGTGTCCTGCCCTATGTAGCAGTCGAACGAATCCGGCCGCAGCCTCGGCTCCGTGTCGACATCCTCATCCTTATACGCCGTCGTTATTATTCTATGCTCCATACATATCCTCGTTTCATTGTGTCAGCCGTCTTAACGCCGCTTTTATTATCTGCTCCGCCGTCATCCGATCCACAGCCGTCTCCATGACGGCTTTTACGGCGTCCGCGCGCGCGTAGCCAAGCGCGACCAGCGCGTCTATGGCGTCCTGTTTGTCACCGCCGGTTGTCGCAAGCGTCGGATTGCCCGATGCGACTTCGGGCAGCTCTTTGCCTTTTAGCTTGTCTTTTAGTTCCAGTGATAAGCGTTGTGCCGTTTTTTTGCCGATGCCGGGGGCTTTGCTGAGCGCTGCTATGTCATCCGATAGGATTGCAACCATGAGTTGCACCGGCGTCATCGCCGCTAATGCCCCGACCGCAATTTTGGGCCCTATGCCCGATACGGATATCAGCATTAGGAACAAGTTGATTTCTTCTTGGGTAAGGAATCCGTATAGGGATATGCCGTCTTCTTTTACGTTTAGGTACGTGTATAACTTTATTTCCTGATCCCTTTTGTTCGAGATTTTGCTTATCGTAAGCGGCGACGCTATTATTTCGTAGCCTATACCGTTGTTTTCTAGTGTTATTGAGTTTTCGGATATGTGGTCTGGTTTACCTTTTATGTATGAGATCAT
>CAZJLW010000146.1:0-8544 GCA_964546895.1 uncultured Eubacteriales bacterium | reverse complement strand
AATTTTCAGCCGCATGCTTATATGGCTCATGAATACATCTTATGTTTGTTCAAGCGTCTTTGATACCGTCGCCTTCTCCTGCGCGTTCTGATAACCCAGACAGCCAGTAGCGCAATCAGTACCGCTATGCATATCCCCGCCCCCGTTATCAGCTTAACAATAATCGAACCGAAACCGCTTTTGCCGCCGTCTGAATTTTGCGGTGACGGCAGGCTCACATCAGCCGCGGCTACGAGGTTCACTTTCGCAAGCGCCGCTTCGCCGTATTTCAAAACAACGTTTCCGATTATCTCCCCTTCTTCCAGCGGTCCTTGAATCTCCATTGGTAAATAAGGCTCAATACTTATACTGTCCTTAGTCACGATATCCGGCAAAAAAAGACTCAACCCGCTTTGAAGCACCACCTCGACGGTTGAAAAAATATTTTTCTCAGACTGCTCGTAGGCGTAAACATTCACGTCCGCGCTAAAATCACGCTTGCCTAAAACCTCGCGATACCCGTACTTACCAAAGCCATACTCGAACAGCTTCACGCTATCGGTGTACGGCGCGTTCTTGACACTGTGCATAGAAACGGCGATTAACCCGACTGTCCCAACTTTTGCGAACGAAACCAACGTATGCATTGCTTCATTTGTAAAGCCTGTCTTACCCCCCACAGCGTTCTCATAAAAATACTGCCCGGGCAGTATCATCCTGTTCGTGTTATTTAAAACCCTCGGCTTTGACTGCTTCTCCGTCGGCGGTATGTCGTAGCGCTTTGTTGAAATAATTTCAACGAACTCCGGATGCTTGACGGCTTCACGCATTATCAGTGCCATGTCGTACGCAGAGGAATAATGATTTTTGTCATGCAGACCGTTCGCGTTAGTGAAGTTCGTATTTTTCGTGCCAAGCTCCTGCGCGCGGCGTGTCATCATGCGCGCAAATTCTTCCGTCGTTCCGCCAATATGCTCCGCAAGCGCGTTGGCAACCTCGTTCGCGGACGCGAGTAGTAATCCGTACAGCGCTTCTTCGATCGTCAGCGTCTCGTCCTCGTTCATAGCGATGTGACTGCTGCCGCGCTCGATGCTGAACACGGCGTTGCGTGAAAATTTTACACGCTCGTATATTGAACCGCCGCTTTCTTTTACATGCTCAAGCGTCAGCAGTGCCGTCATAATTTTTGTTATGCTTGCCGGGTAGTTGACTTCGGCTTCGCTCCTGCCGTACAAAACTATTCCGCTTTCAGCATCCATCAATATTATAGAAGGCGAAACTATGTCACTCTCCGGCAAATCCATTCCGCCATAAATTGTTTTTGCATAAATTGTAGAAAAATTTCCAAATAGATTATATAATAGAAAAATAATTGCAAGTCCGATTCTAAAAGCTCTCAAAACATCCATATCCTTCCTGATTCGGCAGTTAAAATTAAAGAACATTTTAACTGAAAATTTGCAATAAGTGTTATAAAAAATTTTTATGGGCAGAGTAATCGTTCTGTGCGTCGGGAGGTGCGCGTGTGAAATTTATTAAGGATAAAAGAAATATTATTTTAGTATCCTTTTGTGCTGCGCTCATGGCAATAATATATTTCTATTACGTCGGCTTAGCCGGGCGCGCCTCGGCTAGAATGCCGGTCAAAACATCATCCGCTACGCCACAGTTGTCGACTCCTCAGTCGGCGGCTGCCGTTCCGTCCGGCGAAAAGCCGGTTCTTAAGGTTTATATCACGGGCGCGGTTAAAAGCCCGGGGGTTTATGAGGTTCACGAGGGCAGCCGTATCGTCGACGTGTTAACGTGCGCGGGCGGCGAAACGGAAGATGCCGACCTCGTCGCGATAAACCTAGCCGAATACGTCAAAGACGCCGGTAAAATCATCGTTCCGCAAAAAAAACAGGCGGGCGCAACAGCCACACCTGTAGAATCTGGTCAGAAATCAGCGGAAATAAACGCTTCAGAAATACACGACACCAGAATAAACATCAATACGGCGGACGTGTCGGCGTTCGAAAAGCTGCCGGGCATCGGCGAAACAATATCGAAGGCAATAGTGGAATACAGGACGCGTAACGGAGGCTTCACGGACATAAACGACTTAAAAAAAGTCGAGCGCATCGGCGATAAAACATTCGACCGCATAAAGGATTTAATAACCGTAAACTAAATTTTATTTATACAGCATTCGGAGGTGCTTTCAGATGGCGTACAGAATTTTGGTGGTTGACGACGAAAAGCTTATCGTAAAGGGCATTAAGTTCAGCCTCGAACAAGACGGAATGGAGGTTGACGCCGCATACGACGGCGAGGAAGCGTTAAAGCTAGCGCGGGTAGACAATTATGATTTGGTGGTGTTGGATGTAATGCTGCCTAAAATCGACGGCCTGCTGGTTTGCCGCCAAATACGCGAGTTCAGTAATGTCCCCGTAATAATGGTTACGGCGAAGGGCGACGACATGGACAAAATAATGGGGCTTGAATACGGCGCCGACGACTATATAACGAAGCCGTTTAATATTCTAGAGCTTAAAGCCAGAATAAAAGCGATACTTCGCCGCGCCGTCCGCAAGGTCGATTTGAGCGAGGAAAAGAAGAACGAGTTAAAGATAAGGGATTTAGAAATGATGTTCGACTCCAGGCGTGTGTTTATTAATACCCAGGAAATAAATCTCACGGCTAAAGAGTTTGATTTGCTTGAGCTGTTTATGGAGAACCCCGGCAAGGTCTACAGCCGCGAAAGCCTGCTCGACACCGTGTGGGGTTACGATTATCCCGGCGACGTGCGCACCGTCGACGTTCACGTCAGACGTCTGCGCGAAAAAATAGAGGAAAACCCAAGCGATCCCAAGTATATCTTCACAAAATGGGGAGTTGGTTATTATTTTAAGTAAGAAGAAGATATACTGGTTTCACAGCTTAAGATGGAAGATGTTTTTTTATTTCTTGGTTGTGACGCTTATTCCGATTATGTTTTTCTACAATACTACACTCGTATCGATTGAAGATTATTTTAAAGGTGACCGCGAAAAAAAGTTGCTAACGACGGCTAATATCATCGCCGGTAATTACTACAGAATAAATGACTTCTATAATTTGGAATACGACGGGGACAACGATGCGGCGCGGCAATCGGCGCTCGACTTCGAACTGGATTTGCGCAGCAAGGAGACCGGCGCGAGGATTCTTATTTTTGACACAAAGGGGATCGTCGTAAAGGATACGAATCGCTCGGAAATAGGCAATACGCTGCTGCTTCCGGAGGTTTTGAACGCATTACAGCGTAAGAATGACGTCGTTTTCAGGAAAAATGAAAACGCGTTATACGCCGCATCGTGGATTGAAAACGAGCGCGCGGAGAAAATGGGTGTCGTACTGCTTGTTCAGTCTATCGGCGAGATTTATGACGAGCTTTCCGAAATACAGAAGCGTATCATTTTGTTTATTTTACTGACGACGATTATCATTTCGTTGCTCGTGTTTTTCTTATCGCAGTGGATAATAGAACCGCTGAACAACTTCTTAAAAGTCGTAACGAAAATGTCGGACGGCCATCTGAACCAGCGTATCAACGTCAAAGGTCACGACGAGTACGCCCAGCTTGGGCAGTCGTTTAACGATATAGCAAGTAAGCTTGAGGAAGCTGAGAGGTCACGTGAGGAATTCGTTTCTAATGTTTCGCATGAGCTTAAAACGCCGCTCAGCTCGATAAAGGTTCTGTCTGAATCGATATTATTGGAAGAAAACGTCCCGATAACCATGTACAGGGAGTTTATGGAGGATATAAATGCGGAGGTCGACCGCATGACGAGTATTATTAACGACTTGCTCGTTATTGTGCGGCTCAGCCACCGCGAAAACGTACTGAATATTAAGCAGATCGAAGCTAATAAAATGATCGTCGATATTTTAAAGCGGCTCTACCCACTCGCTAAGCAGAAAAATATTGATTTGATTTACGAAGATGTGCGTAAGGTCGTAATCGACGCTGACGAAATGAAGCTCAGCCTTGCGCTCACGAACCTTATCGAAAACGGTATTAAGTATACGCATCACGAAGGCACAGTAAAGGTAATCGTCGACTCGGATTATCAGAACGCGTATATATCGGTAATCGACACGGGTATAGGCATAAACGACGACGAGCAGTCGAAGATATTCGACAGGTTCTACCGCATCGACAAAACGCGTGACCGCGAAACGGGCGGTACGGGGCTTGGCTTGCCCATTTCGCGACAGATAGTGCTGCTTCACAACGGCGTTATTCGTCTTAGTAGCAAGGAGAACGAAGGCTCGACATTCGTCGTGCAAATTCCGATTAATTATATAAAAGGGTAATTCGAAAAAAGGAGGTGTTATGTTGCTCACGGGCAAAAACACGATAAAAATTATCGGCGTAATCATAGTAATATGTCTTATAGCGTATACGGCGGCCGGATTTATCGGCAGAGGAAGCCAAAAGGCGGTCGCATCCGATAATGTCACGGTTGATGTATTTTTTTTGAACCCTACTACCAGCAAGCTGGAGGCCGAAGCACGGTCTATTCCAAAGCAGGACAACAGCATACTTGTTTTTGAGACGCTTAACATGCTGCTCGACGGCCCTAAAAATAAAAAGCTGGTCAAATCCGAGCCGGGCAACGTTAAGCTCGTCAGCGGTAAGCTTATCGACGACACAACACAGAATAAGTCTATATTAGAGGTAGAGTTTTCGAAGGAATACAGTCAGATGACGACTACGCAGGAGATATTTTTCAGGGCTGCGCTAGTGTATACTATGACTAGCCTTGATTTTATAAAGTACGTCAAGATACTCGTCGGCGGTGAGGAGCTGCAAAACGGCAGCGGAGCTGCAATGGGATTGCTGGGGCGTAATAACATAAATATTAACCCGGCTATATCACCCGAGCGGCTTATAACAACACAGGTGCGTCTGTATTTCGGGTTGAAGGATTCGAAGAATATCCATCTCGAAGAACGCTTCGTGCTTGTAAACCCCAATCAGGCGATAGAAAAATATATAATAGAGCAGCTGATAGCGGGACCTAGGGATGTAGGCAATATCGCGACAATACCGCCCGATACAAAAATCCGTTCTATAAAAACAGATGAAAGCACATGTTACGTTAACCTAAGTCAGGAATTCAAAGCGAAGTCGCTGGCGGTGCCGGAGAAGGTTGCCATTTACTCGATAGTAAATTCTCTGACGGAGCTACCCGGGATTAGGAAGGTACAGTTCCTGATAGATTCAAAGAAGGTCGATGATTTCAAAGGAACGTTGGATTTGAGTTTGCCATTTGAGCGCGACGAAACTATGATAACCCAATAAATTCGTACAGACATAAGAGAACCCCTGCTGAAAGCAATCGGCAGGGGTTCATTCTTTGTAACAAAAAGCGCTCCCTTTTAATACTATATAAACGTAAACAAACACATAGCAGGGAGGTTGTGACAATGAAGCTCGCAAACGCTTACGTGCCATTTCAGGAGGAATGTATAATATACAAACAGCCAGAAGAAGGGCTGAGAAACGGGACAATATTCCCGGCGCTTAACATTCCGTACGTCTACTCGGCAGAAGAGGGTTGCATGGAACATTCGGACGAGTGCGAATGAGTCGGTAAAATATTATTAACAGGGGGCGTAAATAGTGGATAAATATTCTTTATTGAAGGAATTGACGGTATTGGATTTTATGGCTTTGGACTTACAGCTTTACTTAAACACACATCCGAACGATTACGAAGCCATTTGCAAATACAACAGCGTAATAGTCGGAGCCGACACCGTAAGAGTTGAGTACGAAAAACACTTCGGTCCGTTATGCTCGTTCCGGTCGCTTGGCAGACGCGACTGGCCGTGGATGGACGAACCGTGGCCGTGGGCAAAGGACGGAAATTTTGAGATGTGCTGATGCAGCGTTGAAGTATATTTTTTTAATGAGGAGAGACTTATATGTGGATATACGAAAAAAAGATGGAATATCCGGTAAGAATTAAAAAATGTAATCCGAAGCTGGCCAAAATCATTATCACTCAATACGGCGGGCCGGACGGCGAGCTAGGCGCATCGTTAAGATACTTAAGTCAGAGATTCACGATGGTCACACCGCAAGCTATAGCGACCCTCAACGATATAGGCACAGAGGAGCTGGCGCACCTTGAAATGGTAGCGGCAATTTGCAAGCAACTCACAGAAAAGGCTTCCCCAGAAGAAATGATGGCGGCCGGTCTGGATGCGCAGTATGTCGACCACGGACTTGGTATTTATCCCCAAGCGGCGAACGGTATGCCGTGGACGGCTGCTTATATTCAGTCCAAGGGCGATCCGATAACAGACTTGTACGAGAACATGGCCGCGGAGAAAAAGGCCGAGTCCACCTACGACTATATTCTAGATTTGATTGACGACCCGGATGTCAGAGACCCTATAAAATTTCTGCGTGAACGGGAGATCGTTCATTTTCAGAGGTTTGGCGAGGCACTGCGGTATGTCGAGGACTATTATGATAGTAAGAAGAGACAGCGGCATTAGTGTATAATAATTTAATAATAACCTCAGGCTCTTTCTTTTTTAGAGTTTGGGGTTATTATTTTTGAGAGAAAACGAGTTATTATGGCATAGTAATATGTGAAAGGAGGAATTGTTTTTGGATTTAACAGATTTGCAAATCGCTAAAAATATTAAACAAAAGGATTCTAAGACATATGAATACATAATTGAAAGGTATTCCAAACAGATTTATTATCTTGCGTACAATATTTTGCATGTATCGTGTACGAAGGAGGATATGGAGGAATGTGTGGCGGATGTATTTTGGGAAGCGTGGACAAGCATTGACAAGTTTGAGCCGGAGAAGGGGGCTTTTAAGACTTGGCTGTTTATGCTTACAAAATATAAAGCATTAGCGTATAAAAGGAAGCTGGCAAAAGGACAGGTTTTAAGGGTTGAATCGCTACCGATTGAAGATTTACAGATTGAGGATGCTACAGATATGGAATCGCAGTTTATTTCACGCGAGGAACAGGAAAGCGTTATGGGTGTTATCGATAATTTTAACGTCGTTGACAAGGAGTTATTTATTAGGCGCTATTTTTATAATGAGAAAATAAAAGACTTAATGGAATCACTGGGCTTGACCCGCTCCGCTATTGATAACAGGCTACTTAGAGGAAGAAAGCTCATAAAGGAGGTTTTGAATTATGAATGAAAAGGAATTACTAAATTTGATGAACAGCATGGATGATGATTTGATAGACAAAAAAATTGACGAGTTTATGTCTGAAAAGGGAGAGTGTATTAATATTAACAACATTAAGGAAAAAGCATTAAACAAGATGAATAATGCGAACGGTAAAAGGTGTGGATTGAAAAGAAAATATGCAGCTGCGGTGCTTGTTGCCGCAACTGTTACAATATCAACGGTTTATGCCGGCGACATTTCTAATACAATAAAATCATTTATTAATAAATCGCAAGTGTATTCTACGGTTGTTGATGGTGACGCTTTTGTTTTGACAGAAGAATTACGACTTGATGATGATTATTCATTAACGGACGTCAGCGTGACAAAAGGTGATTTCCAAGTGACTGTCAAGTCGAACAAAAAAATAGACGATGGTAAAGTCAGTCATCTTAACATATCCGCCGTGGCAAAGAACAAGCCTAACGTAAAATATACAGCAGGTGGTTATTCCTTGGATGAAAACAGAGAATTAATGTTTCTGCTTTTCATGAACGAAACGGAGAATAATTATAACATCGAACCGTTTAAGGACTTTACGTTTAATATCGGCGGTAAGTCCTTCGATGTATCGCTGTCAAAGGCAGAGAGTGTTAAGGTAGACAACAACATAGCAATAGGCAGCCCTGAACCGGTTGCAAATTCCACAGTCAGCCCACAACCCGTAACGGCGGCCACTATAGGCGCTAATGCCATTGCAAATAATGGTAATATAAACATACAGCTTTTAGCCAGCTTTAAAGATGGCGAATTGGAACTGGGTACGATAGGTGAACCTGTTGCAACTAAGTTTCAACGCAGATTTGAAAACCAAGATAATGGCATATTAAGTAGCGGTACGAGTTCGATGGCGAACCCGATAAAAGCTTTTGACGAAAGCAATAACGAATACACACTCGTAATACCCAAGGATTCAAAACGTTCTCCTGTAACGATTTTTGAGACAACGGCAAAACTAGGCACGCCACTGACCGTAAAGGTGCCTGCTGTCACAGTAAACTATCGAAAAGAAGTCGCCAGCGGCGTAATACTTAACATCCCCAAAGAAGGCGAGGCAGTTATCAATAAAGAACTGGACTTCATTATCCAAAAGGCAGTAGCTAAATCCATAAAAAGGATCGATGTTGATAAAGCGGTTGTAACATTTGAGCTTAACACCGGTGCTGACAAAAGTATTTTTATAACCGACATGGGGGTTTACAGCAAAAATGTTAAAAATGCAGAAACAGTGATAGAAGGGAATACGGCTGTAATGACTATGACATTTGAAAAAGGCGTGGAAACAGTAGATTTTAGATTCTCGTGGCCGTATTATGTTATAA
>CAZJLW010000145.1:4971-8606 GCA_964546895.1 uncultured Eubacteriales bacterium | reverse complement strand
ATAAGGTGGTGTTGGTGCTGCGCTAATTCTCGAAGCAGCTTACCGAAAAAGTTAAAATAAAACCAAGGGGTTGAGCTGATCACAAAACCAGCTCAACCCCTTTTTCCCTTTCTTCACCTAACACCCGCAGAACCTCTTCACAGCCTCAATAACCCCCGTATAACACTCCCCAACCGTAACATAATCAGCGGCCTCCTTCGCACCGGGGCTGGCGTTCGCCACGGCCACGCCAATACCGGCAGCCCGTAGCATCTCCGTATCGTTCATGTCATCCCCAACAGCCATTACCTCCGACATCTTCACCCCGAGCATATCGGCAACCTGCCGCACGCCGTTAGCCTTCGATGCCGCGCGCGGCAAAATATCAATTGCCCGATCCGCATATCTTTTATAATAAAACTCATCCGGCAGCTCGCGGCACAGCTCCTCAATGCCGCCGATACTACCGTCCTCAACCTTGGCGACGATAAACAGCTTATCAAGCCGCAGCGTCTGCCATTGCTCATCCGTAAACCTCCGCACCTCATGGTATCGGTCGAACCTACGCCGCTGCTCCAAAACAAAATCTGTAGCGCGATAAGCAAAGTCGCACAAATCCATACCAAAAAGCACACTCATGCCAATTTCGTCAGCCTTATCAGCAATCACCCGCAGCGGCAACATAGGTATCGTTTCGCGAGTGACAGCGACGCCGTTATGCATAACCGCGCAGCCGTTACAAGCGACGTACGGTACGTCAAGCCCGAGCTTCTTCACATAATCGGTCATATGGCAGTCCTGCCTGCCCGACGCCAACGTAAAAACAATTCCGTTCGCGTTCAGCCGTTCCTTCATCGCTACGACTTCGTCGCGCAGAACCTCATCTTCCGGAATAATCGTGCCGTCCATGTCCGTAACGACTAGCTTAATCCTTCTATCCCCATCAAAACGCGGATCGTTTATTTTTTCAGTTTCCATTCCTTCACCTCGACAATGTTTTAGCATAACAACGCCACTTTAACCCATAAAAGAAATCTTGACAAGCCCACGGAAATTGTATAAGATTTTAGCACAATCGAAAAACTCGTGAGGGAGTAGTTAGCGTCCCCGACGCGGTAAGTCAACATACTGACCTTCGGTCTGGCTTATCTTAATTAACGAGACTCATGTATAACCGTTTACGGCTATACTGGGTCTTTTATTTTTTACTCAGGCATGGCTTATACGGCTATGCCTGAGTTTTTTTATTGAAAAAATTTTGGAGGTTAAATCATGTCTATTCTTCTTGCGGTTGTATTGTTCTTCGGTGGTGCGGCTTTGATTATTAAAGGGGGCGATATTTTTATCGATGCGGCGGGCTGGGTGTCGGATGTCACCGGTATTTCGCGCGTCGTTATCGGCGCGACGATCGTCAGCCTCGCCACCACATCGCCCGAATATTTCGTATCGCTCATCGCCACGCTAAAAGGCGCGAACGATCTATCAATCGGTAATGCGGTCGGCTCGCTCATAGCCAATCTTGGCATCGCGTTTGCGCTGCTTGCTATTTTCACGCCCGGCAAAGTCAGCGACACGCTGTTCGGTATCAAGGGCATCATCATGATAGCGTCCACGGTGATGCTGTTTATTTTCTGCCTTAACGGGTACATTTCCGTCGCCGAAGGCTGCGTGCTTATGATTATTTTTGCCATATTTACGTGGATTAATATCCGTTATTCAAAAGACGACAAAGGAAGCGGAGCGCGCAAGCAAACAAACCCAGCAGAAGCCGCCCTGAATATCGCGAAATTTATCGGCGGCGCAGCGGGTATCGTCCTTGGTTCAAAGCTCATCGTCGACAACGGTCAGACACTCGCTTACGCTATGGGCGTTTCCGAGGCGTTCATTGGGCTGACGTTCGTGGCTATCGGCACGTCTCTTCCCGAGGTCGTGACTTCCGTCGCCGCGATTATAAAAAAGGAAAGCTCGCTGTCGATCGGTAATATCATAGGTGCGAATACACTCGACGCAACGCTTATACTCGCTACGGGTTCGTTCATTTCCAAGGGGAGGCTGGCAGTCTCGGCTGAAACGGTGTGGATGGATTTACCGGTGACGCTGATTCTTATGGTAGCGGCGGTGCTGCCGACGCTTTTCGGCAAAAAAATCTACCGCTGGCAAGGCGCGTTAATCGCGGTTATGTACGTTACATACCTCGCATTTGTCGCCGTTTACCGCCTGTAATCACCGAATGCTTAAATATTTTCAGCGGGGGCATAATAAATATAGGTGGCATTAATGTTTTATAAATCAAAACATTAACGCCCTCCTATAAACAGAGGAAAATATTCGGCACTAAATCGAATAAAAAATTTAAGTGCTTAGTGCCGAATATATAAGTTGATGTTTTTGTGTTAATTATATATAATAATTTCAAAAAATTAAGGAGGCGTTCGCATGTGTAAAAAGCGGTTGGCGGTATTAGTGGTTGCGGCGCTCATTATCGTACAGATAAATTTTCGGCGTGTCGGTGCGCAGAGCTACAAAACGCTGAACACGATGGAAACGGCTAAGGTTATCGAAATAATCGACGGCGACGCGATAAAAGTCGAAACCAGCGATAAACGCATCGGTCTGGTACGGCTGCTCGGCGTAAAAACCGACGGCAACAGCGAAGCTGTTAAGTTCCTGACGAGCCGGATTTTGGGCAGCCTTGTCGAGCTGCGCGGGACGTCTACGCCTAATGCGATATTCACGATGTGGAACAACATGCTCGTGTACTACAACGGTCAGCTCATAAACAGGGAGCTTATCGAAAAAGGCTACGCGACATTCACGGACAACGGACCGATGGACCCCGGAACACTGACGCAACTCCAAACCGGCGTTCAAACTGCGGTCGCTACCAATCCGCCTGGCTTCGCGCCGGTTACGCCGTCGCCGCTTCCCACTCCGACTAACCCGTTCGATTTCAAAAACAGCTACGACAAAATCAACATCAACACGGCGTCGGTTCCTTTGCTGATGTCGATGCTTGAAGGCTTGGACATCGGCACGGCGAACGCTATCGCCATGTACCGCATGACGAATCCGTTTCGCAAGGTCGAGGAAGTAAAATACGCCGGACTTACAAAAGAACTGTACAACAAATACAAAAATCGCCTAGCGGTAGTCACGAACGTAAACACCGCAACAGAAAAGGAACTGCTTACGCTTGCGGGCTTTATGCCGCAGGACGCGACAAGCATCGTGTCTAACCGCAGCGCATCACGGTTCAAGGACGCGGACGACCTGAACACGCGCGGAATCTTAACAGGGCAGCGCTTCACGGACAACAAGCCCTATATATCAACCGTGGACGTCACGACGATTTCGTACCGCATTCCAGCCGATGTTGTTAACATCAACGCGACTACGTCGTCGGCGCTGGCCGCAGTCGGACTTGGCAGCAGCCGCGCGGCATCGTTTTTCTCTACGAAGGGCAACTACAACTACAAATACCTCGGCGAGCTTGCGCGCGTACAAGGCGTAAATCTGTCGCCGGTCGAGCTGAATGCCTTGGCTGATAATCTGACGACGTTCCCGGAGGAAGTTATCGTAGGCACGCTGACAGCAACGCCGTCGCCGACACCCGTGACAACGGCTACACCGACACCGTCAGTGCTTCCGACATCGGA
>CAZJLW010000145.1:0-4871 GCA_964546895.1 uncultured Eubacteriales bacterium | reverse complement strand
AAAATCAGCCTAATCACTAACATCAACCTCGCGACCGCCGCGGAGCTTGAGAGCTTATCGCCGTCGGTTACGCCGATAATCGTAAGCAAAATAATGCTGTATCGCAGCAGCAACGGGCCGTTCGGTACGATAGACGAGGTTAAGCAGTTTTTCAGCGAAAATGGGCTTGATTCGGTGTTTCAGAGTATTTGGTATTTTATTTCGGTTAGATAGATTTTAGAAAAAAATAGGGGGCTACAATGTCTTTAAGAATCGGAAACGGCTACGATGTTCACCGGCTCGTGCCGGAGCGGAAGCTCATACTCGGCGGCGTTCATATCCCGTACGAGAAGGGCTTGCTCGGGCATTCCGACGCCGACGTGCTTGTTCACGCGATTATGGACGCGCTGCTCGGTGCCGCCGCGTTGCGGGACATCGGCTGCCACTTCCCCGATACTGACGAGAAGTACCTCGGCGTGTCGAGCCTTGTCATGCTTGCCGAAACCGGACGCATAATCGCGCGCGCGGGTTACGAAATCGTAAACATCGACTCAATAGTCGTTGCACAAAAGCCTAAGATAAAAACATATATTGATACGATGATATCAAACATTGCAGACTGCCTAGGGCTGCCCCCCACCTCCGTCAACGTCAAGGCGACGACGGAGGAAGGGCTGGGCTTTACCGGCTCGGGCGAGGGTATCGCAGCTCAGGCGGTCTGTCTTTTGCAGGGGTGATTAGTATTTTTTTTAAGGATTATATCGCGCATATGAAGGCAAGAGATCCCGCCATAAAATCGTCGCTGGAAATTATTCTGTACCCGACGTTTTGGGCGGTTTTATTTCATAAGCTGTCGCACAGGTTGTACAAGGTTAGGTTGTTTTTTATTGCGCGGTTGATTTCGCAGTTGGCGCGGTTTATTACGGGCATCGAGATACACCCGGGCGCTACGATCGGCAAGAATCTGTTCATCGACCACGGCATGGGCGTCGTAATCGGCGAGACATGCGAAATCGGTGACAACGTCCTGATTTACCAAGGCGTAACGCTTGGCGGTACGGGCAAAAACACGGGCAAGCGCCACCCTACCGTCGGCAACAACGTCATGATCGGCGCGGGCGTTAAGGTGCTTGGGCCGTTTCGCGTCGGCGATAACTCGAGAATCGGCGCAGGTTCGGTTGTTTTGCAGGAAGTACCCGACAACTGTACAGTAGTCGGCGTACCGGGACGCGTCGTGAAGCGCAACGCCCAGACGATTACCAAAACCGAAGCGCTTGACCAAGTACGCTTCCCCGACCCGATCAGCATGGAGTTTTGCAAGTTACAAACGAAAATAGAGGAGCTTGAACGCAAGCTTAATGAAATACAGACAACACGAGAGGAGCAGCGTCAATGAAAATTTATAACACGTTAACACGCCGCAAAGAGGAGTTCGTCCCGCTCGAACCGGGCAAGGTTACGATGTACGTCTGCGGCCCGACGATTTATAACTATATACACATAGGAAACGCGCGGCCGCAGATAGTGTTCGATTGCGTGCGCAGATACTTTGAGTACAAGGGCTACAATGTTGCTTACGCGCAGAACTTTACGGACGTTGACGACAGAATCATAAATAAAGCCATCGAAGAGAACGTGACATCCGACGTAATCAGCACGCGCTACATGCACGAGGCGCTCGCCGACGAACGCGGGCTTAATATCAAACCCGCAACGTATAACCCGAAGGCGACCGAAGAAATCGACGGCATCATCGCCCTCATAGAAACGTTAATCGAAAAAGGCTACGCCTACGAATCCGACGGAACCGTGTTTTTTGAGACGCGGACGTTCGAGGATTACGGCAAGCTTTCGAAAAAGAACATCGACGAGCTGGAAGCGGGCGCGCGCATCGACGTAGACGAAGCGAAGCGCAGCCCTGCTGATTTCGTGCTGTGGAAACCGGCTAAGCCCGGCGAGCCGAAATGGGCGTCGCCGTGGAGCGAAGGCCGTCCCGGCTGGCACATCGAATGCTCGGCTATGGTGAAGAAGTATTTCGGCGACACGATAGACATACACGCGGGCGGCGACGACTTGATTTTCCCGCACCACGAGAACGAAATCGCCCAGAGCGAATGCGCGACCGGCAAGCCGCTTGCGACGTACTGGATGCACAACGGCTTAATACACTTAGGCAATCAGAAAATGGCGAAGTCCAGCGGCAATTTTTTTACGGTGCGCGACATAGCGGAGAAGTTCCCGTACAGCGTAATACGTTTTTTCATGCTGAGTGCGCATTACCGCAGCCCGGTCAATTTCAGCGAGGAGCTAATGCAAGCCGCGCAAAACGGATTGGAGCGTATTAAGAATTGCGTATCGAAGTTGCGCTTCGTTTCAGCCAATTCTTCGTCCAGTGTAATGACGGAAGCCGAAGCGAAAATTCTCGAAGGCACCGCGAAATACAGCAAGGCATTCGAGACTGCGATGGAAGACGATTTTAACACGGCCGACGCAGTAACCGCGATTTACGAACTCGTCAAGTACGCGAACATCAACGTCGGCGACAACGCGACGAAGGCGTTCGCGGACGCAATGCTCGCGAAGCTCATGGCGCTGCTTGACATCATGGGAATACAGGCAGACGAGGAAGCCGCGCAGAACGCCGGAGCGCTCGAAGAAGCCGAAATCGAACGGCTTATCGCCGCCCGTCAGGAAGCGCGCAAGAACAAGGACTTCAAAGCGGCCGACGCAATCCGCGACGAGCTGGCCGACAAAGGCGTCGTATTAGAGGACACGAAAACAGGCGTACGGTGGTCATATAAATGGAAGTAAACGAATATTCGGCGTTAAACCTAGCGTATCTTGGCGACGCGGTGTTTGAGCTGTACGCGCGGACGTATCTGCTGTCGGAGGGCAATGCCCCGACCGGTAAGATTAACGTCCGCGCGAAGGACATCGTGAGTGCCAAGGCGCAGTCCGACATGTATTTCAAAATATACGACATGCTGACGGACGAGGAAAAAGCCGTAATCCGGCGCGGACGCAACGCCAAGACATACACGCGGGCGAAAAATACGGATTTGATAAGCTACAGGCACGCAACCGGCTTGGAGGCGCTGTTCGGGTATTTGTATCTGAAGGGCAGCACCGAGCGGTTGGAGATTTTATTTAGAGAATGCACCGGAAAGGGACGCGCGAATGAAAACCAAACCACAAACGAAATCGAGACCACAGACGAGACAGTTTTCGAAGGATCAGCCGAAACCACAGACGAGACAGTTTTCGAAGGATCAGGCAAAGCCGCAGACGAGACAGTACCAGAAGGATCAACTGAAGCCACTGCCGAAGCCGGAGCAGAATGCTAACGAGCCGGACGGAATGCGTCTCGAGGGACGCAACGCCGTATTGGAGGCACTCAACAGCAACAGCCCAATCGATAAAATATATTTCATAAAAGGACAAGTCGAAGGTTCGCTGAAGCTCATCGCAGCAAAAGCGCACGAGCAGCGCGTAATCACGTCCGAGATAGACAAGGCGAAGTTCGACGCGATGGCAGTTACGGCGAACAACCAAGGCGTAATCGCCGTATGTCCCGCGAAGGCCTACGTCGAAGTGGACGATATATTAGAACGCGCCCGCGCGAAGAACGAGCAGCCCTTCATTATAATACTGGACAGAATCAAAGACCCGCACAACCTAGGCGCGGTAATCCGTACAGCGGAAGCCGCCGGAGTTCACGGTGTCATAATCTCGAAGCACGAGTCCGTCGGGCTGACGGCAACCGTCGCGAAAACGTCCTCAGGCGCAATCGAGTACATGCCCGTCGCGCGCGTCACGAACGTTACGCACGTAATCAATGCTTTGAAGAAGCAGAACGTATGGGTAGGCTGCGCCGACATGGACGGCTACAGCATGTACACGACGAAGGCACTGGACGGAGCCGTCGCGCTTGTTATCGGCAGCGAGGGCGAGGGCGTCAGCCCGCTCGTCGCCAAAAGCTGCGACTTCACCGTAAAAATACCGATGTACGGCAAAATTTCCTCACTTAACGCCTCCGTCGCCGCCTCAGTGCTGATGTACGAGGTCGTACGAAGGAGACACATCGTTGAATGAACAACGACCATCGATCATCGCGGGAAAAATTTCCTAAGCAGCGCGACGAATATTTACTTGTAGACGGATATAATATTATATTCGCTTGGGAACACTTAAAACGAATGGCCGACGTGTCGCTTGATGACGCGCGTACGATGCTTTTGGATACGCTTTGCGACTATCAGGGCTACCGGCAGATTAACGTTATAGTCGTGTTCGACGCGCACAAGGTGTCGAAGGGCGTCGGCGTGCAGAAGGAATATTTCAATATCTCGGTCGTTTTCACACGCGAAGCGGAAACGGCCGACAACTACATCGAAAAAACCGTCGGAAGGTTGTCCGGCAGCTACAAGGTCAGGGTCGCCACGTCCGACAACCTTGAGCAAATTATCATCCTCGGCAAAGGGGCAGTTCGCGTTTCCGCGAGCGAGCTACAGACCGAAATCACCGAAACAAAAAAGCAAATGAACGAAAAATTTATTTTGAACAAGCCCATAAAAAGCAACCTGCTGTTGGACAGGCTTGACAAAAAAACGGCCGGCATACTCGAAATGATGCGCCGGCAAAAGTGAAGGAGAATCTATGGCTTCCGAGGACAAATTCGCCTGTTATAGCGACGAACAACTGATCGAAGAAATTCGTTGCGGCAACAACGACGCACAAGACTACATAATCAACAAATACAAAAACCTCGTCAAAGTAAAAACGCGGACGTATTTCATCATGGGCGCGGACAAGGAAGATATAATTCAAGAAGGCATGATCGGGCTGTACAAGGCCATACGCGACTACAATAAGGAAAAGTGTCTGGACTTTTA
>CAZJLW010000144.1:0-8634 GCA_964546895.1 uncultured Eubacteriales bacterium | reverse complement strand
TACCCAATCCGCGACCTGCCGTGTTAGCACGTGGCTGTTTTTTATATCCTACTCCATCCTCGTAGAATTATAATAAGAAGAAGTCCGCCCATCATAAATCACATAACCGTTCTTCCCTTTTTCCTTCTCGGCATAAAGCGCAGAGTCCGCACTCTTGTACAGTATATCAAAGTTAGTACCATGCTCGGGGCATAGCGCAATACCGACACTTGCCGATATGCACACCGACACATCGTCCTGCGTGTACGTCTTATCAAACACCCGGCATATCTCTTGTGCCTTGTCCTTTAATTTGTTGACGGAATTATAATTCTTCATGAACACGAAGAACTCGTCGCCGCCGATGCGCCCGATTACATCGTCGGAACGGAACATCGGCTTTAGGGCTTCGGCAAGCTCGGTCAGCACGTTGTCGCCGTACTGGTGGCCGAGCTTGTCGTTTATGTTCTTAAAATTATCAATATCGATTATCATCAGCGCGTGCCTATCGTCATTAAACCGGCGCATTTTCAGTATTTCATTAATCAAATACTCGGTCGTCACCTTATTATAAAGCCCAGTCAGCTGATCTTGCTCGGCTTTTATAGACAGCTCCACAATCTTTTCTTTATGCTTCGTGATATCATTCATCTTTCCAACAATACGCACGGGCTTGCCGTAGCTGTCCGATATCACGCAGTAATGCCCCCCGTACCAGACGTCACTTCCATCGGGAAGATTATAATGCATTTCCTCCTCGAACACCTCGTCTGACGCTTCGATAGTCTTATGCTCAAACACATGCATACTATCCTCCGCAATCAGCCCCTTCTCAATCAGCGGCCTCGGGTAATCGTTCACGACCTCACCAATACCCAGCCTATCCGCGAAGTTCTTGGAATACCGCACGGTACGGCTTGCTATGTCGTATTCAAAAAAGGCGTCGTCGGTTAAGGACGTTACGAGCGTGTTGAAGTAATGCTCCTTTTCAAGGCGTTCGAGCGCGACTACGTAGTCCGATATGTCTATGACCACCACATACACCTTATGCCCGTTCTCGGTTACGCGCAAGCGCCCGCTCAGGCTCACCCATATATAGCCTTGGGTTTTGTGGGCGAGCCGCACCTCGGCGCTGAACGCCCCTGCCTTAGCCATCTGTTCCTTCGCCGCGCGCGCTACGAGTGCGGCTTCGTCCGGGTGCATCGTGGACGCGCCGCGCTTGCCGAATTTGTTGTAATGCTCCTCCGGCGTGTAGCCCACCAGGTTGTAGTAGCCCTCGTTTACATATAAAAGCGTGAAGTCGTCGTCGGCTTCCGTCACCAAAATCCCGCACGGCACTGCCGACATTATTTCCTCGTATTCGCTTATGTTGTGGGGACGCTCGTAAAAATTATTGCTGTCTTGCATAAAAACCACCTTTCAAGAATGTACCTCAAGCATGTACCTTTAATGTACTTCGCAGCGTTTCGAACGCCTGTATCGGCATTGGCTTGCCGTAGAAATAGCCCTGCGCGTATTCGCAGCCGAGCGCAAGCAGTAAGCGTTCCTGCTCCTTTGTTTCGACGCCCTCGCAAACGCATTTCATATCAACGTCGCTCGCCAAAGCGATTATGTTTTTTAGAACCTTGCAGCCCTTCCCGCTTCGTTCGGCCTCGAGCAGAATCGCTCGGTCGATCTTTAGCGTGTTCGACGGAATTTTTCCGAGCAGCGACAGCGACGAAAAGCCGCTGCCGAAATCATCAACCGAGAACGTCAGCCCTTCGCCTTGCAGCTTTTTCATAATCCCCGTCAGCAGCGAGAGGTTGTCATGCAGAATCGTCTCCGTTATTTCTATTTCGACAAACCGTTTGTATATTCCGTAGTCGTTAACCGTACGCAGTACGTCTTCGGCGTAGCCGGTTTTGCTCAGGAGTATTTTTGACTGGTTGACGGATATCGGTATGGGCTGTACGCCTTCCTTCATCCATTTGCTTTGCAGCGCGCACACCTGCTCGAGCATGTACCGGTCAAGCTCCGCGATAAATCCGTTGCGCTCGAAGACGTTGATAAAATCGGACGGGAACCACTGCACGCCGCCGTCCGCGGACAGCCAGCGCACGAGCGCCTCCGCACCGACCAGCTCGCCGGTTCTCATGTGAACCTTCGGCTGCAAATACACGGCGAATTCGCCGTCGGCGAGCGCCTTGCGCATCGCGCCTTCGATACGGCGCACGTTGCCCTCGCGGGCGTGCAGGTCGTTATCGTATACGCATATGTTTTTGTCGGCGCTGCCTTTTATGAGCTTGCGGGCGTAGTTCGCGCGGTCGAGGCAGTATTCGAAGTTTTCGCTGTTATCTGTTATTGTGTAAATACCCCACTCAAATATCGGGCTGATTGCGTAGCCCGACAGCTCCGGCAACGTCCCGAGCGCCGCGTCAAAGCGCCTGATAAGCGCCCTTATTTCGTCCGCGCCGCGTTTGATGAACAGTATGAACACATCGGCCGACAGGCGCGCGTACAAGTCGCCCGGCCGCAGCTCGCTCCGGCACAGCTCCGCGACTTCGACCAGTATATTATTACCCATTTTGTAGCCCAACAGTTCATTCAAATTTTTGAAGCTGCGAATATCAAAATACAGCACGCTGTATCCCTTCTGCTCGCCCTTCGTAAAAATCCCCTCGACGTCCATGCGCAGCCTGTCGATTTTCGGCGATTTCGTAAGCGTGTCGTAGTACGCCATGCTGTAAAGCCTTCTTCTCGCGCGGCGGTTCATCCACAGCACGAACGCAAGTATTGCCGCGATCAGCAGCATCAGTCCCGCAAATATATGGAAGCCATACTTCAAAATTATTTGTAAAGGCGTTATTTCGATTTCTGAGATAAAGGTGTTCTTCATTATAATAGTGTTAATTTCCGACTCGGAAACGCGCTTGTTCGCCTTGTTCAAAACCGACAGCAGCAACTGCGAATCGCCGCCGCGGTTAAGCAGTAGCCGCGTGTCGAGCGGCGCGGAGACTATCGGCTCCGTAACGGCGTACGGGTAGTTGTCGATGTTGTAGACGTAGCCTGTGATCGCCGAGACCTCGCCTCGGTTCAGCAGTTCGACGGACTGCTCGTAGCTTTCCGTCGGTACGAAAACAATGTTAAGCCCACTCTTCTCGGCCATCAGCCGCAGTACATCCGGTATTATCCCGACGAACTCCTTGTTTTTGGCGTCGTAGCTCTCAAGCCCGATTACCGCCGGGTCGAACGCAATTTTTATTTCGCGCGAGGCGATGTACGCCTTCTCGTCCTTCGAAAATGCAGGCGCGCTTATTATTATGTGGCTTAGGTACTTGTCATAGAGGTCGTACGTGTAAAAAATATCTTGGCTGCGTATAGCCAGTAGGGCGCTGTCGATTTTGTCGATCAGCGCCGTATTACCGGCCTTCGCAACTACGTACGCCGGAAACGCATCGATCTTTCCGATCATTTTAACGTCGTCGTACTGCGCCCAGCTCTCTAAGACGTACGCTTCGATCTCGCCTTTTTCAAAAGCCCTGCGCATATCCTTAACCGATTCGTACACGACGCAGTCCGCCGCGAAGCCGTTCTTCTGCTCGTATTGCGAAAAGGCGGGGCGCTTTCTGAACATACCGACCTTCATGCCGCTAAACGCGTCGAAATCGTCAAAGTACACGTTCTCATTCGACAGCGACGCGAACAGCCCGAGATAGTCGTAGCCGATGTTGTTGCGCGTAAACTCCAACTCGGGGAACTGGACGTCGCTTTCGGGTACGGGACATAGCAAATCAATGTCGCCGGACACAAGCCGCTGGACGTTATCATCCCACTCGCCGTCGAAGAACTCGTACGTGAATCCGGCATGTTCCGCTATTTTCATAAGATAGTCATAAGCGTAGCCTTTGTATGCGCCGTTACCTACGGCTATGCCGTAGCCGTTAATAAAGCCTACACGTATCTTTTCCGTATGAGCCTGCGCATATACCGTCCGCGGCAATATCATACAGACAGCTATGCAGATTATCGTTAGATTAGTTATTATTTTTTTTAAATTCATACTATTATCACCCGAATAAAGCCGTCTTCATCAATCTCTAAGTACAAATACGCTTGCCATATCCTTTAACGTTTCGGCCTGTCCTGCCAGCTCCTCAGCCCTCGCTGATACTTCCTCCGAGGCTTGGGAGTTCGAGCTTATCGAGCCGGTTATGTTGTTCATTTCGGCGTCGAGCTTGCCGAGAGCCTTTACCTGGTCTTCCGCGAGCGACAGGTTGTTTCGCATTATACGGTTCAGCGCATCGACGTCCGACATTATCCGCGTCAGAATGACCGACGTCTCCGACGCCGTGTCCGAGCCGGTCTGGATTTTTGCGATTACGTTCTCGATAAGACCTGAGATTTCCGTCGCGTTCTCTTGGCTCTTCGTCGCGAGGTTGTTTACCTCCGACGCCACGACCGAGAAGCCCCTGCCGTGTTCGCCCGCCCGCGCCGCTTCAACCGACGCGTTAAACGCTAGTATCTTCGTCTGGAATGCTATGTCGTCGATTACCTTTACTATTTTGCCGATGACCTTCGATGACTCGGACAGCGTTGACATAGCAGCCGTCATGTCGTTCATCTTCATTTTGCCTTCGTCCAGCGTAAGCTTCGCCTTGTCGGCGCGCTGACTGCCCTCGGACGCGTTGTCGTAGCCGAGCTTCGCCTGTTCGCTTACGCTCTTGGCCATGCTGTACAGTATATCCATCGACTTCGATTGCAACGCCGAGCCGCCCGCTATCTCGACACTGCTCTGCGAAATGCTCGCCAAGCCGTCCGACACAAGCGCCGTCGCGTTCTTAAGCTCCGCCATAACGCGGTTGAAGCTGTCGATTATAATATTTAGCGCGGATTTAATCGCCGAGAAGTCGCCGACGTATTCCTTCTCCACGCTGACGTTTAGGTTACTTTGCGAAAGCTTCGTCAGTATCATATTTATTTCCGTAATATAAGCCGAGACCGATCCTATCGTCGTGTTCAGCGAGTTTTTGATTTTCAGGAAGTCGCCCTCGTAGTCGCCCTTCATCGCGACGGAGAGATTGCCTTCGGCGACTTGGGACATTACGCGAGTGGCTTCGTTAAGCGGTTCGGCTATTGTGTCCATGAGCTTATTGAGCGCGCCGATAAGCTTCGCCCATTCGCCCTTATGCCCGCCGGACGCGGCTCGCTTCGACAAGTCCCCGACGGACGCGGCGTTTACAAGCTCGGATATTTCGTTATTGACGCCGATGAGGTCTGCTTTCAGCTTGTCGGCGCAGACGTTAATCGTGCCTTTCTGCCCCGGGTAACGCTTAAGCTCCGCGTTGAAATTACCCTCGGCGAATCTTTGCAGCATAAACATTATTTCACGCAAAATAAGCGAGTAGTCGTTCGCCATGCTCTGCGCGCTGGCGGCTACGGCGCTGTACGTGCCGGAATATTTGGACGTGTCAATAGTGTAGTCGATCTCTCCGGCCTCGTGCTTCTGCGACAGCGACAGCAGGTCGTCCATGAGGTTATTGAACACGGCAGTCATTTGCTTAAAATTATCGAGCAGCAGCCCTATTTCGTCGTTCGGCGACGGCGGCAGCTGGGTTGAGAAGTCGCCGTCGGTTATTTTGTGCGATACGTTAACGAGATCGCCAAGGGGTTTGATTGCGCGGTTTGTCGAGGTGTACACGACGGTGATAATCGCCGAAAACACTACGATAAGCAGTAACGCCAGAGCCCATAAAATCATGTTGCTGATTTTGTTAATATCCGCGTCCGGCACTACTACCGAAAAGCTGTACGTCTGGTCGTACGTTTTAAAGCTGATTGGAACCGTAACGTATTTAGATTTTTTGCCGGTAAGCAGCGACTTTATATCGCCGTACGTGACCTGCGTCGGCTCGCCTACTGTGTAACTCGCGTCGGCTTCTTTGCCGATGTCTTCGAACACCGGGCTGTATACGATTATGCCGTTGTTGCTTACGAGTGTTAAGTAGCCGTTGTAGTCCGAGGTTTTAAACGCGTTCTCGGGGCTCATGCTGGCGTAGAGGTTTTTCAGGCTCATGTCAGCTCCCAATACGCCGACTGTCTTGCCCGACGCGTCTACGTACGGTATCGCAACGGAGTATATGAAGTCTTCCACGCCGTCCAGCGAATAAATATACGGCTCGGTAATATACGTATTGCCGTACGCATACGGTAGCTTGTAGTAATCCTCCTCGAACTCCTGATCGCTCAGCTCGCTTGTAATGGATGTAACCATTTGGTTTTTATCGTTTCGCTGGACGTATAGGTTGATTCGCCCAGTTTCCGAGCCGTACGGCTGAACGTCTATGTACTCGGCGTCGCGGCCGTCGTACGCGTTCGGCTCCATCATAAAATATATAGCATCGACTGTGTTTATCTGGTTGGACGTCTTCATGAGGTTCAGCACCATCTCTCTGACGTTAACGCCGCTCTCCGACAGCCCCGAGATCGTCTGAATCCCACCGCGCAGCGAATACAAAAAAGATATCGCGACGTTCGTATTATCCTGTATCGCAGACGCCATATGATAGCCCATCTCAGTCATCTCACGCTTAGTGCGTATCTCTATTAGTACCCTCAGTGACACCTGTAGCAGCACCATTATCGCCAGCATCGATACCATAATCGTCATAACTGTGAGCTTTGTTATTTTCGATTTGACGCTGCGAAACTTCTTTCCGTTTGACATCGGTAACCCCGCCTTTTAATGAAATTTTATACAAAAATTACTATATACCACTTCTTTTTACATTGCAAGGAATCTAACCGGAATAATTCACTGTTTTTGATTATTTAATATTGCGTGAAATAGGTTAGGAATATTACAATAGTTTTATGAAAGGGGATATGAATTATGGAAATGAAAAACAGTTTTATTAAAGGCATAATCGACAAGATGACGCCGGAGCAAAAAATAGGCGCCGTACTGACGCTCGGGTTCGCCGGGACCGTAGTGCGCCCGCATATTTATGACTACATCAACAAGTACCATTGCGGCGGGTTGCGCCTGACGCCACATTCGCGCGAGTTCGGCAACTACGTAGACCCAAAGACCGGCAAGACTATCGTAGACTTGGAAAGAAGCGAGTCCTACAAAAAAGGCGCGAAGGTTCCGCCGTACTGCACGGCTTCCGAGTATAAAGAAATACTGGACGGCTTTCAGGAGATGGCGAGGAATCGTCCGCTCGGTATACCGCTGCATTTCTCGTACGATCAGGAGGGCAGCGAGAACGCCAACTTCTGCTTCGGCGGCGTAAATCTGTTCACGAAGCCGATGGGCATACGCGCCACGGGCGACAAGCGTTACGCGTACGAGGTCGCGAAGGCCGTCGGACGGCAGGGGAAGGCGGTCGGTTTCAGCTGGGTTCATTCGCCGGTGCTTGATGTGAATACCGACCCGAGAAATCCGGAGATTGGTATACGTTCGTATTCCGATGATCCTGAAGTGGTTGCGGAGTATGCGGAGCAGGCGCTGCTAGGTTTTAAGGCCGCTAATATCATCGCGACGGGCAAGCACTTCCCGGGCAGGGGACAGTCCGCTATCGATGCGCATTTCGAGCTGGATGTTATAAATGTAGACAGGCAGACGATGTTAGACAGAGAATTACTTCCTTATAAAAGGTTGATAGCGAAGGGGATACTGCCTTCGATAATGATCGCGCACAGCGTTTTCCCTGCGTTTGACAGCGAGAATATCGCGACGGTTTCGAAGAAAATATTGACGGGGTTGCTGCGTGATGAACTTGGGTTCGAAGGGGTTATCACGACGGACAGCATGACGATGGGTTCTATCGCTACGAAGTACGGCGTGCCGCAGGCTTGCGCGATGGCGCTGGAGGCCGGAGCGGATTTGGTGCTTATGAAGGCCGAGAATGCGCTTGTGGATCAGACTATAGCGGCGATAAAGGAATCGATTGATAACGGGAAGCTGACTTATGAAGAGCTGGATAAGAAGATTTATCGCATACTAAGCTTGAAGTATGAGTATGGGTTGTTCCACGCTGTAAACGATAATCATACTGCGCCTGAGCTTACGCTTAATGATCCTGATATTAAGACGCTCTCAAAGGAAGTTGGGAAAAAGTCGGTAATGGTTTTGAGAGATCGAGACGGGCTGATTGCTTTGCCGACAGATGAGAAGATACTTGTTGTGGAGCAGTCCGGCGTGGATCGGTTTAATGATTTGAATATGCACTCGGGTATGCTTTATGAGAATTGTTTGAAGTATAATAGAAATGTTGGTTATATCGAGACGGCTTTTGATTATGACGCCGATGATAAGGCCAAGATTGAGAAGGCTATCGAGCGGTATGATACCGTTGTGTTCACGAATTATTTCTTCAGAGGACATTTGGCTAATACGGAGTATATTAGGGATTTGATTAAGAAAGGGAATAAAAAGGTTGTGCTGGTTACTAATACGCCTTATCCGATGACGATTCCTGATGAGGCCGGAACCGTGGTCATTACTTATTCTTGTACTAAGCATAATATCGAGACCGTGGGGCAGGCGCTGTTTGGGAAGGTTGTGCCGCAAGGGGAATGGCCGCTGGAGGGTTTGAAGGGTTAAAGGTTGATGTAGAGTTGATGTAACAGGAACAGCCATGACTGTAGGCGGGCGGCTTACGGACATGGCTGTTT
>CAZJLW010000143.1:5757-8666 GCA_964546895.1 uncultured Eubacteriales bacterium | reverse complement strand
GAGCATCGCCTTGCCAAGGCGAGGGCCGCGAGTTCGAATCTCGTTTCGCGCTTTTATCAGGCGTTTCCGCCAAAATTTAAAGCCACCTGCTTAGCGGGTGGCTTTAAATTTATAGTTTTTTAGCTGATTCGGAATCAGTACGCCGGGGTTTTTGCGCGGGCAAGCGCACCGTCTACCGCCGTCAGCAGTAGTTTCCCCGTGAACTGGATTTCGTCGGCAGGTACGACGCTGGTCGACTGGGTCTTGACGATTTCGCGCGCCAAGCTGTCCATCGCCTTCGGAAACAGCGGATATAACGTCTCCTGTACCGGCTTCATGTTCTTAAGCTCAACCGCGAGAATATGACTGCCGCTTACCGTTACGTCCACGTCTACCGGCTCGTTTTGAAGCATGATTTTTGCTGAATATGTACCCGGTATGTACGCCGAACCGTAGTATTCCATTGCCGACTCCGACGTTTGGTTACGCGGAACAAATAAATAAATCAGCAGAATAATCAGCGCTATCCCCACGATGGCAAACAGCGCGGATTTTATAATATCCTTAAGCTGTAGTACGATAATTCTGGTTCCGCCCATAATGCTTGCTCCTCCTTGATATTGTTTATATATTCTATTATCGGTTGTTTGAAAATATACCCCATTTTAAATACGGAAGGAGGCGGCTTCATGGATAGCCGCGCGGAGCTTCAATTCATATTCGGCGCGCCCGGTACAGGTAAAACCGAGCTAATGCTTAGCGATATCACACAGCGGCTGAAATCCGATGACGACGCCAGCCTGATTTACCTAGTGCCTGAGCAGTTCTCGCTGCAATCCGAGCGGAACCTCGTAAGCCGCCTGCCCGAACGCGCTTTTTCGCGCGCCGCGGTGCTTAGCTTTGGGCGGCTGGCGTACCATGTGTTTTCGGAAACGGGAGCCGCCACCGGAAAATTCATCGACGATACCGGCAAAGCTATGCTGCTGCGCAAGCTCGTTTACGATTTGCGCGAGCGCGGGCAGCTGACGTTTTTCAACAGAGTAGGGGATAAGCAGGGCTTTTTGGACGGGCTGCAAAAAACGATAACGGAGTTCTACCGTTACGCCGTCACGCCCGACGATATACTGACCGGCGCGGGGCAGATTAACGCCGGTGAAACGCTGCGCTTCAAAATGCTGGACTTGTACGAGATTTTCAAGGCGTACACCGGCTATGTGCAGGGCAATTATATACTCAACGACGAAACGCTTGATATTCTCGCGCGCAAAATCGGCCGTTCGGCCTATTTAAAAAACGCCGTCGTATGGATAGACTGCTTCGACGGCTTCACGCCGCAGGAGCTGAATATTCTCGGCGGGCTGTTTAAAACGGTTAAGCGCGTCCATATCGCGCTGACGCTTCCGGGCGGCGCGGTTGGACGCCCGGAGACTGCTTATGCCGCGCCAATGTCAGGCGATTTTTTTTATGAAACGAAGCTGACCGTAAACCGCGTTGCGCGGCTTGCCGCCGAGTGCGGCGCGAAAATATTACCGCCGCGGGTATTAAGCCGCCGATACCGCTTTGAACGGGCGAGCTTTGCCGAGATGGATTTTTTGGCGGAGGCGTTTTACGGCTTTAAGCCGCGGCATTATATGCTGCCGACGGAGCGTGTAAAAATCGTATGCGCGCGCAATAAATACGAGGAAATAACATGCGTCGCGGAATATATTTTACACCTCGTGCGCGATGAGGGACTGCGCTATAACGAAATCGCGCTGCTGACAGGAAAAATAAGCGAGTTCGAAAAATCTGTTACGGATATATTCAGAAGCTACGGGATACCAGTTTTTATAGACACCAGACTGGACGTAACATCGCATCCGCTGACGGAAGCCGTACGCGCCGCGGTAGAACTGGTCGTGAGGAACTGGAGCTACGAAAGCGTGTTTCGCTTCCTGAAAACCGGTGTGACGGGGATATCGCGCGATGATTTGGATTTGCTTGAGAATTACGTGCTGGCGCACGGGATTAAGGGATATAAATGGAACTATCCGGACTGGGACGAGGCGACTCGCGCGACGCGTGACGCCGTACTGGAAAAGCTTAAGCCGTTCACGGATAAAATCAAATCCGGCGGAACGTATAGCGTGCGTGATATTTGTGCGGCTGTGTTTGAGATGCTGTACGCGCTGGATGCGCCGGGGTTCGTAGCGGGGCTGATGGACGATGCCGCCGAAGGCGGTGACTTCGCGCGGCCGGGGTTGCTGTACAAGTGGCACAGTCAAATATGGGACAAGCTATGCGCCGTTTTTGACAAGATGGTTGAGATACTGGGCGGCGAAGCCGTTTCTGTGCGCGAGTTCGCTAAGATACTTGACGCTGGGCTTGCCACATGCGACGTCGGTATGCTGCCGCCGTCGCAGGACGAGGTTATTATTGCGGACGTGACGCGCTCGCGTCTGCCGGAGGTCAGGGCGCTGTTCGTAATCGGCGCGAACGACGGGTTGCTGCCGCAATCGAACGCCGAGCATGGGATTTTTTCGGACGATGACCGGCTATTTCTGCAATCTGTAAATCTCGAGCTTGCGCCGGACTTCAAACGCCGGGCGGCTCACGAGCAGTTCCAGATTTATTGCGGGCTGCAAAAAGCTTCCGAGCTGCTCGTGTTCAGCTACAGCACGGGTACGACGGAAGGTAAGGACTTGAAACCGTCGCCCGTTCTACAAAAAATAAAACGACTGTTTCCGAACGTATCGGAGACGGCTTACGCGATGAATAATAACATAACGCTGCCGGATACGATGTTACCATACGCCGGAGCGGTAATCCGCGCCTACTACGGTGGCGGCGAAATTTCCGAAGTTCATAAATCCGCGCTACGGTGGTTCGCGCAGAACCCAAGCTACAGCGAAAAGCTCGGGCGGCTCATGAACTACTTCGAGCGAAAGGAC
>CAZJLW010000143.1:0-5657 GCA_964546895.1 uncultured Eubacteriales bacterium | reverse complement strand
GACGATATCGAGCGGCTTGTGGACGGTGTTATAGAGGACTACGCGCCGACGATTGCGAACGAGGTTCTGCTTAGCACGTCGCGCTACAGATTTTTTTTGAAGCGTATCAGCCGTATCAGCAAGAAATCTATTTGGGCGCTGTCGGAACATATCAAGCGCGGAACGTTCGAACCGGCGGCAGCTGAGATTGAGTTCAACGCCATAACAGGTATCACGATAAACCTAAACGACAGACAGCGGCTTATTTTGACGGGACGCATTGACCGCGTCGATATCCTCGACGACGGCGGCAACAAGTACGTGAAAATTATTGATTATAAATCCGGCTCGACGTCGTTCGACATGTCAGATATTTTTTTCGGAATGCAGTTGCAACTGATATTGTATCTGGACGCGATAATACAAAATGGGCGCGAGCTGTTCGGCGACACGCAGATATCGGGTGAGCTGCTGCCCGGCGGCGTTTTCTACTTCAATATAAATGATCCGATGCTCTCGCATAACGGCGAGCTGACGGACGAGCGGCTGGAACAGCTTGTTCTGCGCAGCTTCAAGATGTCGGGGCTGATGCTTGACGACGAGAGCGTAAAAAGCGCAATCGGCGCAGACGACGGCGTTGTCGGGAAAAAAGCCGAAACGACGGACGGCTTCGTGAAGCTTCGCGAATACGTCATCGGCAAGATTAAGGAAATCGGAACAAGCATTACGGGCGGCTTTATAGACCCGTTTCCATATAGAAAGGGCGCGCGTACGGGCTGTGACTACTGCGGCTACGACGCCGTTTGCGGCTTTTCGGCACGCGAACGCAAGCGCTACAACACCGTCACAGAGAAGATTGTAACGGAAAGGACTGAAAGCGTTAATGAAATTTGAGATAGTATCACAATTTAAACCGACGGGCGACCAGCCCGAAGCAATTAAGAAACTGACAGAGGGCTTTGTAAACGGCAAACGCTTCCAGACGCTGCTTGGCGTGACGGGATCTGGTAAGACGTTCACGATGGCCAACATTATACAGAACCTGCAACGCCCTACGCTAATAATGGCGCATAACAAAACACTGGCCGCACAGCTTTACAGCGAGTTCAAGGAGTTCTTCCCAAACAACGCCGTAGAATACTTCGTCAGCTACTACGATTATTATCAGCCTGAGGCGTATGTTCCGTCGTCGGATACGTATATCGAAAAGGACTCGTCCATTAACGACGAGATAGATAAACTGCGCCATTCGGCTACGTCCGCGCTGTTCGAGCGGCGCGACGTTATTATCATCGCGAGCGTCTCGTGCATTTATGGCTTGGGCGACCCGATAGACTACAGTAACATGGTTATTTCGTTGCGCCCCGGCATGGTTAAGGATCGGGACGACGTACTGCGTAAGCTCGTCGAGATTCAGTACAACCGTAACGATATGAACTTTACTCGCGGTACGTTCCGTGCACGCGGCGATGTCGTTGAGATTTTTCCGTCGTATTCGTCCGATACCGCGTTTCGCGTTGAGTTCTTCGGCGACGAAATCGACCGGATTACGGAGGTCAATGCACTGACGGGCGAAATAATCGGACAACGGACGCATGTCAGTATTTTTCCGGCATCGCATTACGTCACTAGCAGGGAAAAAATGGAGCTGGCCATTGCGTCTATTGAGGAAGAGTTAAAAGATCGCGTCGAGGAACTGAAAGCGCAGGACAAGCTGCTTGAAGCGCAGCGTATTTTACAGCGCACGAAGTACGATATAGAGATGATGCGCGAGATGGGGTTTTGTTCCGGTATCGAGAACTATTCGCGTCACCTGTCACAGCGTGAGCCGGGTAGTACGCCGCATACACTTATAGACTATTTTCCGGATGATTTTTTGATAATTGCGGACGAATCGCACGTTACGATTCCGCAGGTGCGCGGTATGTACGAGGGCGACCGGTCGCGCAAGACGACGCTCGTCGAGTTCGGATTCCGGTTGCCGTCTGCGCTGGATAACCGTCCGTTAAAATTTTACGAGTTCGAGGAAAAAATAAATCAGCTGCTGTTCGTATCGGCGACGCCGTCCGTTTACGAGCATAACAATTCTGAGCAGGAAGTCGAGCAGATTATCCGCCCGACGGGTTTGCTCGATCCGAAGATCGAAATAAAACCCGTCAAGGGACAGATAGACGACTTGCTCGTGGAAATACGCAAGGTTACGGACAGGCGCGAAAAGGTACTCGTGACGACGCTAACAAAAAAAATGGCCGAGGATTTGACGGATTATTTAAAGGAAAGCGGCGTACTCGTGCGATATTTGCATTCGGACATACAAACGTTGGAGCGGCTTGAGATAATACGCGACTTGCGTATGAATGTGTTTGATGTGTTGGTCGGCATAAATCTTTTGCGTGAAGGATTGGATATTCCTGAGGTGTCGCTCGTTGCGATACTGGATGCGGACAAGGAAGGGTTTTTGCGTTCGGCGACGTCGCTGATACAGACGATAGGCCGCTCCGCGCGTAACGTTAACGGTAAGGTTGTCATGTACGCCGACGTAATAACTGACTCGATGAACCGCGCGATAACAGAAACAAACCGTCGCCGCGAGATTCAGGAGCGCTACAACGCCGAACACGGCATCGTGCCGAAATCCATAACTAAGAAGATACACGAGATAATCCACGCGACAATCGAGCCGGAGGAGAAGGCGAAAATCGGCCTGGACAAAGACCCGGAATCGATGAGCCGCGAAGAGATACTCGCACTTATAAAGAAGCTGGAAAAGGAAATGAAACAGGCGGCCGCCGATTTACAGTTTGAGCGGGCGGCGCTTTTGAGGGACGAAATTCTTAAAATAAAGAAGGTTAATTATGTCTAAGGACAAAATCATTATAAAAGGCGCGCGTGAAAACAACCTGAAAAACATCGATCTGGAACTGCCGCGCAATGAATTTGTCGTGTTTACGGGGTTAAGCGGTTCGGGTAAGTCGTCGCTGGCGTTCGATACGATATACGCCGAAGGGCAACGACGCTACGTGGAGTCGCTGTCGTCGTATGCGCGGCAATTCTTGGGGCAGATGGACAAGCCGGACGTGGACTTTATCGAGGGGTTGTCACCCGCGATATCGATAGACCAGAAAACGACTAGCCACAACCCGCGTTCGACAGTCGGCACGGTTACAGAGATTTATGACTACTTCCGTCTGCTGTTTGCGCGTGTCGGTGTGCCTCACTGTCCGATTTGCGGCAAGGAGGTTAGAAGGCAGACCGTCGACCAGATTGTTGACCAGATATCTGCATTGCCGGAGCGTACACGCATACAACTGCTCGCGCCTGTTGTGCGCGAGCGCAAGGGCGAACACATCAAGCTGCTTGACGACGCGAAGAAAAGCGGATATGTACGCGTGCGCGTCGACGGTAGCGTTTACGAGCTGACCGAGGAAATAAAGCTTGATAAGAATAAGAAGCATACGATTGAAATCGTTATCGACCGACTGACGGTGCGAGACGGAATACAGAAGCGTCTGAGCGAATCGATTGAGACGGCGACGCAGTTGTCCGGCGGTATTTTGACTGTAGATGTGAACGAGGGTGAGCAGATTACGTTCAGCCAGAATTTTTCGTGTCCGGACTGCGGCGTGAGCTTGGAGGAAATCGAGCCGCGTTCGTTTTCGTTTAATAATCCGTCAGGCGCGTGTCCGGACTGCATGGGGCTGGGCGTTAAGATGGTGTTCGATCCGGAGCTTATTGTGCCGAACCCGCAGCTGCCATTGGCTAGCGGAGCTGTGACTGCGCCCGGCTGGAATGCGTCCGGCGCGGATAACAGCGCGAGCAACGCAGTATTTCGTGCGCTGGCACAGACGCTGGAGTTCAGTCTGGACACGCCGTTTTGTGAGCTGCCGCAAAAAACACGGGACGCTGTTTTGTACGGGTTGCCCGGGAAGAAGTTGCAAGTCGAGTACGAAAGCGGCGGCGGCAAAAAAACTTATGCCTACACTTATGAAGGCGTAGTAACTAGCCTTATGCGACGTTATCGTGAGACGACGTCTGATTATATGAAGCAAGAATACGAGCAGTACATGACGAACATCGTGTGTCCGTCGTGTAAAGGTAAGCGCTTGAAACCTGAGATACTGGCCGTAACGGTAGGCGCGAAAAATATTTCGGAGTTGACCGACATGCCGATACATGCCGTGCGTGAATTCTTCGATGGGCTTACGCTTACTCAGACACAGCGTCTTATCGCCGAGCAGATTTTGAAAGAGATAAACGCGCGGACGGGGTTTTTGATAGATGTAGGTCTGGATTATCTGACGCTATCACGCTCGGCAGGAACGCTGTCAGGCGGCGAAGCGCAGCGTATTCGGTTGGCAACGCAGATTGGCTCGGGGCTTGTTGGCGTTGTTTATATTCTGGACGAGCCGTCGATTGGGTTGCATCAGCGGGATAATGAGAAGCTGCTGAAAACTCTTAAGCATTTGAAGGATATAGGCAATACGCTGATTGTCGTTGAGCATGACGCAGATACGATGATGAGCGCGGATTACATCGTCGACATCGGGCCGATGGCAGGTGCACATGGCGGTGAGGTTGTGTTCGCGGGGACGGTTGAGGATATGCTTAAATGTGAGCAGTCCATAACCGGACAGTACCTGAGCGGGCGCAAGTTTATCGAGGTTCCGGACAAACGGCGCACGACGACGGGCGAATGCCTAGAGATAAAAGGCGCGGGCGAAAATAATTTGAAGAACGTTAACGTGAAAATACCGCTCGGTGTGTTCACGTGTGTGACGGGTGTGTCCGGCTCGGGTAAAAGCTCGCTTATTAATGAGATTTTGTATAAGCGGTTGGCGCGAGATTTGAACCGTGCAAAAATAAAGCCCGGCAAGCATGACGATATGCTGGGTATAGAAAAGCTGGATAAGATAATAGATATTGACCAGTCGCCGATTGGACGCACGCCGCGGTCGAATCCGGCTACGTATACGGGCTTGTTCGATATGATACGCGATATTTTTGCGGAGACGCAAGAAGCGAAAATCCGCGGCTACAAAAAGGGGCGGTTCAGCTTTAACGTAAAGGGCGGGCGCTGCGAGGCTTGTTCGGGCGACGGTATTATTAAGATTGAGATGCATTTCCTGCCGGACATTTATGTGCCGTGCGAGGTGTGCCACGGTAAGCGGTATAACCGGGAGACGCTGGAAGTTAAATATAAGGGTAAGACGATTGCGGATTTGCTCGGCATGACTGTCGAGGAAGCGCTTGCTTTTTTTGAGAATATACCGCGTATTAAGGAAAAGCTGCAAACGCTGTACGATGTCGGGCTGTCTTATGTAACGCTTGGGCAGTCGTCGACGACGCTGTCAGGTGGTGAGGCGCAGCGTGTGAAACTTGCGACGGAACTGAGCCGCCGCAATACCGGAAAAACGCTGTATGTTCTGGATGAGCCTACTACCGGGTTGCACACTGCCGATGTGCATAAGCTTATTGGGATTTTGCAGCGGTTGACCGAGGGTGGTAATACCGTTGTTGTTATAGAGCATAACTTGGATGTTATTAAGACTGCTGATTATATTATTGATTTAGGACCTGAGGGCGGCAATAAGGGCGGCGAGATTATCGCTACCGGTACGCCGGAGGAGATAGTGAAGAATAAGCGCTCGTATACGGGGGCGTTTTTGAAGAAGGTATTG
>CAZJLW010000142.1:0-8800 GCA_964546895.1 uncultured Eubacteriales bacterium | reverse complement strand
GCCGTTTTGAAAAAAAATAAAAATTTATATATTTTTACACAAATTTACGATATAATAAGTACGTGTATTGCAAATTTATCGTTGTTTTTTCAGGAGGATATTTTTTATGAGCAGCTACTTATTAATAAAAGCCCGGCTGTGCAAGCTGCTGGCGTTTGTTCTGATAATCAATTGCCTGACTACTTTTATAGGAACGGAGGTAGCGAAGGCAGCTTTGCCGCTTGTTATAACGCCGTCTTTTACGAAAACTATGACGACGGGCGTAGATAACATGGCGCCGGTATTGTCGTATAAGCCGACCGATCCGGATCAGGTTTACATGGATTGGAACCTGAGCGACAACTTATCCGATGCGGTTTATAGGCTCAGCTACTATGCCGATGACGACAAGCGCGTCGACATGACCGTTGTTCGTGAAAATACTGTCCTGAAAGTTAAGTATGATGTTATACAGGTTCATACCGGCAATACGCTTACGCCGTCCTATTATGTACATACAAATGTTAACGCCGGTGGTAAGGAGAATTTTATTCCGATAGATACGTTTTTAAGCTCGGGGTTTAACGTAAGCGATCCGCAGTATCAGGTCGTCGATACGGCTGCGGGGACGTCCGGCGCTAAGAGAACGCCCAGCTTTATTGTTAAGGCCGACACGGGTTTTTCTTTTATGTACGACAACAGAAAGGTTCATTTTAAATGGGACTCTGCTACGAAGTCGTTCCAGCTTGTAACGAACGGAGCGTATCAAGGTAGGATTTACAACTTCAGTTTGGCTTCGTACGAAGGGCTTACGCTTGCGACGCTCGGAGGAAACCTTGCCAATCTTGCGAACTATGCGCCCAGCACTACCGTTACGCAGCGCGTTTTGACCGGTATCTCAAAGAAAACTTTCCGCTCGATCCCCATCGCAAACGGCGGGACTACCGTTTCGGGGCAGGCGCTTGATATTGATGCTGATTTGTTTCCGCTCGGCAAGGTTCTCATACTGCCGGACGTGGATGCAAACCCCGGTTCGCCGCGGGAGCGCGGTATGATTCTGCGTTTTGACGTGCCGCTTGAATATAACGCAGCTAACAATACCTTCTCACTAATTCCGACGGGCTACAAAATGCCCGTACGTATCGATTTAAAAAACGTAGACCCGAACGAAGCGTTTCAAATAAGTCTCGACGATATTTTGAGCGCGACACCCACTTCAACGGTGTCGGCAGGCTCGTACGCCGACGTCTCGTCCGCGAGAGTCGGCGGAAACAGGCTTTCCGTCAAGATTACGAGTCTTAAACCGGGTATGCTGTATGACCCCGTTACGATTTCCGTCGTGCCGGATTCCAGCTTGATTGCGAACGATACAAAAATACCGTTCGGGCTGGTTTTTACATTTATGAATTACGAGGTGTCGAATGTTAACGGCGTCGTGCAAATAGTTGCGCAGCCGTTTACTAAGTATGCCGGTGAATATTTGCTGTTCTCAGGACCTGGCGACCCGCGCGACGCTTACGCTAAGCAGAAAAGTGACGGCATTAATTCCGTAATGCTACCGATTAGCATAACGCAAGGCGGCACGATGCGATATCAGCTTTTTTATACTATAAGCGGCTACCCGTTCCCGGACAATAACGACGTGCGTAATCAGGATCGCAGCGTCGATAAGCCGTTTTTCTACATGTACTCGCAAATAGTGGAGTACACCGCGCCACTTAATATGGCCGGTGTCGGCGTCCCGCAGAATTTTCACGTAATAACCGACAGGACGCGGCTCTACCCGACGCAGACGAAGGACGTCTCTACGCTGGAATTTACGGCGCAGTGGGACATCGGTACGCGCGCACAGATTAATAACGAGCTTGCTATGGGTGGCGGTGCGCTTAGCATTGATTACAAGCTTAATCAGAGCCTAGTGCCTTCTCCGACGGATACAGAGCCGAGCCTTAAGGAATTTACGACGATGAAGCTGCTCATGACATCTTTTGCATCGAGCACCGAAAATCCCGGCAACACTTACGACGCAGCCGGATACGGAAGTGCTCGCCCGCCGATTACGTCTCTTGTTTACAACATCAAAAAGGGTGCGACGGACGATCAGGACGTGCTGACAGTAGCGGTAACTTTTAAGCTCGACATTACGAGCAAAAACAGCGCACTTACAAATAATTATTTTTATTACCCTAATATTTATTTCATGAACACGAAGCCGCTCACGAAAAACGGCGTCGATGTTTCACATGTTATAAGCGGCTCACTTTTTTCGAGCCTTACGATAAACGACTTGGCGAACGCTGAAGTAGCACCGCCGCAAAATATTACGCTGACCGACCCGGTTATAGCGGTTACGCCTAAAAATGAGGTGTCGCTGAAATTAAACTATCAACTGCCGGTAGAGGGGTTGTCGAACTACTTCAACAACACGTTCCAGCACCCGCAAAGCACGGTCGATTTTAACATGTACGTAACGCAGAACTCGCCGGACTCGGCGAAGGGCGAAACGTATATGCGCGATATCTTTTCGGCGTTGCCGCCCGATAAGCGCAGTACAGTCAGTGTGCCGTTTGTGTTTGACAGTACAACGGGTACACGGATTTATTTTTCGAAGCTTAACTCAACCGATACGCCCGTAACGCCCGCCCCCGGTGCATCTTATCCCGATGCGATAACAGCACTGCGCGCCGGTGAGATCGTCAACATAAAAGGGCTTGGGCTTTCACCGCAGGATGTAGCGTTTCTGAAAACCGCCGGTAACGTATCCGGCGCGGCCATCAGCCCGATTTTCGTGCTGGACGGTCTCGACAAAAACCAGAAATACTACGTCTATATGGACACCGTAGTGACGGACACCGACGTAAACGGCGTCGTCCAGACTCCGGCGTATTCCATTCTGTCGAATCTGACGGCTGAGATTACAAAAAGTGACAAGGACTTGCCGACCGGCTCGGAGAAAGTACCGTCCGCACCGGTTCTTGATAAAGATAATATAGACTTGGACAGGGCTTCGATTCTGTGGAATAAGATTCCGAAAACGGACGACAAGGAAGTAATTGAGTACGAAATCATTCGTATCAAGGACAATCTGCTTACAGAGACCGACTTGAACACACGCGAAACGTACGAAAAATTCTGGTCGGGAGCGTTAGCAAAATACAACGACAAGGCAGGCTTCCGTACTAACGGGCTTGCGCTTGAACAGTTTACGAACAACGCTTTCGCGGCCGCCGACCAGACGTTATATACGTATAACAGCTCGGCTAACCCAATTGTGTTTACGGACAAATCGCTCGCGCCGAACCAACTGTATTTTTACTACGTGCGTACGGTGCGCATCATTAACAACCAACGTATACCGTCTGTATGGAGCGCGATAAGCGTTACGACCACGCCGATAAAAGCGCCGAAGAATTTGGTCGTCGAGCGCAACCGTAACGATTACGATACGAAAATGGAAGCAGTTATCAGCTTCGACGCGCCTATTACTGATATTAACAAGCTTGGTACGGAGTTCAACTTGCAATATCAGCTGAAAGAGGAAAACGGAGATTGGCAAGCGCCCGTTACGATGGACATCGCGAAACTTAAGACAGCGTATTCGTCTACAAACGACAAGGATTATCTGCATTTCATTTACAAAATCTCCGGGCTTAAGCCGTCCACGTCGTACTCAGTGCGTGTGCGTATGCTTGGTAAAAACAACGACACATCGCTATATACGAACGTCGGCCTGATACGTACAGACATGTCGCAGGAGGACTACGACAAGGACAAGGAAACGTCAGACTGGATTAAATATGTACAGGATTTAATGAAGGAACAGCTAAAAGCGCCGAACTGGGTCATGAGGGATTCGGGTACGGAGTTTGAAACGATCTACAGGGCGTCGGCTACAAACGCTATGCTTGCACAAGCTACCGACGGCGCAATCATACTTGCAGAAACGAAAGCTGCAAAGGCAACTTACTACATGCCGTATTCAATGATGTTAGCCGCTAATGAGGCTAAGAAAGGCTTCAAGTTTGTTCACAACGGTATTGACATAGTAATCCCGCCGGGAACGGTTAACTTCGATGCAAATCAGGCGGTTTTCAACATCTCGAATAATCTCAAACGCAACGAAATAGCGGACTACTACGTCAAGCTCACGGTAACGATGAGTGACTATACGCAGCCTGTCGACGGCTCGACTCCGTTATCGCAGCTTGCAACGGTAGCGTTTGAGCTGGGCGGCAGTACAAAAAACCTCACGACATGGGACAACGATATGCTTAAGGAATTGTCGGCGCTTGTTACGTCGGAAGCGATGAACAACGCGATATCAGCAAGCTTCTCAAACCTTGTTAAGAATAAGGTATTCAACGAGGATATCTTAAAATATGTAAACACCGTGCTTGAAAACAACAAGCTGGACTTCGGTTCGAGAACGACCGCGAGGCTTCGCGAGGTTTCGAAGCTGACTTATCCGGTTACGACGCTCGACAATAATGTTGCCGTCGTCGGCAAGGGCTTCGACAAAGCGGCGTCCGTAACGGGCTACCAGCAAAACGGGAACGTATGGCTGGTGAAGGAAGCCGCAGATTACGGCGAGAGCAAAGCCATCTATACAAAAACTCCGGGTGCGTATATTTTTGCGGGAAGCATAGTGAAAATCCAAGGGTTGGAGCTTATGGCGAACGCCGGGACTATGACGGGCATCGTCGCGAAATATGGCTTGGACGACTTTTTCGGCAAGGGTACGCAGTTTAATCTTGAAGCGAACACGTCAAGGTTCGCGCTGGTTTCTACGATCGTACGTATGGCTGGGGCGCAAAAGGGTGCAGATGCGGCTGCGTTTTTGAAGCAAAACAAAATAAATATCTCTACGGCAAATATGAACGGCGACGTAATGGCGCAGGAAGCGATTCATATGGTTATGATGCTGTACGAGGCGCGTTCCGGCGCAAGCTTAAGCTCGCTGCGCATACGCGATTTCAATACGGTTAATAATATTGCCGGTATAGATGAACGTTACAAGGCAAGTATCCGCGCGGCGTTTGAGCTATCGATTTTCGACGATACGAATTTGCTGCCGTCGGGGCCGATCAGGGTCAGAGATGTTCTGCCGATGCTCGAACGGTTGGATTCAAAGGTTCCGCTAAAGTAAGTTATGAGGTGTGGAAATGATTAGAAAAAGGATATCCGTATTTTTAGCGTTCATACTGTTATTCGTTACGCTACGGGCTGATGTTGTTTGGGCGAACACCCAAAACCCCGTCAGGGATTTGACGATATCGGGCGACCCGAGCTTTAAAGGGCCGGGCTATAAAATTAATCTTCGCTGGACTCCCCCGCTTAACCCGCCGGTAGACCCGAACGAGCACCCCATGAACGATAAGTTTACAACGTTCTACGAGATATTGAACCGAAACGCCTCAAAAGGGCAGGCGTTTCAGGCGTCTACGGATATCGTAGATGACTCGGCCGCGGCATCGCCCGGAAGTCCTGCGCTGAATTTTCAGATGACGAAGGCATTGGACGCGGGCGCGCTTTATGTGTTTCGTGCTCGTCCGTATCATCGGCATTATGTTGATGTCGCCGGACCTAACGGTACTACGACTACGCAAATGAGCCATGTGTACCCACCGGACAACAGCCCGAACGAGTCGCTCGCGTTGTTTCTTACTGACATCACCGTAACAGCAAAAGGGCAGGGGGGCAACCTTCTTGTAACATGGGATAACCCGCGGTTCGACGGAACGGATATTTTTTCGGGGTTTAAGATTTATTATGCTGAGGGCGGCTCGAATGTCGGCTCCGGTTCGAATTTCCCGACGACGCACTCCGTCGATGTTCCGATGAACGACCCAAAGCTTATAAAAACCGCAACCGGTCAGCTGCAATACGCCATCGTTGACAGCACGCTCAAAGTCGGCGTGAAGTACGCTGTTAAAGTAGAGCCGATGTATAATAATGCACTGTTGCGGCTTAGCTCGCCGCCGATGTCAAAGGTTACGATAGGAGCGAAAGAGTACCCGATTTCGTATTCAACTAACGAGTACCGTTACAACGATGCTTCGATAGATTTATCGCTCGTTGTAATTCCTGAGGGCAGCAGCAAAATTAAACTGCAATGGAACAGCATTTATACGTCGGGGCAGACTATTACTAAGGTAGAGATTTTTCAAAGCCCGGACAAATTCGCGACGCGTACTTCCGTCGGGCAGTTGCTTGGCGCTAACGCGCAGGGGACGAACTATTGGGTGACGGATCGGCCAACGGGCGTCATGTATTATCAGGTCGAGGCCACCGTTGTGGGCTACGCTACGCCGATTGTCTCCGAAATAGCTATTTATGATCCGACTTATAATGAGTTCTACCCGTATTCGCCGATGATACTTGAGCTTAAGCCAAGTGTCGGAGCGACGCCGGGAACGCCGCTTAACGTCGGTATGGTTTGGGAGGCGTTTTTGCGTCAGCCGTATAACGCCGACGAGCAGAAGCTCGTTGATCCGGTTTACAATAACATGTTCATCGACCAGAACCTGACATATAAAATATGGGTGTCGGACAACGCCAACAACTTAGCGAGCCTGAACATGGACAGCGCTTTGCTGTCGATACCTGGTTATTCGCTTACGCCGAAGCCGTTCGTTTATACCGACCAATCCGGTACGACGACGACAAAAGCTGCGTACAACACTACACTTGCGCAGTATTATAAAAGGGTAATCGACCCGGCCACGAATCTCGAAACACTTGTACCGGCACCGATTACAGATAATAATGTCTATTTTGTAAAAATAATCGCGGAGCGCATACCGCGCGGCGAGCTGTCGCAGGAAGCTTTCGGTTCTGTTTTCATACCGCCGACGAGCGATATTCCGCTTAATCCGCAAATGATTTCCAAGCCGCCGCTGCGCATCAGAGGTACGTCCGAAACCGCGATCACAATCCAGTGGGATTTGAAATGGGTAGAGGCTTTTAATGCGGTAGACGCCAGCTGGTATTCCAAAATCGGCGTTAACGCGTCGGGCGGGCTTGTTATCGGTAAAGATGTCGATGATGTAACTAAGGTCGATCCGGGTAAGATATTGGAACTGAACAACCCGGCTTTTCTGGATTCGACTGGCTTGACGTATAACGCCGCGGCTATATCAGCTGCGCTGACGGCTTTGGGTGCGTCGGGGGCTGAGGCGGCGAAGATCGGCTCAGGTATTCCGCTGCGTATTATTGACATGAAAAACGCTCAGTACGAAATCCACGTAATCGACTACGATACGCTTATGAAAACAACAGGGACGTCAGCGCTGACGCCATACGAACGTTATCTGGCGATATTGCAGGACCCGACCAGTGATGCGATGTGGACGGCTATTAAACCGACAGGCGATCCGGAACATCCTGAGTTTAGAATAGAGGGACTGCTGCCGAACACGACGTACGTCGTATATTTCCGCCCGTTCGTAATGAATCAGGGCAAAAAAACAGCGTATTTCCCGAACTTCGTAATAGGTACTACTCTTGACCGGCGTACACCTGTTGTTATTATTCCGACTGTTCCGGCGCTTATTGCCGTGTCGCAGACGGACATGACGGCTACGTTTAAATGGGCGACTACTCCTAAGCTGACCTACTATATTTCGTATTCCGAGAAGCTGACGGATTACCCGGATAAGGGCGCGCTTGTTGATTGGGAGACTATTTCGCGGACGGCTACGACAAAGAACGAAAACGGCGTAGATTATATTTACTACACGCTGCCGAATTTGTTCCCTGATACTATGTATCACGTCTGGATTTGCTCCGGAGTTGAGGATACAGTTTTGGTCTCGGCATGGTCGAACCCGGTTTCGGTGAAAACTAACGATATTTCGCCGCCGTATCCGCCGGGTGGGCTTGGACCCGCTTCGAAGGATGATGTAACGCTTTATAATAAAACTAACGGTACTACGTATAAGCCTACGGATATTAATTCCGTTATTATTGAATGGCTGAGGGATATGAATGATTTGCCGCCCGATCCTGGGCCGAACCCCACGGCGGCACCCGCACCGCCGCCCAGTCCGAATCCGGACAGCAGCGTCGCGATGCTTCTTCATCCCGAGCTGACTTCTACGTACATGGCGCAGTTCAGTAAGCTTATCGCGAACAAGAAATATTACGTGCGCGGAAAAACAACGATGACCGTTACGAAGGACGCGAATAATCTGGTGTCGCGTTCGTACGGATACACGATAGAAATGTCGGCCGACGAGGAATTTAAGGATGCGCTTACGATTACGTATCCTGCAATTCTGCAGGCTGGACAGACCGGTGGAAATAATACAATTAACCCAGCTTACTTTAAACAGAAGCAGTCCGAGTGGAGTACGGTTATTTGGGTTTACACAGGGACGACTACAGACGAGTACGACGGCGATAAAAATAACCTGATGTATCCGTTGCCGATGCAGGATTTCGAGGTGACGTACGATGACAAAACCGACACGCTGAACGTGCGATTCCGTACGATGGGTAAGGATGCAACCGGTGCGAACGACAACGGTGTTGACCAGCGGTTTATTTCGCGGCTGGCTGCAAGCGGTGCGTATACTTATCCGCTTGATGTGTCGCTATACAATAACCGCCCCGTGAAAAACAGTAATGTCGAGTTGCCGTATTCGATTATACAGGCGCTGTCTGAACGGAAAATCGCGGTTGAGCTTACGGCTAATAATATTAAGGTATCGTTTACGCCGAACGCGTTCGAGACGCAGGCTGTTAAAGGGCTTGCCAATATGGGCGTGGGTTCGAACGTGAAGATATCGCTTAAGGAAAGCGTTCCTGAAACGCCGGTGCT
>CAZJLW010000141.1:3785-8912 GCA_964546895.1 uncultured Eubacteriales bacterium | reverse complement strand
CATTTAATCATACGCCGAGTTTTTACACTGTGCTGACGAATGTATGAACCAAAAATATATTGGCCGCTACTCCCCTTGAGTTTTGATATTACCACGGAAAATTTTAGCTGTCAACGCCCAAATTAGTTGCGCAAAAATCCATAAAATCGCAATACCCGACCGAATCTGCCGTAGAAATACCGTTTCCAGTCTTCCTAACGGCAAACAGCCCGACCTTAGCGCCCATCCAATACCCTTTCTTGGTAGTGAACCCTTCGCCAAAGCCAACGTATTCCTTACCATCTACGCTGTACGAAAATGTATTTATCCCAAAAGCATCGCAGTCCATCTTCAAATAAAGCTCGCTTGAAGGAGCGGGCATGGAAGCGATAAGCGCATCCGCTGCGGGTTCCGCACTGCCCTTGTACTGGTTAAGCATCAAACCCTCAGCAGTTTTTTCCAGCGCAAAAAAGCTATGTACACCGCCGACCACACCAACCCCGGCCATACAGCCGACTTCCGGCGCAGCTTTAACCTTAACCGTAGCTGTAAACACCGGCTTCGGAAACTTCTGCGTAAGCAGACTGGCCATAGCCGTAAGCTTGCCCTCGTAAGTCTCGCGCGCGAACAGTCGCAGCGCGTCGCCTGTCATTTCGTACGCACCCTGCGGGCAGTTGGCGTACCATTGCCATTGCAACCCGAGCTTGTCGCTCGTGAACGTATCGTTAACCTGATGTGTCTTAGAAGGCGCTCCGGGTATCGGCATTCTGTACGTGAGAACAGGCTCTCCGACGCCGTTTTCGTTTTGGTTTATGCCGATAACCGGCCAGTCGTTCTCCCAGCGCATAGGCTGCATATGCACGATTCGCCCGGCCGCGTCGCAGTCCTGAAAATGATAGAACCAGCTATCGCCGTTATCCAAGTCAACCCACGCGCCCTGATGAGGGCCGTTAATAGGGGTATTGCCCTGTGCCAGTACGATTTTTTCTTCGTAAGGGCCGAACACGTCGCGAGAACGCAGAACCGTTTGCCATCCCGTCGGCACGCCGCCCGCCGGTGCGGATATGTAGTAGTAGCCGTTGCGCTTATAAAACTTCGGTCCTTCTATCGTCGGATGGTTTTTTGTACCGTCGAATACGATTTTGTAATCGCCGATTAACGCCGTGCAGTCAGGCGTCATTTTGCTGACGGCCAGCACGCTGTTGAAGCCCGCGCGGCTTTTCGCGAATGCGTTGACCATGTATGCGTTGCCGTCGTCGTCCCAGAGCGGACACGGGTCGATCCAGCCCTTGGCTTCTTTTATGCAATGCACGGGAGACCATTCTCCAAACGGATCGGTCGTGTGCGTTACGAATATGCCTTTGTCCGGTTCGGGAATGAAGATGTAATAAACCCCGTCATGCACCCTGATAGCAGGCGCCCACCAGCCGCAACCCGGCTTCGGCTTATCATAATCCGGAAACGTGAAGGATTTTACGGCGTAGTTAATAATTTCCCAAGTGACCATGTCCTTCGAGTGCAGCACGGGAAGCCCAGGCACACAGCCGAAGCTTGACGCCACCATAAAAAAGTCGTCGCCCGAACGTATTACGTCCGGATCGGAATAATCTATAGGTAAAATCGGATTGTTATAGTTCATTTTACGCCCTCCTGTCATACAAACTATTCCCCTTGGAATCGATAACGACGACCACGGGGAAGTCCTTGACTACCAACCGCCGTATCGCCTCCGTACCCAATTCCTCATACGCAATAATCTCGGAAGATACAATGTGCGAAGCCAGCAGCGCACCCGCGCCGCCCGTCGCCCCGAAGTAAACCGCGCCATGCGTCTTCATCGCGTCGATAACGGCGGCGGTTCGCAAGCCCTTGCCGATCATGCCCGTCAAGCCTTTTTCGATAAGCGCAGGCGTGTACGCGTCCATGCGACCGCTCGTCGTAGGCCCCGCCGAACCGATTATTTGCCCCGGCTTTTCGGGCGTGGGGCCTACGTAATATATTGTCTGGTTCTCAATATCAAACGGCAACGCCTCGCCGCGCGCAAGCGTATCAAACAGCCGCTTGTGCGCTGCGTCGCGCCCCGTATAAATAACGCCGGATATCGTGACGATATCTCCGGCGCAAAGCTCCCGGGCGAACTCCCGCGTAAACGGCGCAGTAACAGCCCTGTTCATAAAAACCGCCCCCTTATATAGTTACGGACGCGTGCCGTGTTACGTGACAGTTGATGTTGACTGCCACGGGCAGACCGGCGATATGCGTCGGGTATGTCTCGATATTGACGGTGAGCGCCGTAGTCCGGCCGCCCAGGCCCGCAGGTCCTATGCCGAGCTTGTTTATTTCGTCAAGAAGCTCTGTTTCGAGATCCCTGATGGACGGGTCGTCGGAATGCGAACCGACAGGACGCAGCAGCGCCTTTTTCGCCATCATCGCGCACAGCTCGAAGCTCCCGCCGATACCGACGCCCACGACGATAGGCGGGCAAGCGTTAGGCCCTGCCTCGTCAACTGTTTTTATAACGGCTTTTTTAACGCCCTCTACTCCGTCGGACGGCTTTAACATATGAACCCTACTTGCGTTTTCACTGCCGAAGCCCTTCGGTGCCAAGTCGATTTGAATAGTCTTGCCCGGCACGATTTCCACATGAATAATACCCGGAGTGTTGTCGCCGGTGTTAACGCGGTCAAGCGGGCTTTTGACGACCGAGCAGCGGAGGTAGCCTTCGCGGTAGCCCTGGCGTATTCCTTCGTTGACGGCGGCGGTTAAATCGCCACCCGTCAGATGGACATCCTGCCCAAGCTTAATAAACACTACCACCATGCCCGTGTCCTGACATATCGGCATACGCTGCTCGCGCGCTATCTCGCTGTTTTTTATGAGCTGGCCAAGTATTTCCTTGCCCGTACCGGCTTCCTCAGTCTCGTATGCTTTTTGCAATGCGCCGCTGATGTCGGCGTTTAGGTTAATGTTGGCGTTTATGCACATTGTTTTGACAGCGGCGGTGATTTCCGCAACATTTACTTCCCTCATCGCATAGCACCTGCTCCCCGCTTTTTTGTTAGCGCCATGATACGGCGCATTTCGTTGTAAACTATCATATAGCCCTCATCCACGCCCATGCCCGGCTTCGCCAAAATTTGTAATGGCTTAACGGCCATCGCTACGTGTACGCAAGCCTTAGCCGAAATATCAGTTTCGTTGCAAGTGCCGCCCTGATACGCGCCGATTCCTTTTTCCTTACAGTAAATAACGGCGTCAGCCGTGTTCTGAATACCGCCAAGGTCAGGCGTTTTTATCTGAATAATATGTCCCGCATCGTTATCCGCGAAATATTTTACGTCGTCGTACGTATTGCACCACTCATCAGCGACGAGGTCGCATTTTATTCCGCGCACATCCATAAGCCGCCTGATTTCGGCAAGCTCGTTCATCTGTCCTTCACGGCTGCCAGCGTCCACGACGCCTTCGATACGTACTTCGTACGGGCTTGCTTCCTTTTGAATCTGTGCCAGATATGACACAATTTTTTCCCTGTCGCCGCCGAAGATAACGCCGATTGTGCCGTAAACGTCGAGGTGCAGCACTGGGCTGTAGCCCGCGTCATCGCGGAAGCCGGTAATACGATCACGCAGCCAGCCAACGTATTCCATGAGCTTCTCGCCGTTTCTGCCAAGCTTTAAGTCGACGTTATTAATAAGCCCGTGCGGCAAAATATCTGAATGCTTGATAATCATCTTATCAATGTTCGCGTAACGGTTATCGCCGGATTGCGAAAAAATCGGAATCGGCTGTTCCGATACGCCAAGCCCGTATTCTTCCGCGACAACCTCAGCCATGAGCCGCTTTTTACTTTTTGCGACGGCGTCAAGCACCGCTTGCGAAACGCCGTACCCGATAGCGGTATGCGGTTTAAGCACGCGTTCGACCTCCGACGACAGCCCGCGGAAGCTGTCGGCTTCGCGACCGACCAGCAGCGGCGCGACGCGTTCGTTAATGTACGGGATATAGTCGCTCGCCAAAAACAGCGGGTCGCGCCCGCCCGTACCCGAATACTGCACGGCGCAACAGTCACCGTAGGCGATTTGCCCGTCATCAAGAACGAGCATAACCGTTATCGATTCGCCGGGCTGGCGCACGCGCTTAAAGCCCGGCGTAACCGGCGTTCCTATATAAAACTCGCCGTCAGGCTTGGCATCTGTTTTGATGGCCTTCTGGTCATCGAAAAAGAAGCCTGTACGCCCGCCGGAACAGATTACATCTACTATTTTCATTGTCACATCTCCCCGTGTTTTTTTATTTCTTCCAGCAACCATGCTCTGTTTGCGGCATCCATATTTTCAACCAGCCGAGCCGCAGCTACGACCGGGAGCCATGCAAGAACATCATCTTGTTTTACACCGGCTTCCTTGCAGAATAGCTTAAGATAAATCCCGGCGGAGCGGCTCATGTGCTGCTTAAATATCAGGTATGTGCGGCAAGCGTCTGCAAGGGGATTCCCGGCAGTTGCATCTACCCAGTCGATTATCCAGTGCTTGATTCCGTCGTAAAGAATATTAAGCGGATGAAAATCGCCGTGGCAAAGGTTCACAGAGCCGTCGTCTAGCTTTTTTAATAGAAGAAGCAGCCTATCTTTTTGCGTGCTATCCAAGTGAGACGTTCGTCCGATTTTCCACGCAAGTCTGTCTACTTGTCTTGGCAGACCGTCGGCGTGTACGCTATGCACGATACATTGCAACCGTGCCAAAGTTTGTATTGCGCTTCTGCGTTCGTCTTTGTCCATACCGGGAGAAAGAATCGGCTTGCCGTTTATATATTCCATTTCAAGTGCTGTCATGGTTTCATCATGTCTTCGCACGCCGAAAACGGCAGGAACAGGCAGCCCCGCGTCATATGCAAACTGCTGGCGGTTGGCTTCGTTGTCGGCCTCATCGTGTGGAGCGTTTACGTATAGCTTGATTGCTTTGTCACCGTCACGATAGATCGTGGTTGTGGCACCCTGCCCGACAATTTCTAGGCTTAACATATGCTCCTCCTGTAAAATCCATTTAGCCTCGTGGCTGGTGACGGGTTATTTCAAAACCCCTGCATTAGGCCGCCCGATAAGCTCGCCCTTACTGACGGCTTCGATATCATCTATTATCATCTGGA
>CAZJLW010000141.1:0-3685 GCA_964546895.1 uncultured Eubacteriales bacterium | reverse complement strand
CGCCCGATAAGCTCGCCCTTACTGACGGCTTCGATATCATCTATTATCATCTGGAAGCTTGCGTTACGTTTCTCGTAAGCCGCGCGCTGACGAATCTTCTCGCGGTGGAAATCCTTCAAGTCGTTCCTAAAAGGCAGATTGCCGAAGTCGTAAATGCGTACTGCTCCGTTGTTGTCGCGTATCGGCATGAGCTTTCCTGCGTTGAAGCGGCTCGGCGCGAACGGTACATCAATAAGCCCAGCTTCAAATGCGCGCACGACACCCTTCGCCAAGTCGCCGTTGCCGATACGTATGACGGCGTTAATGATGCTGCGTGTCTCGGCCATGATTATTTTCATTTCGTTTTCAAGCTCGCTCGTGAGCGGGAAGCCCTGAACCTTCAGCATCGAAACGACCTGCTTCGTCGCGCGCAAACCTTCCGCGTTCGCCTTCATTGTCGGTATGCCGAACGACTCCTGAGGGGATTTTACGATGACCTTAGTCGCGCCGGACAGCGCCGCCGTAGCCGCGCCCCATGAAATAACGCCCATCGACTGCGCTTCGTCATTCGGGAAGCCGCCCATCCACTGATGAAATACGGACGATATGCGTATGTCCTTATAATTAAAAGTGTTCATGTATTCCTCTGCTAGGATTTCCAAGCTGCGTACGGCGGCGATATCCTGAATGATGTTGCCGCACTGACCGTAGCCGACGGTTATATCCTTTACGCCCTGCTCGGCGGCGAGTAGCGCCTCGATTATCGCGACGCTATGCGAAATACACGGCGGCACAAGCGTACCGGTAAGCGGACCGAATGGCTCGCGGTTAATCGTAATACCCGCTTCCTCGTAAATACCGATGAGCCGGTCGACATACTGCCAGTCCATAATCGTCTTTTCTAGTGAGTTTCCCTTCGCGTACGGAATATTGTAGGAAACACCTCCGCCCTCGTACGACGTGAACCCGCCCGCAAGCGTTATCTCCGCGAGCAACCGTGCGTCCGGTGTGCCGTGGCGTACCTGAATGGGTATTCTCACAGCTTCGTTTAAGAGACGGCAGTTTTGCACGCCGTGGTTTACGGCCGGGAAGCCGTTTAGCATTGAGTGGCTGTTCTTAATCGATTCTTCTATGCCGGTCTGCGCGTCCTTGTAGCGGTTGTGGCGTGTGTAGCTGTCAATCGTAGTCGGCAGCAGATCGGCCTTGCCTTCGTTCTGCAAATATTTCAGCAGCTCGATTTGCTCGTTAACGAGAGCGACACCGGCGCGCGGTTGGATTAGCGTAACTTTATTTTTCTTCGCGGCGGCCAGCGCGTTTGCGAATATCTTTTCCGGTTTTATTTTGCTGTGATACTCGACGGACTCATCAAAATCCACGTCCTTGCCCGTCGGCCAGCTGTTTAGAATCTCCTCCCGGATTTTATAAAATGCATCCGGCGACAGCTTTTTATTTTCTATATCCATAATTTAACAGCTCCTCAAGCTCTTTTTCATAATATGCAGCGCAGCCGCCGGATATTGTCCGCACAAAAGCCCCATTGCCGACAGCACGTAGTCCTTATCAACGATGAATCCGGGTGATGTCGGGCGCAGACTTGACGGGTTGGTTTTGCACCAGCGCCCTTCGGCCAATATTTTTTCGGGAGCTTCGACGTTCACGATGGGGCCGCCGGTTCCGATTATATATTTCGCGCCGCGCAAATCCTTGCCCGTCTGCACAGTCACCGCGCCGTTCGGCGTATAAATAACCTCGTGGCTGCCGCAATGTCTCGTCACTGCGAAATCGGTCGCCTTTGCGCCGAGTGCGATGTCGATGTTTTTTTCGGCGGGTGTTTGCGGCAGATAGGAGTAGTTGCGTTTTATTTTTTCGAGCAAGTCGGTGACAGCCGATTGGCTTTCTCCGGAAAACTCTGCTATGCAATCAATACCCGCTTGCGCCGCAATATTCGCGGCGTTGTAGCGCACGCCCAAATCCCCTTCGACCGTTCGTTTTATAAACGGCTCCTTAAATCCCTTAAGCACGACGCCCGCGTCCTCCGCAAGCCCCGTCGCCGCCGAGTAAACATCTGTCGTCGCACCACCGATATCGACGGCGATAATGTCCGACAATCCGTCCTCGTTTTTCAGCCCGCGGCTTAGTGCCTCGATCGCATTCATGACAGCCGACGGCGTCGGCATCAGTATTCCGCGTATAAGCGTCTCAACGTTCGAAATTCCCTTAGCCTTTATTATATCTTCTAGAAAAATACGCCGTATCGTCTCTCGTGCGTTGTCTATATTCAGTCGTTCGAGTGCGGGCATAACGTTCTCGCACTGGTCGACGGTTTTTCCGGCCGCGCGCAAAATTCCAAGCACCTGCCCGGCGGCCGACCTGTTGCACGCCGCTAATATTCTGTAGTCGCCTTCAAGCGTCGCCAGCATTTTGGCGTTGTGTAGCAGTATTGTTTTGTTGCCGCCGTCCGTGCCGCCGGTGAGCAGTATGATGTCAGGCTTAATATCGTCGATCTCCGCGACGTCCTCCTCGCACAGCTCGTAGCTGAACACCTTGATAACCTTGCCACCGGCGTTAAGCGCGGCCATTTGGGCGGCCTTCGCCGTCAGCTCCGGCACTATGCCAATAGCTACAATTGCCAGCCCGCCGCCCGCGCTGCTGCACGCTAAAGTTACGTCAACACTGTCGAACTGCCCCTGAGCCTTTGCTTCCTTATACGCGGCGTCGAAGCCTTCCATGATGTCAGTCGAGACAGTAGTCGGCGATTTCACACCTGCAAGAATCGTTTCGCTTTCCGTATTGACTATGGTCAGCTTCGTGTATGTGCTTCCAAAATCGACGAGCGCAATATTAGGCATCAGGCGTTAACCTCCCCGACGCTAATACCTAGGTCGGATTTTAACTCGCCGATGCTTTTTTCGAGCGGGTCGGAGTTTGAATATACGCGGTCAAAGCCCATCGCTTTAAATTTACGCTCGACATCGTCGAAGCTGACTTTGCCTACTACGAGGTTGCCGCCAACGTACAGGATAATATCCGACAGCCCGGCTTCAATACACTTCTCGCGTAGTCCGCGGCAGTCCAGCTCGCCGTGGCCGTACAGCGACGAAACAAGAATCGCGTCTGCTTCCGTTTCTATCGCGGCCTGAACGAATTCCTCCTGCGAAACCATAACGCCTAAGTTATAAACCGTGAACCCGGCTTGCTCGAACGCGTAGTGCAGTATTTTGTTCCCGACGGCGTGAACGTCCGCGCCGATTACGCCGAGCACGAGCTTTTTGCCGTTTTTGGGATTGGCCGATACGTCGTCGGCGTTGTCGTCGTCTGTGTACTCAATACCAAAGCCGAATGGCCCGTCCTTTGTCGTAACCTTCGCCGCGAAGAACGAAGCCTCCGACAGCGCGTACTCTATTAAATCTTCAAGCATGTCAATGCTGAGTTCGCCGGATTTCTCTTCCTCTTTAAGAAGCTCAATATACTTAACCGTAAAGCTCGTCAGAAACGCGCTGCCCGCGCCCAATGTGTCGATTGTTTTTATGCGAACAGCGTTGCGTTTGTAAAAGCGTGTACCGTTGTAGAGCATTGCGCCGCGGTCACCCATCGTGGCGATCGCCAGCGTCGAGCCGAAGCCGACGACTTGCTTTAACAACTCCTCGATTTCCTCGTCGGGCAGCTTCGTCGATAGGAAGCTGACGAACAGATGCGGACAGACGCG
>CAZJLW010000140.1:0-8986 GCA_964546895.1 uncultured Eubacteriales bacterium | reverse complement strand
GGGTTCAGTACGCAAACTATAAAGTGACTGCAACTCCGGCACCGACGGCAACGCCTGTACCGACTGCAACGCCTACGCCTTCACCGACTGCGACTCCTACGCCGTCACCGACTGTAGCACCGACTGCGACGCCGACCGCGACACCCACGCCGACCGTAGCTCCGACTGCCACGCCGACCGTTGCACCGACTGCCACGCCGACCGCTCCGGGCAAAAAGCCGGACAAAACGGCTAAACCGTCGAAGCCGAGCGCAAACAAAAACAATAACGGCAATAAAAACGAAAAGAGCGCCGACAAAAATATACTGGACAACACAGTAGTCAGTACGGCGAACAACAAAAACGAGCTGAGCGGTGCGCGAGTTCACTATGAAAGCCCGACGATAGAAGAGAAGAACGCAATCGTCGAGAAAGCACTCCGTGCCGACCGCTGGCAAGCATACGAGATGGCGACCGAAGAAGAGCGGCTAATGGCATCAGCCGACGAAGCGCTTAGCCGCACAGCACACGCCGCCGACTATATGCGCGCCGAGGCAAACTACGGCAAAGCAGCAGCGTACGACAAAGGCAGCAACGCCAAACGCGGATTTTTCACAGAGGACGAGTTCAAAAAAGACGAAATCCTGACACGCGCGATGGCGATAAGGATTCTTATGAGAATGGCTACGCTGCTTCCGGATACGCAAGCAGTCGAGGATTTCAGCGACATAGCTGGTCACGCCGACAAAGAAGCGATCTCGAAGGCGCTGCGCTACGGCATAGTAGACGCGGACAAGTCGAACAAATTCTTCCCAGACCGCCCGGTGACTAAAGAGGAATTAATTTTATGGATGGATCGGATATTCTGCTTGCCGGACACCGTAAATTTTGAAAACAAAGAAGCCAACGACATATCCAAAAAGGATAACCCGGAGGCATACTACGCGATTCATAAATACTTGGAACACGATATAATCACTGTGTCGGACAACAAGCAGTTCAAACCCAAGAGCTTCCTGACAATCGGCGAGATGGCCGAAATAACGAAGAAGCTCGACGGACAGGGCATTAACGACTTAAAGCCGCTTGCTCCCGGTGAAAAACAGCATCATAAAATTTTAGAGCCTAGATAACCGCTTTTACAAAAAAAGGGCGTACCGTTTTGTTTACTAAACACAACGGTGCGCCCTTTAGCAGTTTCAATTATTACGCAGCTTAAACCCTAGCACAAGATCATCAAGCACATTCGCCATGCTGTTCAGCTCCTCAGAGACGGCGGCGGATTGCTGAGAAGTAGTCGAGTTGTCCTGTACAACTCTAGCTATTTGGTCTACTCCGACCGTTATCTGAGAGATGTTTCGACTTTGATCGTTTGTAGCCGAATAAATTTTCTCAATAGTTCCCGAAATCGAATTTATATTCAACACAATTTTTTTGAGAGACTCGGATGTCGCCACTGCTTTGTCTGTACCCATGTTGATTTTGTTAATAGCATTCTCGACCATAGCGGCCGTCTCTTTAGCCGACTGGGAACTCCTCGCGGCGAGAGAACGAACCTCCGAAGCCACAACCGCAAAGCCTTTACCGTGTTCTCCGGCTCTCGCAGCTTCAACGGCGGCATTAAGCGCCAGTAGATTTGTCTGGAACGCTATATCGTCAATAACCTTTATTATTTTCGCAATATTATGCGAGGCATCCTTGATTTCATCCATAGCCGTCAGCATACGTACCATCTCGTCGCTGCCGTCATTGGCGCTTTTTATAGAAGCGCGTGAAATTTCGTTTGCGGTTTTGGCTTCGGCGGCTGTTTTGGCTGTACCTTCGTTTATTACTGTTATAAAAGCGTTAAGCTCTTCCAGTGCGCTTGCCTGTGAGCTTGCGCCGTCAGCCAAGTCGACGGCCGTCTCCGACATCTGCGCCGCGCCCTGCTGTACATTATGAACCATTGTTTTTATTTCCAGCATTGCTTTGTTAAGTGTAACGCCAATGTTATTTATTGAGCTTTTAATTGTGTCATATTGCCCTACATATGTACGATCAATACTTTTGCTCAGATCACCTCCGGCAATCACGCCAAGTATCTCGGATATTTCATTAATATACACTCTCGTGGATGTTATCATCGTGTCCAACGAGTTCATCATAGCCGCAAACCGACCCTTATAGTCCTTGCCCACGCTTACGTTAAAATCACCCGCGGCAAGCTTTTCAAGTACGGCGTTGGCTTCGTTTACCGGAGCGCTTACGGCGCGCAGTAACGCATTAAGTCCCTCCATCAGTTTCTTCCAATCTCCGCTGTAAAGGGAGGTGTCCACCGCCGAATCTATTTTCCCTTCTATAGCGTCGGCAATAAGCCCGCTAAGATGAGTGCTGACGGATTTGAGGTTGCTTTTAATCGCGTCAAACTGCTCGTTAAAGGTCGACTTCTTCCCGGGAAACAGTTTCATAGTCACGTCGAAATTACCCTTACCGAATTCGCCGAAGGCGGACATAATAGTGGACATTTCAGAGGTGTAATCATTAACCATTACGTTGACCGCTTTGGCGGTTTTACCGTATTCACCCTCGAAAATATCCTCCGGAATACGCGCGTCAGTGTTTCCCTTTGCCAACTCTCTCGATATCGTTTCTATGCCGTCAATAAGGCGGATTATTGTTTGCTTTACATTATTAACCGAGTAAACAAGATTGCCTATTTCCGACGTATCCGGTTTCAAAGGCAGGTTAGTAGCGAAGCGTCCGGCGGACAGCTCATTCATCTCGTCCCTTAGCATAATAACCGGATTAATAATAAGCTTGCGCGTAACAACCGATAAAACAACTTGCAGTATTATGACTAAAGCAATAAAAACCAACAAAGTTATCTCAGCCGTCACCGTCACCGCTTTCAACTCCACTACATGACTTGCTGTTCTGGTGTCAAGCATGGACAGAAAATCTGTTTGAAGATTTCTGATTTGCGCTATGGTTGTCTCATAAAACTCACCGAATACGGCATTCATTGCCTCGTCTGTTCTACCATTTTGTATATCCGTCATAGCCGCACCTTCTAGCGGTACGAGGTCGTTTGACAGCTTTGACATATCCGCGATTTTCTTCTTTTCATCAGCCGTAATACCCAGTATTTCCATGTCAGCAACGGCGTTATCCCTGTTTTTTAAAACATTTACCTCATGCCAATAGTTGTCATAATGCTCTTTTTTCTTGGTGGCGACATACGCGCGCACCTCTGCGGTCAAATATGCTGAGGCGTTCATAAACCTATTGGCTGAATATGCTAAAGCATACCGTTCTCTGTTAGCTTTATCAACCAGCTTGTTGTTATAAGAAACAAAAACAAACAGAGCCGCGATTATAATAACCATACCCGTACTTGAAATACTAAACAGTTTTGATAATGTTGATTGCTTGACAGCTTTTTTCATCAATATGACCTCCCCGATATATTCGGCACTAAACATTGTAATAATTCATTCGTTTTAGTGCCGAATATTTTCCGCTGTTTATAGGAGGGCGTTAATGTTTCGTTTTGTGAAACATTAATGCCACCTATATATTTTTCAAAACGAATTATAACATGGTTTTTTTAATCGATTCAACACGCGCACAGATAATACCCCTAATACCCCTGTGTGCAATTGTGTAAAAATCTTTACAAAATTCACACGCCATAATACAATAATGGAAATAACTGCTAATAAAAGCAGTACATTTTTTACTCGGAAAGGATATGGTTATGGCTGAGAAGCAACTGACACATTTTGCGGTTCTGATGGATTTACTTAGCATCAGTACAGTTGAGCTGTCAAAGGTTATTAACATAGAGCGCACAGCAATCAGCAGATGGCGGCACGGCGTAAATAAAATCAAAACCGATATGCCGTATTTTGAGGAGATAGTCAATTTTATAGTGCAGAAAAATAACAGCCTAGGCAATGAATTGCTTGAGGACTTTTTTGAGAGTGTATATCCGGTAAAGAAGCGTCTCCATAAGAATAACATGAAGAGATGTGTTCGCAGTTACATATTAAGCATTCCGGATGCAAGGATGTCTTTTGCCAACACCGAAGTAGTAACTCTCACAAAGCATACCGCCGCTGACGCAAGACTGAATGCGTTTATCAATATGCTCGAAACAGCCGAAAGGCTCAGCGTACCAACCGACATAAAAATTTTTGAGGTCGAGCAGTTTACGTGGGTTGGCTGCGATACGCTCCGGCTGAACTTGTTTTATCAAAAGCTTAAGCTTGTACTGGACTTGGGGCATAAAGTCAGCATTATTTTTCAAGCCAAGGAACCCAGCGAATCGTATTTAGGTTTACACCAAGTATTTACGGAGCTTATTTTTCACGAAAATCTGTCCCTGTATTACTATTCAGTAAACAGCGGCAGAGAACATACGCATAGCATATACATTCTTTCTCGACGTCTTGTTGTTATAGGGTATCTGATTGGAGACGGCTTGGATCGCACGCTTAGCTACACGCTTAACGACATGGAGTTTTTAGAAGCACAGGAGATGATTTGGGATAGGTATAAGCTGTGTTCCTCTGATATTATGACCATCGAAAAGTACCGTGCGCCTGAAAAGGTTATTGCAAATATAAAGGCTTCCATTTATAGAGAAGGGGACTATTACATCTCGGGCAAAACGCTCAGCTTTGTAACCATGAGCGAGGCTTTACTTGATGAAGTATTACTTGATAATAACCTTACTAAGGAGCAAATGAGACTTTGTATGGAGTTTTATAATTCAATCCGATCCAATATCGAATCAAGTCCCCTTTGTGATATGAGTGGCTTCTATTTTATATTGAGCGAAATCACAGCGCCACTAACAAATCCGCTCGTTACATGCTACGTGCTGTCCGCTATTACGGGAAGAACTATACGGATGAGCAGAAATCAATACTTGCGTCATTTTAAGGACACGGCCGATATATTGCTACGCGATGACCGATACCGCGTCTTCCTGCATTACGCCCTCATATCCGAATTTGGCTCTATGGCGTATCCGAAATCTATTTTGCACAAGCATGAGTGTTGGACTGCGGCTGTAAATGAGGAAGCTTTTCCAAGTAGAATTAGGCTTATATATGGAGACAATTATAAGACTTCGGGTATGTTTGATATCGAATTCCACGATATTTATGAAAAAATCCCGCCAAACAAGCGAACCAACGCTTATGCAGCCGGGATTTTTATGGAGATTGCCGAGGGAAGATATTTTAGCCCATGAATTTAAAAAACTGGTTCCAGTCGCTGCGGCTTAAATAATGCTCGCCAGCGCGCAGATGATAACCGACAGTGCCGTCGTGGAACGCATCTCCGGCCTTCGGCATGGCATCTGCGTGAACGAACCCCTTTTCACCCAGCAGCTCATAAACCTCCGAAACGGCAGCGCAACCAAGAAATTCTGAAGCAGGATCGGCCCACTCGTCGTTTTCGGCGCTTGCGACGTACAGCTTGCGCGGTGCGGCAAGCGACAGGAGGTAGTGCTGGTCAAACGGCTGGTCGTACTCGCGCCCACCGTAGCCAGCGTAATTTTCGCAGAACCAGAACGGAAAGCGCGTCGATATTCGCCCGATCGTCTCGCCGACTTTTCCGCGGCTTATCGCCGCGCCGCTGCAACCGGAGTCGTTCGATATTACACAAGCGAACCGCTCGTCCATCGCACCGGCGAGAAGCGCCGTTTTCCCAAGGCGCGAGTGACCGACGACGGCTATGTTGTTTTTATCGATGGACGGCAGCGTCTGCGCGTAGTCCATAACGCGCATAGCCGCCCATGCCCACATGGCGATTTTGCCGGGAGAATCCGGCGCGCGGTCGCCTTTAGTCAGCAGTCCGGCCAAGCCGTTCGTGAAGTCGCCGTCGTCCGTAGTTACGTCCTTATAGCAAAACGACAGCACCGCGTAGCCGTTGTCGCAGATTTCCTCGGTCGGCATATACGCGTCGGGGACGTTGTCGCGGAAGTTAATATGTACGAACGCCGGAGAAGTCTTACCGTTCGGAATAGCGCACGCGATTGGAAAGGCGAACTCCCCCTCGGGCAGCTTCGCCTTAAGCAGAACCTTCGTCAGTGTCACGCTCCCGGCGCAGAACTTCTCGTTCTTCTCAATAATTTCGGCTTCAAGCGCCTCGGGGGCTGGCGGCAGAAATCCATACTCGTGTTCGCACAGTATCTTCTTTATTTCTTCGCGGCGCTTACGCCATGCGTCGGCGTCTGTTACGCGCTCCCCGTTTTGAAACGTCAGCAAATCAGGCAGACGGCGCTTACTCAGTTCGTCTCGTATCATGAAAAACCCTCCCATAAATTCGTACCGTATAAGTCATATTCAACGTGTGATGCCGTGGCAAATTTGTCACGGTCTTTTTTTTGCGATCGGCGGTGTCGGCCAGTGAAGACCGCGTTGCCCCGACATGCCGAAGTTATGGAATTCTTTTTCAGGCGGCACGGGCAGACCCACAAGCTCGCCGTCGCGCGCCCACACTTCGTCGCCGCCGTTTAGGTTCGCGATTAAATACTCGGTCAGCTTTTTCAAAACCTCGGCGCAGCCCGCGTCGTTTATAATGTTTTTCATTTCGCGGGGATCGTTTTGTAAATCAAACAGCTGTCTTACATTTCCGTATGGGTAATAAATAAGCTTAAACCGCCCATCCGTCGCCATGCGTGTAGCCGACGGGCCATTTGTGATTTCGCCAAACAGCAGCTCGCGGCGTTCTGTGAGCAGGTTGATGCCCTCGACAGTGTCCGGCGTTTCCAGTCCGCACAGACCCATTAGCGTCGGGTATATGTCCTCCAAGCAGCCGAGACTGCCGTTTTCCTTGCCAAGCGCCGCGTGTTCTCCAAGCGGCTTGCCCGACAGTATGAACGGTACGTTTGCGGAGTTCTGATAGAAACAGCGCTTCGCTTGCAGATTATGGTCGAACAGCATGTCGCCGTGGTCGCTCGTAAATCCGATTATCGTATTTTCAAGCATACCTTCCTCTCGAAGCGTTCCGATTATGAGACGGATTTGCGCGTCGATATGCGTACACTGTGCGTAAAAAGCCTTTCTCGCACGCGCGATATCACGCGGCGTGTATTTACCGGTTAGCGCCGAAACGGATTTCAGCAGCGGGCAGTTGTCGTTAACCCAGTCGCCTACTATCGGCTCGGGTATTTCCACGTCGTCGTACATGTCTAGGTACACTTGAAGCGGTACGAGCGGCGGGTGGGGATGTATGTACGATACGTAATAGAAGGCAGGTTTGTTGGGGTTGCGGCGTTTTATGGTTTTAATCATCTGAGCCGTCGCCCATGATGTATTGTGCGCTTCCTCCGGCAAATGCCACGGACGAGTGTAATACTCGTTATTGCCCATCGCATGTGCGTATTCGCGCCCGAGATAGCCATGTTCGGCCAGCCATGTCTGATAATCATCGACGGCACCCAGATAATACCGCGCTTCTTCACATAAAATAACGTCGTCGAAGCCGATACGGTCGCGCTGCGGGTAGACGTGCAGCTTGCCGACGGCGTAGGCTTGATAACCGTTATCGCGAAACGCCTGCGCAAGAGTCGTAACGGGCGGCAGCTCAAGGTAGTCCGTGTAAACTCGGTCGCCGTGGGATTTCGGCGACATGCCCGTCATAAGCGAGCGTCGCGCCGGAATACAAACGGGACATGTGCTGAAAAAGTTATTAAACCGCACACCGTCGCGGGCGAGCTGGTCAAGCGTCGGCGTCATAATTGTATTATGCCCGGCGCAGCCCATGAGCGACGCGCTCCAGTGGTCTACATTAATAAGCAGTACATTAGGTTTCCCCATAGTCATTCTCCTTGTATGTCAATAATTTACTTCCGCGGTAGTGTATTGAGCTTGTTAGTTGCGAACTCAACGATGTCGTCGCCCTCGTAAATGATGTCCGGTTCGATTCCTTTTTTGTTAATCGACACATCGTCCGGCCCGCTCACGAGTAGGATAGTGGCTTTCACGGCGTAACCGTCCAGCAGCGGCACTGTAATCTGCCCGATGCCCTTGCCGTACGTTTTCGTCCCGATTAATGTAACGTTGTCAAGGTTCTTTTTTAGTGCAAGTATAAGGCTCTCGGCGGCGCTGGCAGTTTCCTTGTTTTGCAGTATGATTATGTTATCGTAATCGAAGAAGCCGTCGCGTCTGCTCTTTACAGGATGAGTTAGAAGCGGCAGCCGCAAATGCTCGTAGCCGATGTAGTCGCCCTTCTTTGTAAAAAGATCCGCAACCTTGTACGCGTCCATGAGCATACCACCGTAATTGTTGCGCAGGTCGATGACGAGGTTCTTAGCTGTGCCGAGTTTAACCTTGTTGTCTAAAATAAATTTGCTCGTGTATTTTGAAATGTTCGGAATGTTTACATAAGATGTGTCCGGTGTGAGCTGCTTTATACCGGTCGTCGCGGCGTCGGATTTTTCGACGGACTTTTCCAGTGTGTATTTCTTCGGCGTGTATAGGTATGTGTAGCCGTCGCCGTTTGCGTTTCGGATTTTTTCCGTCACAGCCGATATCACGAACGCGTCAAAATCCCGCACGTACCCACGGACGTTCTCCTTGCCTACTGCTTCTTCATATAGTTTGTCCAGCGTTTGCGTGTATATATAGTTGCAAGCTATCAGCAGCTTGAACGCCATGTAGTTGTAGTTCGAGTACACTACGCCCGCAAACATAAGCAGCAACACAATGAACGCTATCTTTAGCTTGAAGTAGTTTTTTAATTTCTTCCTTAGTCTGTCTTGTTCGCCGCCCAAGTATAACAAGCCCGTCACATCCTTTTAAGAATCAGTAGAGAAACTATTCACGCTTTCTATGCTTAAGCCTGTGTATTTTGCGATTAGTTCTGGGGGTACGTTTTCGGCTTTTAGGTTTTTTACTACCATAAAAATGCTTTCGGTCTTACCTTTTGCTATGCCTTCGGCTAAACCTACTTCTTTGCCTTCGGCTATGCCCATCTCTTTACCTTCGGCTATGCCCATCTCTTTACCTTCGGC
>CAZJLW010000139.1:0-9267 GCA_964546895.1 uncultured Eubacteriales bacterium | reverse complement strand
TTCGGCAGAGTACCGGCGGCTTTTTTGCTTGAGAGGATGTAATCCGTCAGCAGAACGCCCGTCATGTTGCCCGTAAGTATGACATATTCACCGGCGGCGTTCTTAACGACTGCGCCTACGCGGTCGGCGTCGGGGTCTGTGCCTACGATTAAGTCGGCGTTGACTTTTTTCGCTAGGTCGATAGCGAGCTTAAACGCCTTCGGGTCTTCGGGGTTGGGATAGCCGACCGTTGAGAAGTTGCTGTCGGGTTGTTCCTGCTCGGGTACGATGTAGATGTTTTTGAAGCCGATTTCCTGCAAGACGCGGCGCACCGGTTTGTTGCCCGTGCCGTGGAGCGGTGTGTATACTATCGTAAAGCTGTCGGCTATCTTCTTCACGGCGTCGCCGTTTAAGCTCTGCGCCTTTACGTTTTTAATGAACTCGTCGTCGATTTCCGCGCCGATGATGTTGAACAGTCCGTTTGCCTTCGCTTCGTCGAGCGACAGCCGCTTAATCGATGCGAAATCAGGCACTGCATCTACTTCTTTTATGATTTCCTCGTCTCGCGGGAAGGGGATTTGCCCGCCGTCAGACCAGTACGCCTTGTAGCCGTTGTACTCGGGCGGGTTATGGCTTGCTGTGATTACGATACCGGCGACAGCGCCAAGATGACGGACGGCGAACGAAAGCTCCGGCGTCGGGCGCAAGTCCTCGAACACATAGCTTTTTATTCCGTTGCCATTCAAAACGAGCGCGGCTTCCGTCGCGAACTCCTTCGACATGCGCCGCGAATCGTATGCGATGCAAACGCCCATCGATTTTACATTTTGCAAAGCGGGCGTTGAGTTATCCTGTTTAAGAATATAATTGGCTAGACCCTGCGTCGCCTTACGGACGGTATAAACGTTCATACGGTTAGCACCGGCGCCGAGAATACCTCTAAGGCCCCCCGTGCCGAATTCCAAGTTTTTATAAAACCTGTCCTCGATTTCCTTTTCGTTGTCTGCGATAGCCCTCAGTTCGTTTTTAGTAGCTTCGTCGAAGCAAGCGTCCGCAAGCCACGAATTGTAAACGTCCTTATAGTTCATATAAACCGCCTCCTGTAAAAATATAGTTAAACTTATAATAACATTTTCAAATAAAATTTTCCATAACCATAGACAATTTTTCGGATTTGTAATAAAGTATGTATTATTAAAAATATATATGAAAACGGAGGCGAGCAGACAACCAAATGACAGGCGCTGATATTTTTTTGCTGATATTTTTTATATTAGCCGGGCTGGGGGTTGCGCTATATTTTTTAAATAAATGGGCCTATAAAAAAATGGGCGAACAGCAAACGATGATTGAAAAATATAAAACAACCGTATCGATTTATGTAATTGAGAAAATGAAAGCGAAATCTGACGAGGTTAATTTGCCCAAGGCAGTAACCAGTCAGCTGACGGTATTTTACAAGTACCTGAAAATGCCGTACGTTAAGGCAAAGATCGGGCCGCAGATTATGACGCTCATGTGCGACAAAAAGGTGTTCGAGGCGTTGCCGGTCAAGAAGAACGTAAAGGTCGAGCTGGCGGGTATTTACATCGTAAGTATGCAGGGAATGAAAACCAAAGCCGAGTTAAAACGCATTGCTAAAAGCAAAAAGGCTGCTACAAAAAGCGATGCGTGGTATAATAAAGCAATCGACCGGATAAAGGCCATAAAGCCGGCAAAAAATAATTAAGAGGTGATACTATGAGATTGTTAACAAGATCAGATTTTGACGGGTTGGCGTGCGCCGTACTTCTTAAAGAGATGGGCGTTATCGACAGTCTTAAATTTGTGCATCCGAAGGACATTCAGGATGGCCTCGTAGAGGTAACGCCGAACGACGTGCTTGCAAACATTCCTTACGTAAAAGGGTGCGGACTGTGGTTCGACCATCATGCAAGCGAGCAGTTGAGACTGGGCGAGTTTGAGTTCGAGGGCGACTGGCGTATCGCGGATAGCGCGGCGCATGTCGTGTATGACTATTACGGCGGCGATTTCGGCAGGTTGCATGACTTTAAGTCAATGGTCGAAGCGGTTGACCGTGTTGACTCGGCCAAGCTGACGCTTGACGATGTACTTAACCCGCACGGCTGGGTGTTACTCGGTTTCGTAATGGATCCCCGTACGGGGCTTGGGCGTTTCCGTGATTTCAAGATTAGCAACTATGAGCTTATGGAAAAGCTTATTGACCTCTGCCGTATTAAACGCATAGAGGAAATATTGGGCGACGAGGATGTGCTTGAACGCGTTAAGCTGTACTGCGAACAGGACGCCTTATTCCGCGAAATGGTTAAGAAATATACACGTATTGAAGACAACATAATCGTAACCGATTTACGCGGTGTCGAGACTATATATGCGGGCAACCGGTTCTTAATCTACAGTCTGTATCCAGAGCAGAGCATCTCTATGTGGATAGTGGACGGCCGCGCTAAGCTTAACTGCGCGATTGCGGTAGGTCACAGCATTTTTAACCGTTCGTCGAACGTTAACGTCGGCGAGCTGCTACTTAAATATAACGGCGGCGGTCATGATAAGGTCGGCACATGCCAAGTACCTTACGGTGACAGCGATAAAGTTATAGAAGAATTAATCACGCAAATGAAAGGGGTATAATAATGATTAATGTAGATTTATCAAACAAAAAGATAGTTATTACCGGAGGAGGCGGCGTATTATGCGGCGCGTTCGCTAAGGAGCTTGCAAAGCGTGGAGCTACGGTAGCTATATTGGATTTAAGACTTGAGACAGCGCAAAAAGTAGCCGACGAAATCGTAAACGACGGCGGCAAGGCTGTTGCCGTGCAGTGTAACGTTCTTGACAAGGAGAGCATTATTAAAGCCGAGCAGGAAGTTTATGACAAAATGGGTGAATACCATATATTAATAAACGGTGCGGGCGGCAACAACCCGAAGGCCAACACCACTAACGAATACTACAACGAAGCCGACGTAAACGACCCGAACGTAACATCGTTCTTCGATTTGTCGCTTGACGGCTTTAATTTCGTATTCCAGCTTAACTTCATGGGTACATTTTTACCGACGCAGGTTTTTGCGAAACGCCTTATTACAGCGAAGGGCGCAAGCATTATCAACATGGCAAGCATGAGCGGCCCTTGCCCGCTTACTAAGGTTCCGGCGTACAGCGCCGCCAAAGCCGCTATCATGAACTTTACGTCGTGGACTGCCGTTCACTTCGCAAATACCGGCTTACGCGTAAACGCAATCGCTCCCGGATTCTTCGAGACTACACAGAACAAAGCGCTGCTTCGCACAGAGGCTAACGAGCTTACTGAGCGTTCGCAGAAAATATTATCCCATACACCGCTTCGCCGTTTCGGTGAGACCGAGGATTTGATCGGTACGCTGCTGTGGCTGTGCGACGAGGAAGCTTCCGGCTTCGTTACGGGCTTTACTGTACCCGTTGACGGCGGATTTATGGCTTACTCGGGCGTATAAGCGCCGTTCCTGGAGGGATATTAATGCAGAAAAGCGACGGAATGAATTACGCCCCGCAAGGCAAGCCGAAGCCGGTCGTAAAGAAGGATGAGTTTATTTTTGCGGCGACGGCTCTGGAGCATGGGCATATTTTTGGTATGACCAACGCTCTGCGTGAAGCCGGCGGTACGCTGAAATATGTTTATGATAAAGATCCGCAGAAGGTAAAAGGATTTGTTGAAAAATACCCCGAGGCTCAGGTAGCTTCGTCTCTTGATCAGATACTTGAGGACAAATCGGTTCATATGGTGGCAGCCGCCGATATTCCGTGCGACAGAGGGCCGCTTGGTATAAAGGTTATGGAAGCGGGCAAGCATTATTTTACAGACAAAACCCCGTTTACTAGTCTTGACCAAATCGAAGCCGCTCGTAAAGCCGTAGCTAAAACCGGTAAGCGCTATATGACGTATTTCAGCGAGCGTCTGCATGTTGAGGCTGCTGTTTACGCAGGGCAGCTTATTAAAGACGGCGTTATCGGTAATGTAATACAGGTACTCGGAATGGGGCCGCATCGGTTGAACGCGCCGTCCCGTCCGGACTGGTTCTACAAAAAGGCTCAGTACGGCGGTATTCTGTGCGACATCGGAAGCCACCAGGTTGAGCAGTTCCTGTTCTATGCCGGTATTAAGGATGCCAAGGTTGTCAGCAGCCAGGTCGGAAATTTTAATCATCCTGAGTATCCGGAGCTTGAGGATTTCGGCGACGTAACGTTCTTGGGTGAAAACGGCTCTACTAACTATTTCCGTGTCGACTGGTTTACGCCTGACGGGTTGTCTACTTGGGGCGACGGACGTATGTTCATACTCGGGACTAAGGGGTATATAGAGCTGCGTAAGTATGTCAATGTTGGTATTGATAAGACTTCTAATAACGTAATCGTTGTAACGAATGAGAGCGAGCAGTTTATTAATGTAGATGGTAAGGTCGGCTATCCGTTCTTCGGTGAGATGATTTTGGATTTGCTAAACGGTACGGATAAGGCTATGACGCAGGATCATATTTTTAAGGCAGCGGAGTTGTGCGTTAAGGCACAGAATGCGGCGGTTAAGATAAAGTAGTTTGATATAGGTGTTAAAAATAAAAAATCCGGAGCTGTGTTGAACAGCATCCGGATTTTTTTGTATGCGTCTTGAAAAAATTTTTAAACAGTTTGAACCTTTCAAACGTCTATATAGCAGAGGGGTGAGCCAAGTGCTTCTAGAAACGTTTTATGAACAGCATAAAGACGAGTTGACATCAGTCCTGTCGCGTTATGCAAGCGACAGAGAAGCTGCGGCGGACGCGGTTCAGGAATCGTTTCTTAAGGCGCTGCAAAACTACGCCGTCCTCTCGCGAATGCAGGAAAAATCACTTTGGTCATGGCTATACACCACAGCAAAGAACGCACTTATCGACGATAAGCGCAAGACCTCGCGTAACGAGCTGTACGACGACTTCGATAGCTTCGACGAGGCCGACCCGGCCGACGACCCCACCGATGCTATTATGGTTCGGGAATTGCTTCATCGATTGCCGCCAAATCTTATTCATGTAGTTTCGCTACGATACTTTGGTGGTTTAAACTCGACGGAAATCGGAGTGATGAAGGGTATACCGGCGGCGACTGTGAGGTCACAGCTGCGTGCGGCAATGGGCATTTTGAAAAGATATGCAGACAGAAGTGATTTTTAGCTGCAAAATTTAGAATCGGAGGGCTTAGTATGGACAAGACGTTAAACATCAACACCGGAACGGCAAGGCTTTTGAACGAGAATTCGGAGTTGTTTTCTTTTTACGACTCAGTAAACATTAACGCGGGAAATGTTATTGTATCATGTAAGGTGTATGAAAAGCTGATGAGTAAAGGTGCTTCGATAAACACCGGAAGCATGAAGATAGTAGACATCACCGGTGAAATTGTCGAGTTGGCGGGGAATACCGTTATTACTGCGGCAATGTCATACGACGGGTGCTATCTGATATGCGACGGGAACCTCATTATAGAGGACGCGAAGGGGCTTGAAAATATAGCCGGTCTGTACGCTAATACAATATTTCGCGCCGAGTCGGTTGACATCAGCCGCGTAAAGGGGCTGGAGGCGTCGAAGCAGGTTGTTTATTCTAATGGGGCGAAGTTAGTTTTTAAGGATATGACGCTTGACGAGGATTCGCAGGTTTTATTGGAAGATAACACGCTGTACTGGGTACATGGCCGGATTAAAGCACTTGACGGTGGGGTGATTGAGAAGCTGCACGGCAAAAAGACATCGTTTCATTGCAAGCAGTTGGTAGTCTACTCCGGATTGTATGAGAAATACCGGGATGTGTTTCAAGCTGATAGTTATATTTTTGTACCGGATGGTCATACTGTCGTTGATGATATTTCGCTGGATTCTGCGACTTTTGTGTTATACGGTGATAAGATTTTCGTGCTTGGAGATCTGATGATAGCGCACAATCACACGCAGAATTTGAGTGGCTTTTCTTCGTTGATTGTTAATGGCAAAGCGACCATGCCTGTGTCAGCTGCCGCTGATTTTAAAGCTGTAGGTAAAGCCAAGAGATATGAGCTTTACGAAGGGGCGTTAATGTCTGTAAACGGTTTCCAGACACTTGGACACGAGCAGCTTCAAACAGCGATAGAGCAGGGGATTTCGTACACGCTGCATATTAACGGTGCGCTGTATTTTTTTAGCGACGTGACGGCACAGGATATGCAGGCCATTGCTGCCGTACACTGCAACGGACTTATCAGCGCCCCGGACTGCGCACGTACGGTGCTTGATAGTAAGGTTAGAAAGATTAACGGGACTATCATTGATATTGACGCGATGATAAAGAAGCAGTACGGCGATGATTTTTCTTATGGAAGTGACCCTATCGGGCTTATTAAGAAAATGATTATGAAGGCAAGTGGCGGGGATAGCGGCGGGATTAATGTCGGGTCGTTTAAGTTGTAAATAGGCAGGGATTAATAGAAGGCGTTGCAGAACCCATTGTATGGGGTTTGCAACGCCTTCTCTGTTAGGGGGAATACTCAAGTCTAGATTTCTAATCCCCATCAAAATTAATACTCTCCCGCTCCACAACCAGCGGTTTCCGATCAATATGCAGCAATATCTGCAACACATACTCCCCCATCAGTCCGATAAACAGCAACTGCACAGACGAAAAGAAAAACAACCCAATAACAAGCGGCGCGATACCGACCGGCATGTTATACCAGAACAGCAGCTTAGTAACCAAATAGAACAGAGCGGCTAAAAAGCTAACGAACGCCAGAAAACTACCGCACAGTGTAGCCAGACGCAGCGGAACCTTTGACATGGATGTCATTGCATAAATCGCGAAGTCAATATACTTAAGCAGTGTATACGACGAGCGCCCGTATTTACGCCTTTCCTGTGTAAAATAAACTTTAACCGGCTTGTACCCGATCTCGCTGACCAAGCCGCGTATGTAAGGCACAGGCCAGCTCTTCGCGGTTAAGTGTTCGTAAACCTTTTTATCATAAAGACCAAAGCCCGTAAAATTCTCAATCATTTCGACTTCCGAAATAGCTTTGATAACCCTATAAAATATCCGACGTAGCAGAAACATAACAGGGTTTTCCTTGCTTTTGTTCTTAATAGCTATGACGATTTTTTCGCCGCCAAGCCAGTTCGAAACGAAGTCCGTAATAAGTTCCGGCGGATCTTGCAAATCGGACGCCATCGTTATTACTCCGTCGCCTGTCGCCCTGCGAAATGCGTTGTAGGTCGAGCGGTGAGGACCGAAGTTTCGGGAGTTGACGATAACCTTCACGCGGCTGTCGCGCGCTGCTAGCGAACGTAGTACGCCAAGCGTACCGTCAGTCGAGCCGTTGTCCGCAAGAATTATTTCGTAATCAAGCTGCGGAAAATTTTTCAGCTGAACCATAATCCGCTGGTATAGCTCGTCCAGATTTTTTTCTTCATTATAGCAGCTTGCTGTTATGCTGAGTTTTGTCATTATGATACATCCTTTGAGTCAGTCTGTAAGCCGAAAACGCGGCCATGAGCGTTAAAACCGCCGTAAGCGCAATAATAAGCGCGTAAGCCGCGCCTTTAGCACCGCTTGCTGCGATTAGCGCCCGGGAAGCCGCGAAGCAAACCGGCAATCCGACCACACCGCATATGATTAGCCCTCTAAAATCCCTCATGACCACCATGAGACTTTGCGTGAAAACGACCAGCGCCGTCAATATCGCGCCGCAGACGGCGGGCATGAACAAATAAATATGTGGGACGATTGTCGGGCCGTAAACAAGCTCCAACGCCCATCCGCCGAGTAAGGCTGACAAAGCGACAGCCACTGCTGAACCGGCCGCAAAAATAATCAAAATAGTAACAAAAAGCCGTATAAGCCGCTTGGCGTCCCCGCTGTTATAGTACGCGGAGAACGACGGGAGCATAGGACTTGTTATGTATGTTGCGACGGCTTGAATAACGAGTGTGGGTGCGGCGACGGCGGCGTATGCACCGAGCGCTTCGCTACCGCTCATGCGTTCCAGCAAGTATCGCGGCAGTGCGATGACCGCCGTTGAACAGACGGTGGCGGCCACGACAGGAAAGCATTCCTTAATTAAAGCACCCACAGGCGTTTTGTCAAAAGCAGGTTTAATACTGCCGAACTTCCTCACGGACATCATGTCGTAAAAAAATAAAACAATAAAAGAAGCGGCGCTCATCGCGAAAATGGCGGCGGCGAGATTCCTGAAATAATAGAACACACCGCAGAACGCGACAATCGTCATAAGACCGCGCAACACGAACGACTTCCCGGCTACATCAAGACGGCTATTGTTCTGAGCTATGCCGTGCAACACATCAAAAAATGCCTCCGATGCCTTAAAGGTCGTATACAATAACAAGCAGCCGTACTGCACCGGCGAAAGTCCAAGCATAAGCCCGACCACAACACCAAGCAGTACAGAAGCCACCGTAGTAGCGATACGTACCGCAATGTAAACGCCGTTCGCATACTTCTCGTCATAATCAGACACTTGATAGGGACGTATGCCGTACGCCGCGATTATATAAAGTACGTTCGCGATTGTCATAACTAACGAGAAGTCACCTGGGTTTTTATAATCAGGCGACATCTTCACGACGAACAAAACGACGAGCATCTGGCAGCCCAGATAAAACGTCGAGCCTATCGTATTCCATATTATGTTTTCTGATAGCGACAGTTTTTTCACTTCGTATAGCAGCTCTTTATTTCGCCGACGTAAATGATATGGTAGTCCTTAAGCGGGTAGTGGTGGTCGATTTCCGGTAAAAGAAAGTTTTCAGGTTTAAACACGTCCGTATAAACCTTTCTACACACGAGAACGAGCGACGCCTGCTTAAACGAAACGCAACCGCCAAAATCAACCGCTTCAAGCCCGGTTTCTTTGCATTTGTCGAAGTCCCTTCCGCTGTTTTTACCGCAGAACGTAAGTGCTTCTTTATACTCGTCTCCGAAAAATGACAGCGTAAACATATCGTTCTTCTCCATAAACTCATTCGTAAACCGCGTGGGACGTACAAAGCAGGTAGCGACGTTATAACGCCACAGCACGCCAAGCCCACCCCAGCTGGCTGTCATTGTGTTAAACGCGCCGGGCTGTCCGGCGGTTATAAGCATCCAATCCTTGCCTATTTTTTCAAATGGGTTTATCGATAATTCATCAGGCGATACTTTATTAAATCCGTTCACATAAAACACCCTTTCGACTAAAATTAAAATTTTCTAAGACTAATGCAACTAT
>CAZJLW010000138.1:1666-9338 GCA_964546895.1 uncultured Eubacteriales bacterium | reverse complement strand
GTAAGCTTTAGCGAGATTTTAGCGCACGGTGTGAGCGAATGCGAAGGGGTGACGCAGATGAAGCTGGGGCTGGGGTTGCTGTGCTGGCTTGTGTATTTTGCGAGCTATGTAACAAGAATCAATTATATGGTAGTAATATCTGAAATCGTCGCCGGTACGGGCATACTGAAGTCCGAAGCCGGTATCGTTACGACATTCAGCTTCTTTTCTTACGGAATCGGGCAGGCGATAAACGGCGTGCTTGGCGACAGAATACGTCCGCAGAAGCTTGTCTTCTGGGGTTTGGCGGCCACGTCGGTGTTAAATATCCTCTTGCCGCTTTCAGGTAGCGTCGCGGTTATGGCGGTGATCTGGCTGCTTAACGGTTACGCGCAGTCGATGCTCTGGCCGCCGCTTGTAAAAATCCTTGCAATGCACTTAGATGATGCCGCGTACAAAAAAACAATCGAAAGCCTGTTAATCGCAAGCTCGGCCGGTATTATCATTACATATCTGCTTGCGCCGGTCTGCATTGCTATATCCGGCTGGGAGCTGCTGTTTTACGTAAGCGCGGCTGTGGGCTTGGCTACAGCTGTTTTGTGGAAGCTCGGCGTAAAAAACCTTGTCTGCGACCTCCAACCCGTAAGCACTAACCACAAGAACGAAAGCAAAACCGACATAAAGCTGTACCTCTCTATGGGCATAGCCTTTGTAGCGGTTGCCGAAATCGTACACGGCATACTGCGCGACGGGATTACGACGTGGATACCGTCGTTTATCGCCGAGAACTTCAACCTCGGCAACAAAGCAGCCATTTTGACGACGATGGTTCTGCCGGTTTTTGCGATTATCAGCATAAAAGCCGCGTCATTTATTCAGAAGCATCTGTTCAGTGACGAAATACGGGCTTCGGCTGCTATTTTCACGCTTAGCCTTGGCTGCTGTGTACTGATGAGCTTCTGCTATTCGTTTAATATCGCACTTTCGATACTGCTTGCGGCCGTTATAACGGGCAGTATGCACGGCGTAAACCTTATGCTAATCGGCATTTATCCGCACCGCTTCAAAAAATACAACAAGGTTGCGACTGTTTCCGGCGCGCTGAACTGCCTGACGTATGTCGGCAGCGCCGCGTCGACTTACGGCTTCGCGAAGCTGACGGAAGCGTTTGGCTGGAAGGTTACGATGATGTCCTGGTCGGTGCTGGCGCTGGTCGGTATGCTGTCATGCGTTGTGTGCATTTATCAAAAAAATACATGAGCTGAGGTGGTTACATTGGCAAAGAAACCGAATATCGTTTACGTAATCCCGGACGAGTTCCGGCGGCGCGCGATGGCATTCCGCGGAGAAGACCCTGTTATTACGCCTAATCTCGACGCGTTTTCAAAACAGGCTCTGGAGTTTGAGAACGCCGTGTCGACTTACCCGGTGTGCAGCCCGTACAGGGCGATGCTTTTTACCGGCAAGTACCCGTACAGCAACGGCGTAATCGGAAACTGCAACACAACGACGGCGCAGTTCGATGTGTTTCTGCGTAAATCGGATGTGTGTCTGCCCGACGTGCTCAGTGCCAACGGCTACGACTGCGGGTACATAGGCAAATGGCATTTGGATAAGCCGAACCCGGACGACGAGCAATACCTTGAACCCCGTCGTCATGATGGCAAAATATGGGACGCGTTCACGCCGAAGGAACGGCGGCACGGCTTTAACTTCTGGTATTCCTACGGCTGCAACGACAAGCATTTCACGCCCCACTACTGGTTCAACGACGACAAAGTAAGCGACGAGCGCAAAATAAACGAATGGTCACCGCAACACGAGACGGACGTCGCGGTGCGCTACATAACAAACACCGAAGGTCTGCGCGACGAGACTAAGCCTTTCGCGCTGTTCGTGGCGTATAACCCGCCGCATATGCCATTTGATAAAGTACCGGAGCGTTACAAACAGCTCTACGCCGGAAAAACCGAGCGCGAGCTGCTGACATGCCCGAACGCGTGGCTGGACGACGTAGCGCCGGAGCTTCCGGCCGAAATGCGCGCCAACGCCGAATCGCTGCGCCGGACCGCGCGTGAAAGTGTCGCGGATTATTTCGCGGCCGTGACCGGCATTGATGAGCAGTTCGGCAGGATTTTGAAGGCGCTGACGGACAAAGGGCTGGACGATGACACGATTGTTATTTTTACATCCGACCACGGCGAGATGATGGGCAGCCACAGCATAATGTACAAAGGGCTGTGGTACGACGAGTCGTACAAGGTTCCTTTTCTTATGCGGTATCCGGGCAAGCTTGCCACCGGCAAAAACGACGTGTTCCTGAACCCGCCGGATATTATGCCGACTCTGCTGGAAATGGTAGGGTTGTCGGACGAGACGCCGGGTGTCGAAGGCAGAAGTGTTGTCGGCGGCATGGCGTCGGGCGAAATCGGCGAGGGGTATTTTTTCAATAATTCAGTCGACGCGCGTGGCGTTACGGACGGTAAGTATTTTCTTGTCACGGTAAGAAATCCTTACGGCGAGGAGCGGCATATACTGTACGACTTATCAAAGGACCCGCTGCAAACGAAGAACGTTGCAAGCGACAACCCGGACATCGTAGCGTATATGCGCGAGCGGCTTGGTGACTGGCTCAACCGAACCGGTGATGTTTGGCTACGCGATTAAATAGAAAGCCACGGCTTGTTCGGATTGTTATCCGAGCAGGCCGTGGCTTGTTTTTGTTTATGTATATTCTCAACTCGATATATCCGTACAACTAATCAACCAAGCCCGCTTAACCCCCGTCCACTCGACCGGCGTAGCGTCAACCCGCACCTTGCTCCCCATCTTGTGGTTCTCGACCACGACCGTGTTCCCCGCAGCCATATCAATAACCTCCGCCACAGGGCAGCCCTTACAAGCCTCGCCCTCAGCGTAGTAAGCCGCGTAGCAGCGCCTTTCCGACGACGAACCTACAGTAAGCGCCCGGGCACGTTCGTTCTCGAACAATATCTCATAACTATCCATATCAACAACATAGACAGCGCTAGGCAGCGCATCGACCAGCGTCGACAGAGTAAAAACATGCGTGCTGCGATCTATCTCAGTTCTTGTTGCCTTATACCCCGAGGTCAACTGCCCGGCAAATATAGTAAGCCCGTCCTTGCCGCGTTCCTTAGTTGTATAAAGCGCAGCGTCGGCGCACCGATAAAGCGTGTCGAAATCCGTACCGTGTTCGGGGTACAGCGAAATTCCCAAGCTGGCCGAAATATTAACCGAGTTCCCATTCTCAGTACAAGTCCTGCGAAACAGCTTGCCGATCTCTTTAGCCTTGTCATACAAAATATCAAGCGACTTATAATTCTTAAGGAATACAAAAAACTCGTCGCCGCCGACCCTGCCGATAACGTCGTCGGAGCGGAACAGCGGCTTTAACCCGCTCGCGAGCAGCTTTAGCACTGTGTCGCCGTATAAATGCCCGAGCTTGTCATTAACATTCTTAAAATTATCAACATCTACAATTATCAGCGCGTGTTTAATGCCCTCGACACTGTACATCAGCGTTTCTTTTATCATGCTCTCGGTCGTAACTTTGTTGAAAAGCCCCGTGAGCTGATCCTTGCGCGCCTTTTCGGACAGCTCGGCGATTTGTGCGTGTTGCTTTGTGATCTCGTGCATTTTTCCGATGGCGCGGACGGGTTCGCCGCTGTCGTCGTGTATGATGTTGTAATGGTACTGGTACCACACATCACTGCCGTCCGGCAGCTTGAAATGCAGCTCCTCCTCGACTATGCCCGATGTCTCTTTGTGAAACCTGTTTTCGTACAGATGCACGCTGTCCGGGGCGATAATGCCGCGCGCAAGCATCGACGCGGGGTAGTCGCTGACGGTTTCCGGCACGCCCATTCGGTCGGCGAAGTTTTTGGAATAACGGATTATCCCGGCGGGTATGTCGCAGTCGAAAAACGCGTCGGCCGTAAGGCTCGCTATGAGATTGTTGAAGTTGTGTTCTTTTTCGAGATTCTCGTTAAGCGACATCAGCTCGGAAATATCCGTCATGGAAATGAACACGACGGGCTTGCCGGTGCTGTCGGGCGCGAGCCGTCCGGTGTACTGCGCCCAGATGTAACCCTTTGTTTTATGCACGACACGTGTACGGACGCTGACGAAGTTGTTCTCGCGCAGCTCGTGCATTGCCATCTGCCGCACTATTTCTCGATCGTCGGGGTGAAACGCCTCAAGCCCGCCCTTCGGGAAGCGCTCCAAAAACTCCTCCTCAGTGAAGCCAAGCACGTCATAATAGCCTTTGTTGGCGTATATTTTTGAGAAATCCGCGTCGAGATTGTTAACGGCGATACCGACAGGCACCGATGCGGTAAGCATTCTAAACCTGTTTTTCCATTCGTCGGCCGTTTCTTGGGCGACCGTAAAGTTGCTATTGCTCATTATATTTCCTCCGCGACGTTATTAAGTAGGTGACTCCGGATTTATGTTAATGTTACCGTTATTGTGGATAAGCAGTATCGTATGAATCTGCGTACCGGGTACAAATGATTGGTTAACGGTGACAAAACCGTTTTTCTCGTAAAAGGCTTTGTTAATGAGGGTTTGCGTGACGACGAGGCATGGCTTTGTCGGCTTGGACAGTAGTGTGACTCCGTGTTGAAGCAGCTGTGAGCCAAGCCCCATGCCTTGTTTTTCCGGCGCAATGCACAGCGGCGAAATATGCCAGTATTCGGTCGAGACGAACCGGCTGATTGTCAAGTCGACGTAATCAACATATTTCACTATCCGTTCGCGTTCATCAGGTGTGCATTTCAGAAGCGTCGCAGTCCCGCCGTAAGCAGCAAATTTAAGCGCGTCCATTTGCCTACTGGACGGAAACCATAAGGCGATACCTTTGCATTTGCCAAGGCGGAATGCCAAGCCCTCCTGCATTCCGAAGGTCAGGCGAAACCGCATGAAGTCCTTTAAGAAGTGTTTGCGCCGCTCATGATTTTCGACGAAATACGAATACAGCGGATCGTTTTGGAAGCTGGCGGCCATCGTACGCACTATGGCAGTCATGTCATTTAATGTAGGTTTCTTTATAATCATTCGTTCGTCCTCATTTTGTTAGCGGCATGTATGTAGATAAATTGTAGCAAATTACCGAGGTATTTTCAATAAAAAAAGCGTCCGGCTGAACAAATGTTCAGTAGGGCGCTTTTTTGGTTAGTTTTTACTTCTCCCGTCCCAGTACGATTGAAATGCCAAGACCGGCCAGCAGTGCGACGACACCGGCTGCGACGGCGAGAGCGTTCAGGCCGCTTGCGTACGTTTGCGGGTCGGCGAACATACCGTAAATGGAACCGCACATCAGGCCGAGGATAGAAAAATATGTGTATGCGTGATATTTTTTCATGAGCAGCTCAATTATTTTTGAAATAAGCAACAGCCCGGCGATTACGCCGACGCCGAGAAACGACAGCAGTAAAAACGGAGCAATGACAGCTCCCATATCAAGCGGCAGCAGCGCGGAAATAAAAGTAGATATAGAAGAAATAACGCTGCTGTAAAGCCCAAGCAGCACCATGACAAACGAGCCGCTGATACCGGGTATGACCATAGCGGCGGCCGCGATAACGCCACCGGCGAAAAATTTTAGAAGGTTGGCGGGGGTTGCGGCAAGCTCTGCTGCTGAGGTTTGCGGCGCTTTCAGCTGTACGATTACGACGACGGCGAGAAATGCTACGGCTGCCGCGAAAATATTTTTTGCGGTCGGCTTGTTTTTTGTTGCCTTACTATAAATGAGCGGCAGACTGCCGACGACCAGTCCGACAAAAAACATCGTCGTAGCGAATGAATACTTGCCGAAGCAGTATTCGATCAGCTTGCTGAACGCCGCAATACCGAACAGCATACCGGCACCGAGCGGCAGCAAAAACATCGCGTAGCGTTTCAAATCCTTATAAAAATTATTAACGGCGTCAATGAGCTTATCAAAAATGCCCAGCACGACGGCAATAGTGCCGCCGCTTACGCCCGGAATAATATTGGCAATGCCGACGACTATTCCTTTCAAAAAATACATCATAGTGCTTCCTCCCTCGTAAACAAAACGTTGCTAATCAACCCACATCTTATCATATATGCGTATTTTTGTAAAAATATTTCAGCTCGTACAAATTTTCCTTTACAAAACATAAAAGACAATGTACAATATGAGCAAATGTTCATATACTAATATATAGGTGGCATTAATGTTTACAAATCAAAACATTAACGCCCTCCTATAAACAGCGGAAAATATTCGGCACTAAACCGATTAAATATTTGGAATGATTAGTGCCGAATATATAGGAGATGATAATAAATGTTGAAGAGCCATGAATTAACCGCCGATGATTTTGAACGTCTGTCCGAAATTTATAAGCTGTTTGGAAGTGTTCCGCGGCTGAAAATTTTACTGCGGCTGTCGGAAGGGGAATGCGTCGCCAGCGAGCTTGCCGAGGCCGCTGAGATTAGCCAGTCCGCCGGAAGCCACCAGCTAAAGGAACTAAAACACAGCCGCGTTGTAAAAGCGCGGAAGGACGGCATGAATGTCTATTACAGCTTGGACGACGACCACATTTTAAAACTGCTGGAAAGCGGTATCGAACATATTAAAGGAGAGCATTGCGATGAAAAATAATCACGAAAATGAACATGAACACGGCCACAATCACGGCCACGGCGACAAGCCCGCGTGTGCCTGCGAACACGATCATGTACATAACGAAACAGAAAATTTTGTACCGTTCATTATACGGCTAGGCGTGTCGCTTATCATGATTTTTGCGGCGGGGTTTATAAAAATGCCGAATTACATAGCCGTTGCGATTTATGTAGCCGCTTATTTTCTTTCCGGTGCTGAGGTGCTTGTGACGGCTGGAAAAAACATACTGCGCGGCGAGGTTTTTGACGAGAATTTTTTGATGGCTATAGCTTCTATTGGAGCGTTTGCTATCGGTGATATGTCGGAGGCGGTTGTTGTCATGGTTTTCTACGGAGCGGGCGAGCTGCTGCAAGATATGGCCGTCGCACGTTCTAAGAAAAACATCACGAAGCTCATGGACATTCGTCCCGACGCGGCGAATTTGAAAACAGAGGCTGGCATTGTCACCGTCTCGCCCGAACAGGTTAAGGTGGACGAAATAATCGTAGTACGCCCCGGCGAAAGGATTCCGCTGGACGGCGTAGTGCGCGCGGGCGAATCGTTTATGGACACTATGGCGCTCACCGGCGAATCCGTGCCGCGACAGGCGGGCGAGGGCGACGAGGTGCTTTCCGGTGCGATTAACAAAAGCGGCTTGCTGGAAGTGCGGGTTACGAAGCCGTACGGTGAGTCCACCGTTTCGAAGGTGCTGGAGCTTGTCCAGAACGCAAGCAGCAAAAAAGCCGAAAGCGAGAAGTTTATTACGAAGTTCGCACGGTATTACACACCGGCCGTTGTGTTTACGGCGCTGGCTGTTGCCGTGCTGCCGCCGCTTTTGGGTTACGGAGCGTTTTCCGAGTGGCTGTACAAGGCGCTGTCGTTTCTCATTATCTCCTGCCCCTGCGCGCTCGTAATATCGATTCCGCTAAGCTTCTTCGGCGGAATCGGCGGCGCTGCTAAGAATGGTATACTCGTCAAGGGCGGGAACTTCCTTGAGGCGCTGAATAAGCTGGATACGGTTGTTTTTGATAAGAC
>CAZJLW010000138.1:0-1566 GCA_964546895.1 uncultured Eubacteriales bacterium | reverse complement strand
GCGCGTCTGATGGAGCAGGTTGGCATAAAAAATCTGCCCTCCTTTGCGAAAACGACCGTGTTCGTGGCAAAAGATGGGCAGTATGTTGGGTATATTATTATTTCTGATGAAGTCAAGGAAGGCGCGGGGAGTGCGGTTGCCGCCATACGGCAGTCGGGCGTAAAGAAGCTGGTTATGCTGACCGGCGACAGCGACGCTATTGCGAAAGAGGTTTCGGATTCGCTCGCGCTTGACGGGTATCGCGCGGGACTGCTGCCGCAGGATAAAGTGACTGAGTTTGAGAAGCTGCTGGTTGGTAAAGGCAGTAAGAACGACAGCCGCGGCAATGTCGCCTTTGTAGGCGACGGTATTAATGACGCCCCGGTGCTTACCCGAGCCGATATCGGTATCGCTATGGGCGGGATCGGCTCGGACGCCGCTATTGAAGCCGCCGATGTTGTTATAATGAATGACGATATCGGGAAGATTGCCGTAGCTGTTAAGGTGGCTAAGAAAACACATAGTATAGTAATACAAAATATCGTGTTTGCGCTTGGGTTTAAGCTGGTGGTTATGGTGCTGGCTTTCCTTGGGGTGACTTCGATTTGGTTTGCGATTTTTGCCGATGTGGGCGTGGCGTTGTTGGCGTTGGTTAATGCGCTGCGGGCTATGCGGGTTAGGTGATATAAAATTAAATTCACCTATTGACTCTCACACTATGGTATACAATATACTACGTTTGAGCTCAAAAAACACATATATGTGAGGATACCAAATGTTAAAAATAGGTGATTTTTCAAAACTATCAAGGATTAGTATACGAATGCTGCGGCATTACGATGAAATCCGTCTGCTCATGCCAAATAGCATAGATGACTTTACAGGATACCGTTACTATGCCGAAGAACAGCTTCCCATTGCAAGCAGAATTACAGCTTTAAAGGATATGGGCTTTGGCCTTGCTGCTATTGGTGAAGTCCTTAAAAGCTATGACAATGCAGATGCTTTGGCTGAATTTTTGGTAATAAAGCAAGCCGAGATAAAGGCAGAAGCGGAGGAAGCTAATCGACGTTTACTGCTTCTTGAAACAGCCATTAAAAGGCTAAGAAAGGATATGACTGTTATGAATTATATTGTTACTTTAAAAGAACTACCTGAGAGGTATGTTGCAAGTGTTAGGAAAACTATACCAACTTATGCGGATGAGGGAATGCTGTGGGGCATTCTAATGTCGGAAACTGCACCGCTGAATATTCAAGATGGCGCTCCTTGCTACACACTGGCAATTTTCCACGATTGCGAGTTTAAAGAAACAGACGTTGATGTTGAGGTGCAAAAATCGGTAAAGGGCAACTATAAAAATACCGAAAATGTGCAGTTCAAAAACGAGCCTGCAGTGCTGATTGCCTCTGCGACTTACAAAGGCAGCTATGAAAAGGTAAATGATGTAAATGAAGCTGTGGCAAATTGGGTTGAGGATAATGGCTACGACTTTGCTGGACGGTTCTTTACCATTTACCATGTCAGCCCTCACGAAACGCAAAATCCCGATGAATATGTAACAGAGGTTTGCTACCCCGTAAAGAA
>CAZJLW010000137.1:4929-9370 GCA_964546895.1 uncultured Eubacteriales bacterium | reverse complement strand
CCCCAAACCGTCTTAATGCCCCACACATCCTCGTGGGGCATTTTTTCGCGCAGACGCTTGATGTGGACGTCGACCGTGCGCGTGTCGCCCATGAATTCGTAGCCCCATATACGGTCGAGCAGCTGCTCGCGTGTGAACACTTGATTCGGGTGCTGCACGAGAAACAGTATCAGCTCGAATTCCTTATGCGGAAGCTCCAACTCGTTGCCGTGGTACGTTACGGTATATGTCGATTGGTTTACTGTAAGGTTCGGCAGTACGATTTGCTTGCCGGTGTCCTCGTCCTTTTTTTCGTAGCGGCGCAGCACAGCCTTCACCCGCGCAAGCAGCTCCTTCGGGTCAAACGGCTTTACGATGTAGTCGTCCGCGCCCAGCTCCAGCCCCAACACCTTATCGAAGGTCTCGCCCTTCGCAGTCAGGAAGATTATCGGCACCGAGCTGATTTTACGGATTTGCCCGCAAACCTGGTAGCCGTCCATACCCGGCAGCATTAAGTCCAGTATGACAAGATGCGGCGCGTACGCCGAAAACTGCTCGACCGCCTTCCGCCCGTCGTGTACTTCCACCGTTTCGTAGCCTTCCTTATTTAGATAAAGGCTCAGCAGCTCCGATATGTGCAAATCGTCGTCAACCACCAGCACTTTTATTTTGCTTGCCACTTGTAAGCCCTCCCTTTCATCTTTGCCCGTCTATTTCAGCTCAACAACCGTTACGCCATTCTCGCCCTCGCCGAACTTTCCCAGCCGGAACGATTCCACATGCGGGTGACGTTTTATGTGGTTTGTAATCGCGGCGCGCAGCGCGCCCGTCCCCTTGCCGTGTATTATCGTGACTTCCTTAAGCCCTGCGAGATACGCGTCGTCCAAATATTTGTCCGCCTTCTCTATCGCTTCGTCCACGAGATGCCCGCGCAGGTCGATTTCTGTTTTTATATTCATACTCTTTACGGCTTTTACGTTTCTGCCGTACGAGATGTTCTTTTTGCCTGACGCTCCCGCCCCACCCTCCGAGTCGTCCAGCGACAGGTCGGAGATGTTGATTTTTATTTTCATTATTCCGGCGTTAATCATCGCGTCGCCGTTTTTGTCGGGCGGCGAAGCCACTACGCCGCGCTGGTTCAGCGAATGTATAAACACGCCGTCGCCAAGCCGCAGTTCCGTCGGCGGTTTGTGGGCGGGTCTGATTTTTTGCGACATGCCTTCCTCGGCGGTTGTGATTTTGTCCTTTAGCTTCTGCCGCGTCGCGTCTATATCTTTTTGGCTTGCGCTCTCGCGTATCTGCTTGTTCAGTTCCTTCACGAGGTCGTCCGTCTCGGACTTCGCAGCGTACAACACGCGCCGCGCTTCCTCGCGCGCTTCGTTGATAATCTTCTCGCGCTGCTCGGCCAGGCGCAGCTTCTGTTTCTCGTATTCGCCTTTCAGCGCCTCGGCATCGCGCCGGTACGCTTCCGCGCGCTCCTTTTCCATGAGCATCGTTTTTTTGTTTATTTCAAGCTCCGTTATGATGTCCTCGAAACGCTGATCCTCGTGGCTCAGTATCTCCTTCGCGCCGTCGATTATGATATCCGGCAACCCCAACCGCCGCGATATCGCGAAGGCATTGCTCTTGCCGGGTATGCCGATAAGCAGCCTGTACGTCGGACGCAGCGTCTCGACGTTGAATTCGCAGCTGCCGTTTTCGACGCCGTCTGTCGACAGCGCGTACATTTTCAGCTCGCTGTAATGCGTCGTTACCACAGTGCGGATTTTGAAGCCGTGCAGGTATTGCAGTATCGATATGCCGAGCGCCGCGCCTTCCGTCGGGTCGGTGCCCGCGCCAAGCTCGTCAAGCAGCACGAGCGAATCGGGCGTTACGCGTTCGAGTATCGCGACGATGTTTTTCATATGCGACGAGAATGTGCTGAGACTCTGCTCGATGCTCTGCTCGTCACCGATATCCGCGAAAACCTCGTCAAACACGGCCAGCTCCGAGTGGTCGTTCGCCGCGATGTGCAGCCCCGCCTGCCCCATTAGCGTGAACAGCCCGATTGTTTTCAGTGCGACGGTTTTGCCGCCGGTGTTCGGCCCGGTGATTAGCAGCGTCGAGAAGTCGCCGCCGAGGTAGATGTCGGTCGGGACTACGGTTTTCGGGTCGAGCAGCGGGTGACGGCCTTTTTTTATGTTTATGTAGCCGTTTGAGTTAAAGGTTGGTTCCGTGCCGTTCATCGACAGCGACAGCTCGGCCTTCGCGAAAATAAAATCCAGCCGCGTCAGCACGTCAATGTTTGCGTTAAGAATGTCGGCTTGCTCCGCCACTTTCAGCGACAGGTCGCGAAGGATGCGCTCGATCTCGTTCTTCTCGGCGGCTTTCAGCTCTTTGATGCGGTTGTTGAGCTGCACGACGGCAATCGGCTCCATAAAAACTGTCGCGCCCGTCGACGACTGGTCATGCACCATGCCCGAAAACGTCCCGCGGTACTCCTGCTTAACCGGCACGCAGTAGCGGTCGTTGCGGATAGTTATTACGGAGTCTTGCAGCATGTTTTTATACGATTGCGAATGGATTATGCTGTTAAGCTGTTCCTTAATGCGGTCGTTCGACACCTTTATGCCGCGGCGAATATCGCGCAGTTCCGGGCTTGCATCGTCGGCGATTTCCAGCTCGTTTATGATTATGCGGGTTATTTCGTATTCCAGCGTCAGCGGCTGTATTACGGAAAACAGCTCGTCGAGAATCGTGTACGCTTCGTTCTTGTTCTCGGCCTTGCTATAGCTTATAACCTTGCGGCACACGTATAAAAATTCCCCTACATGCATAAGCTCCGTAATGGACAGCGTGCCGCCGATTTCGGCGCGTTTCAGCGCGTCGCGTATATCGCGTATGCCTCCGAGCGGCAGCGAGCTTTTGCGCAAGATACAGCTTACGGCTTCGGTCGTTTCGCCTTGCGCCGACCCGATGTCATACAAGTCGCCGTACGGTTTTAGCGCGGAGCAAACCTCCTTGCCCATTTGCGAAACAGCCTTGGAAGATAGTTTTTCGATTATTTTGTTGAATTCTAGTGTTGATAGCGCTTTTTCGTTCATGTGCGTCAATCCCTTTTAACATTTTTGTTGAAAATTTATTAGATTTATTATAACATGTAACGCAAGACCTATACAACAATAGAGTTGCTGCTGTGAATATCAACGCTAGGGGGATTGCTTATGGCTCGAAGAGGTGCTTTCGTCGTGATTCATGACGGCGATAAAGTTTTGCTTGTTAAACGCACCGATGTACCTGCGTGGGATTTGCCGGGCGGCGGAGTAAAAAAGACAGAGACGGAAATGCAAGCCGCAACAAGAGAAGCACAGGAAGAAACAGGATATATAGTAGACATCGAATACAAAATTGGCGAATACGCCCGACCTGAGGTAAACGATACGCAGCATGTGTATGCGGCTAGGATTTGCGGGGGCGAAGCTATTGAAACCGGTGCAGAAACAGCTAAGTTAAAGTGGTTTAGTATGAAGGCGCTGCCGTTTTTGATGATTCCGCATAGGAAAGGACAAGTCAGAGACTTTTTTGAGGGCAGTAAAGATATTAAGACTATACTTAAAGAACCGTTAATCATAAAATTATTTAAGAAGTAACGTTGTTACGTGAGCCAAAGCATGAGAGGGTTTTGATATGAACTTAACAGTCAACAGCCTATACGACGAGATTGTCTCTAACATAAACGCAAAGCTACGCATACCGGCATCGGTTTCGCCGTCGTCGCAGCCGCTGAAAAATCAGAACGCCGCGAGCGTTTCCGACGGCGTCACATCCGCGCCCCAGAGTTTCGAGGCAATACTTAACGGTTATATTAACGGGTATTCCGACGAGCAGGTAAGCGCTGCCGTGGAAGAAGCGGTTTCGGCGGCTTCGAGCAAGTACAATATCGATTCCAACCTTATAAAAGCAGTTATTAAGCAAGAAAGCAGCTATAACCCGAACGCAGTATCAAAAGCCGGTGCGATGGGGCTTATGCAGCTCATGCCTAAGACGGCTGCGTACTTAGGTGTTTCTAACCCGTTCGATATTTCGGATAATATAAACGGTGGCACGCGGTACTTAAGTGAAATGCTGGCTAAGTTCGGCGGCGACGAGACGCTGGCGCTGGCTGCGTATAACGCAGGCCCCGGTAGTGTTATGAAGTACAACGGAGTACCGCCGTATGCCGAAACGCAGAATTATATACCGAAGGTGTTGGATTATAAGACGCAGTATATGCTGCAGCAGTATGTGGCGAATAAGAAGCAGAAGTAGCCCGCACTAATTTAATAGCAAGAAAATAAGCCTGTCCTTGCGGACGGGCTTTTATTATGTTTAAATCCGTGAAAATCCGTGTAAATCCGTCAAATCCGTGTCTAATTTTTCTTTTTCTCAACCACAAACCATACCCATGACATAATTTCACTAGTCTTATTGTACAAATCTGTCG
>CAZJLW010000137.1:2209-4829 GCA_964546895.1 uncultured Eubacteriales bacterium | reverse complement strand
CAAGCGCAACATTTATACGACTTGCTCGACGGCGACGGTAGCTTTCATCTATCGACGTTGATGTACCCCGAACACAGAAAAAAAATTTTGACGCAGATAAAAGAACGGCTGAAAAACAAAAAGACGTGCCGCGTAATAGCGACTAGCCTAATCGAGGCAGGGGTGGATGTAGATTTCCCGGTAGTGTTCAGAGCGAAAGCCGGGCTGGATTCTATCGTTCAGGCGGCTGGGCGATGCAACCGTGAAAGCAAACGTAATCCGGACGAAAGCTTCACGTATGTTTTCGAGCCGGACGAAAGCTACAGGCAGCCCGCTTCGTGGCGTCAGCCGTGCGAGGTCACGCGTATTATCGAAGGCAAATACCCCGACGATATCGCGACACTCGACGCGATACACGATTATTTTGAAAAGCTCTACTACATAAAAGGCGAAGCACTGGACGCGAAGGCTATCGTCTCGCGGCTTGAAAGCGGCTACAAAAACGGCGGCAGCTTTCCGTTTCGGACAATAGGCGAGGAATTCAAGCTGATTGAAGAAAATACGCATTCGATTCTTATTCCCGACACGTCGGAGAGTGCCGAGTACGCAAAACGGTTGCGTGGTGGCGAGCGCAACCGCGATTTGATGAGAAGCGCCGGGCGGTTTTGTGTGAATGTTTATGATAATCATTATAAGGCGTTAAGGGAGCTTGGGGTTATTGAGTGCGTGGATAAGGAAGTGGCTGTTTTGACTGACAGTGGTAGTTACAGCTTTGAAACGGGGTTGACGCTGACGCCCGAGGGCGGTAAGGGATTGTTTATTGAGTAGAAATTGATACGAAAGGAAGTGATGAAGTTGGGTTACGGGTTTAAAATCAAGCTGGAAGGGGACTACGCGCTTTTTACGCGTCCCGAACTTAAGGTCGAACGGTACACATACGACGTACTGACGCCGAGCGCGGCGAAAGGCGTCTGTGAAGCAATCTGCTGGAAACCGGCGATCCGTTACGTAATTGACAAGATTCATGTATTAAATCCAATCCGCGTAACGAACATTCGCCGCAACGAAATCTCGGCGAAGGCGTCGGCTTCGCTGGCGCGTAGCGCAATGAATGGCGGCGGAAATCCGTTGTACATCAGCGCGGCGGACAGCATACAGCAGCGCGCTTCATTAATATTGAAGGACGTCTGCTATATCGTTGAGGCACATTTTGAAATGACGGAACACGCGGGCGAACGCGATACACCGGAAAAGTTTTACAACATGATTCTGCGACGGATACGCAACGGGCAGTGCTATCATCAGCCGTACTTCGGGTGTAGAGAGTTTCCGGTGCGGTTCAGTCTGGTTGAGGACGAGGATTTTACACCGGCTTACCCGGGCGAGGAACGCGACTTGGGTCTGATGCTTTATGACATGGACTACTCCGATCCGCAAAACATTCAGCCGCTTTATTTCTTCGCCGTCATGAAAAACGGGACGCTTGACCTGACGAACTGCGAGGTGTTGAGATGATACTACATTCGCTGGTCGATTATTATGACGCGCTGGCGGCGCGGGGTGAGATTGCCCGGACGGGCTGGTGTTCCGAAAAGGTTTCGTTTGCGCTTGATATTTCGTTGGACGGGGAATTGCTTGGGGTTGTGCCGACGTTGCAGGAGGTTGACAGAGGCAAGAAAAAGGTTGAAATCCCGAAAATAATGATTGTGCCTGAGCGGGTTGTACGCTCCGTTGCCATCAAAGCCAATTTTCTATGCGACAACACGGCGTACACGCTCGGCTTCGACGACAAGGGCAAGCCGGAACGCGCAGTTGAATGCTTTAACGCTTGCAAGGCGCTGCATCTGGCGATTCTCGGCAATGTTGATTCCCCCGCGGCGGTTGCTGTTAAAGCGTTCTTCTCACACTGGGAACCGGAAAAGGCAGCAAACCACCCTATTTTACAGCCCTACATAAAAAATATGGCGGCAACAAATTTGGTTTTCATGATTAACGGCGGGGGCTTCGCCCACGATGACAGCGAAATCCGTCGGAGTTGGGACGCATACGGAAGTCAAACAGAGAACGAATCAAAACAACTCTGTCTCGTAACCGGCAAAAAAGAGCCGCTGGCTGTTCTCCACGGCAAAATCAAGGGCATACCCGGCGCGCAAAGTGCTGGCGCAAGCTTGGTAAGCTATAACGCCCCGGCATATGAATCATACGGCTCCGGCAAGGACGGCAGCACAAACGCCCCGATAGGCGAATACGCCGCCTTTGCATACGTCACCGCGCTGAACCGGATGCTGGCGGACAAGGAGCATTGCCGCCGAATCGGAGACACTAGCGTTGTGTATTGGGCGGAGCAAGGCGAGCCACGGCCACAGCAGATGTTTACTTGGCTTAACTTCCCCGAACCGGAAACAGAAAGCGACTTGGACAGCGTTATGCACAACCTTTCTATGGCCAAGCCGATAGACGACATCGACATGGACAAGCGTTTTTACGTGCTTGGACTTGCGCCGAACGCCGCTAGGATTTCGGTCAGGTTCTTTTTGCAAAGCAGTTTTGGCGCGATGATAGAAAACGTGCGCCAGCATTATTTGCGGCTTGAGATTGTCAAACCGGCGTTTGATAACAGGATTTATTTGTCTGTTCCGGC
>CAZJLW010000137.1:0-2109 GCA_964546895.1 uncultured Eubacteriales bacterium | reverse complement strand
TAGCGGACAATCCGTTTCCGGCGCACCATTCCTTGCAGGAACAGGGCAACTTTATTCTGGGCTACTATCATCAGGTTCAGTACCGTTACACGAAAAAGGAGGACAAAAACAATGGCGGCAATTAGTAACCGATACGATTTTGTTATTTTGTTTGATGTTGAAAACGGGAATCCGAACGGCGATCCCGACGCCGGAAATATGCCACGCATCGACCCCGAAACAGGGTACGGGATTGTTACGGACGTCTGCTTGAAGCGCAAAATCCGCAATTATGTAGAAATTGCGAAAGAGGACGCAACCGGATTCAGAATATATATTAAGGAAAAAACGCCTCTCAACACGAGCGACAAGGAAGCATATGCAGCCGTAGGAGTTGATGAAAAGAGCATAAAAGACAAGAAGAAGGACGACAAGGATTTGGATTTAAAAATCCGTGATTTTATGTGCGGCAATTTCTATGATATACGTACGTTCGGGGCGGTATTGACGACATTCGTGAAGGCGGCGCTTAATTGCGGGCAGGTTCGCGGGCCTGTACAGCTTGGATTTGCGCGGAGCATTGACCCGATTGTTCAGCAGGAGGTTACGATAACGCGTATCGCTATAACAACCGAGACCGACGCCGAAAACAAAAGCACAGAGATGGGACGCAAGCACATTGTTCCTTACGGCTTATACCGTGCGGAGGGTTACGTGTCCGCTAACCTCGCGCGCAAAACTACGGGGTTTTCGAATGAAGACTTGGCGCTTTTGTGGGACGCAATTATAAATATGTTTGAACACGACCGCTCAGCCGCGCGCGGAAAAATGGCGGTGCGGGAGCTTATCGTGTTCAAGCACGACAGCGAGCTTGGCAATGCTCCGTCGCACAAGCTTTTTGACTTGGTTTGTGCCGAGCGCAAGGATGTGTCGGCTCCGCCGCGCAGCTACTCGGATTATTGCGTCAGTGTACGCGAGTCGGACATACCGGAAGGTATTACGCTTCTGCGAATGGTTTAGCTATGTATGACGAAGACGATTTTTTGATGATATCGGGTTTGCAACACTTCGCTTTCTGCCGACGGCAGTGGGCGCTCATTCATATCGAGCAGGCTTGGAAGGAAAATATCCTTACGATCGAGGGGAAGTTCCTGCACGAAAAGGTACACGAATCGTCCAGCGAGAAGCGCGGCGATGTTATAGTTACCCGAAGTATGCCGGTGATGTCACGGGAGCTTGGGATATCGGGGATTTGCGATGTTGTCGAGCTGTGGCGCGATGATGACGGGATAACTATTTATGGCAGAGAGGGCAAGTACCGGGTTGTGCCGGTCGAGTATAAGCGCGGCGCTCCGAAGAAAAATGATGCCGACGAATTGCAGCTTTGCGCGCAGGCGCTTTGTTTGGAGGAAATGTTTGTCTGCGATATTCCGGAGGCGTTTTTGTTTTATGGGGAGATACGCAGACGGGTTGTTGTTCCTCTTACAGATGAGTTGCGCCGGACGGTTAGAGACTCGCTGGTGGAAATGCACGGTTACTACAAAAGGGGTTATACGCCGAAGTCTAAGCCGACTAAGGCCTGTAAGGCATGTTCACTGGCGGATATTTGCCTTCCAAAAATGCTAAAGAGCGTTTCCGTGGACGGATATATTAGTGCGAGGCTTGGGGAGGTTGATGTATGAGGAAGTTGCTGAATACGCTGTATGTTACTTCTCCGGATAATTACCTTGCGCTGGATGGCGAGAATATTGTTATACGTAAGGAAGAGAAGGAAGTAATACGGCTGCCCCTACATAATGTTGAAAGTATCGTGACTTTTGGGTATACGGGGGCTAGTCCTGCGCTGATGAAGGCATGTGCCGCGCAGAATATTGCTATTTGCTTTTTGAGCCAGAGCGGGCGGTTTTTGGCGCGTGTTGTCGGCGAGGTTCATGGGAATGTTTTGCTGCGCAAACGGCAATATCGGGTTTCGGACGATGAAGCGCAGTCGCTTTGTGTTGCCAAAAATATGATTATCGGGAAATTGTATAACTCTCGCTGGGTTGTTGAGCGCGCTACAAGAGACCATGCGGCTAGGGTCGATGTCGAGAGGTTGAAGCGGGCTTCGGAGTTGATAAAGAAGTCGACTGA
>CAZJLW010000136.1:0-9388 GCA_964546895.1 uncultured Eubacteriales bacterium | reverse complement strand
CCCGAAGACATCAACCTCGGTAAGCCACCCACAGCGGTTCTTCTTTCACACAACCGACAACGCCAGAAGCCCCAAGCCCTGCGTAAACGGTGTCTCGTGATACGGAATATCATTATAAGCAGCCGGATTCTCCTTAATCGGCGTGCCTGTTGAACCTTTTGAAATACTACCTGTCGCTTCGACGCAATCCGCAAGCGCCGCAAACGCCTTCTTAGCCATCCCTAAATGTGCCGCGTTAAAAAATCCAAGCCCGACTCCTCTGGCAACAGCGTAAGCAATACCGGCCGTAACGGAAGCTTCTTCATAAGTATCAGCGCAGTCGATAACAGTATTCCACGTCCCATTCTCATTCTGGAATCCCGCCAACGCCGTCAACTGCCTATCAACATACCCCAGTACATTACGAACCTTAGCACTATCCGCAACACCGAGCGCATTCATATCTATCATACTCAAAATCTCAACCGTAGAAACAGCAACCCAAGCATTGCCTCTGCCCCACAACGCGCCCATATGATGATTGTTAATATCATCATACCCGTGATAGAACAAATCCGTTTTGGGGTCGTGCAGCTTCGCGATATGCAACTCAAGCTGATTCACAGCCTCCGAGACCAACGCATAATCACCCGTCATAACCCCACGCTCGGCCATATACAACACGCACATGAACAGCGTATCGGCCCAAATCTGCCCCGGCAGCTCACTGCCTATAACAGAATGCGCGATAGCGCCGCAAGGCGTACGCAGTGCCTTATTCCTTACATAATCATCGAACTCGCCTATAATCTTATCATAAGCGTCAAAACCGAAAATTTCCCCGATGCTTAACACGGCAGGCATGACGCCGCATGTGTTGACGCAAATATTCTCTATACCGTCAAGCCGCGCGTCAATCCATTTTTTGATTCCGTTCTGTATCCCATTTGAGAGGGTTTTGTCCTGTATCGTATCGATTGCTTTCAGCACACCATAAAAACCGACGCCCATACTCCAATCCCAGCGGATATACCGCCGTGCGTCCTTGTCAGCGGCGGCTTCTTGCTCCGTCGTCGTATTCGCCTTATCCACTGTGTAGGCGGCTATCTTTTTCAGGAGACTATCGTTTTTTTTTGAGTACAGGTCGATCAGATAAATATTTCCGCCGTCAGCGCCTTTATTGTCAGTGGCGAATACGATGTACCGGTCGTCGCTGCTAAACGACGGGTGAGGGTGTACAAAGTTTCCGCTCATACTGCTGTTATGGGCGACTAGCGGCTCGAATATAGCAGTGCCGTCGTCGTAGCGCTTGACTAAGCTGATGTTATCGTCGCCGTCCGCGACAATCATCGAGCCGTCACTTGACATTATGCTGTGACCGGCCTGCTTGCCGCGCGGCTTGCACGACCAGTATTTGTCGTTGCCGCCGTCCACATCCATTATGCCCCATGTGTGGTCGATGTTTTTCAGGTTCATTTCGTTGTCATACTTGAAAAACTTGCCGTGGTAGGCGATCTGCTTTCCGTCCGGTGTGAAATACTCGTGTACGCGGTGTTCGTTTGGCATTTCGGGACCTACGGGGCCGCCCTTCGTACCGTCAAGATTCGTATACCAGATGCGGTGATGAGTACACATGTAACCCCATTCGCAGTACATTATGTAGTCGGGATCCGTCGGGTTACACTGGATATGGTCGATTCGCGTGCTTCTGTAAAGAATCGTCGATTCCTCAAGCGTGTTCAAATCTACCTTAATCATACGGTAGTACGTGGCTTCGATCGGGTTCTTATCGTTATTTAAATGCGTGTGTATCAGTGAGCATTGTGTAATGAGGTACCTGCCGTCGCATGTTACGCAAATAGAACCCAGCGGATTTTTACTCGTATAAACCTTCTTAGTCTCAAGCGTAAACACGTTAACGGCGTACACCTCCGTACGCGTAGAGAAATACAGCGTGTCCCGCACCTTGTCGTAATGCGCCTTGCTGACTTGCAAGTCGGACATGTCCGTAAGCTGCACGTATTTACCGGTGTTGTAGTCAAGCAGATAAAAATTCTCAACGCCGTCGCGTACGGCAGTAAATACCATCTCGTGTCCGCTTTTCGTAAAGGGGTTGCTCGTGAAATACATATGACGGTTGCGGTCGTCGGCGATTGGCTTAATAATCCGATAGCCGGTAGCCTCGTCGTAGCGGCTTGTTAACCCTCCGTCAAAAATACTGCCTATAGCCATTGATGTATGCTCCTTCTCAGTTCGGCACATCAGCTCAGATTCACCGAATAAAGCTGTGTTACGCCGTCCTGCACATTGTTGAAATAAACTCGCTTAAAATCCCGTGACCAGACCGGATGCGGATGCGTGCCGGTCGCATGGGAAAAGTCGTCGATCTTATAACTGTAAACCGTTTCGTTAACGCGTCGCTTAATATCGTAAATATTTATGTACGCCACACCGTTACGCTTGTCGATCAAGTCGCTGACGATAAGCGTATTGTCAATGTTAATGCTCGGGTGTATGCCGAAGAGGTTCTCGGCTATCAGGAATTTCTCGCCGGTTTCGACATTGCAGCCTACCATATCCTGACGCTTGGGGTCGTCGGCGTACTTCGCAAAAAAATAGACATAAGTACCGTCGTACGACCACATCGGATGATGACCGAAGTCGCAGAGGTACCTTAGCCCCGAGCCGTCTGCATTAACGCAGTAGAGCGTCTTGACAAAATTGCCGCCCTCCGTAACGTAACGGTAGTTAGTCATTTCCGGCGGTGTCTCGCCGCTGCAATTGTTGAACACAACAAAAAACTTTGAGCCGTCGTAAGACCATTTCGAATGCTTGAACGTCATAAAATCCGGCGAACAAAACATTACTCCGTCAAGCATCTCCCTGTAAGGCAAAAGGGAGTAGCATTCGTCCACGCCGAAGCACGGCTTAGTTTCGCCGCTTGCCAAATCAAAGAGCGCGACGATGCGCGGCCTAGGGCCGCGGCCGGGTACGTTCTGATCCAGAAACCCGGCCGCAAGCCTCCCGGTAGGCGATACCATCTGCGCCATACCGTTAAGCCTTGTCTGAGAATGTGTTTCGAGTGAAACAATGTTTGTTGCCTTGTTATCGCCCATGCGGTTTGAAACGTACAGTATCTCGTCGTTGCTAAGCCACTGCTGGAACGCGCCGCTGTGCGTCGAGGCGTTTTCGGCCTGCGCTGCTACGAGTATTTCGCCGGTTCTGATATCGCTTACGCAAATATCGGCCGGTTTTGTTATGTCCGCGCCGAACCGCGCGAAAACAAGCCGTGTTCCGTCCGGGCTTTCCGGGCAAATGTCGAAATAGCTGTGCATTGTATGAGCATGTTCGGTTGTTGCCGGTACTATTTTCATCTGATTACCTCTATGGGTTATTATTTAGCTATTTTTTAGCAGAGTTCGCCATATAAGAATTGTACGCTTCATTAACGATAGCCATATATTTATCCAAGCCGATCTTCTTAAGCTGCGCCTGGAAAGCCGTCCACTCGGCGTCGATGCCGCCCTTTGTTATCCATTCGACCATTTTCTTTTTTGCGTACTCGTTTAAGTCAGTACGGATAGTGGCCATATCATCCTGCTGCTTCTCGGTGTAGTTGATGGTCGGGAAGTAGTGCTTTGAATAGTAACCCCTCTCAGTCATGTACGTGTTGGCTTGGTCAGCGGCCAATGACGGCTCTACGGACAGCGTCGTGTACAGGTTCGGCGGGTAGTAGAACGGATCCATGCAGTTCGTCCATCTCCATGCGCTGGGATCCTGACCCTCCGGCGGATTGACGACTACCATCATATCGTTGTACGGCTTAATGCGACTGCCGATTTCGCCGTAGCCTTCCTGCATTGCGAACTCCGGATCAAAGAAGGAGTCCAGCAGCTTAAACGCTATTTCCGGGTACTTGGAGCTGGTTGTAACAGCGCCGCTTGTGTTGGAGCTGTACTGACGATCCTGTCTTGCCCAAGTTTTTAAGCCTGTCGGGCCTGTCAGGTTCGTTATCATAACGTACTGCTCTCTGTTTTCCAAAAGGATTGCGTTGTTGTTCTGGTAAATCCAAGAAGCATAAACCGGCGGGTTCGTCTGACCTTTGGCAAGGAACTGCGCCTCGGAAATCGTATAAGCTTCAACATCCGTTAAGCCTTCGGCATAGAGCTTGTTGAGGTACTTGACACATTCCTTCCAGTTTTCACTGGTGGCGGTGAAATACGGCTTGCCGTCTTTGCCTACGTCAAGGAAATCACCGTACTGGTTTACATCCCACAGGCCAAAGAACATATAAATGTTACTGATAGTCTTGGCAAACGAGAACGAGAACGGAATTTCGTCGGCCTTGCCGTTGCCGTTTAAGTCTTGACCCTTAAAGGCCTTAAGCACTTGATAAAAATCCTCGGTAGTTTTGGGAACCTTCAGCTTAAGCGCGTCAAGCCATTTTTTGTTGATCGAAAGCCGAGCAGGGCTGTTGGCGTTCGGCTCCGCCAAGAACGAAGGCAGACCATAAATTTTACCGTCGGCAGCCAACGCCTTTTCGTATGCGCCGGGCGCGTATTGGAATGCGTTTTTAATATTTGTGCCGTATTTTTGGATTAGGTCGGTGATATCCAGAAGCGCTCCGTCCTTTGAGCCGTTCGGGCCGCTTATCGCTGTCGACGCGAAAAGATCCGGCAGGTCACGCGCCGCAAACATAAGGTTTGTTTTCTCGGCTATGGACGTATCGGGGATTATCGTGTACGTAAAGTCTACGTTGGTTTTTTCTCTCCACTTTTTGACCCATTCATACGTGTTGAAATCCAGGGTGCTTTGCTTGCGCTGACGGGCTACGACGTTGAGCTTCACCTTTTTGTCCGTAAGCGGATAGCCTGAGGTGTAAATGTCCCCGACCTTTTCACGCTTAGGCGGGTCGATAGGCTTCAAATCCCTGACCTTATCAGCCAGAGCGCTTGCCGGTAAAACCTTGCCGAAGGGAGTTTCGACAAGCTTGGAGCTGATATACGGCACGGTTATCGGGATATAGTTTTCCTCGGTGCCTGATGTTGACGATGCCGTAACGGATAACGGCGTTACAGCAATAAGAAGTGCAACTGCCGCGGTGCTGAACAGCTTTGTGTTTCTTTTCATACGGATTCTCCTTTTCGTTTTAAACTGGTAAACATTATGAGTTGCTTGCTGCGGTTACTCCTTTATTGAGCCGATCATCATCCCCCTTACGAAATACTTCTGTAGAAACGGATAAAGAATCATCATCGGCGCACTGGAAAATATGATTACACCGTATTTCATCATTTCGATCGTCTTTTGGCGTTCCATGTAAGCGGCGCCGTCGCTTACGACTGTAACATCCAGCTGACTTTCGATTAATATTTCACGCAGCAGTAATTGCAACGGGAATTTTGCACGCGTCGACAGATAAATAAGCGAGTCGAAGTAAGAGTTCCATTCGCTGACGGAGTAGAACAGAGCGAGTACGGCTATCATGGGCGTACTTAGCGGTACTATGACACGTAAGAAGTAGTTCGTGTTACTCGAGCCGTCTATAACAGCCGCTTCGTAAAGGCTTTCGGGTACGGACGAACGCAGGAATGTACGTGTAAGTATTATGTTGTACGGCGTAAGGCAGCCGGTCAGTATGATAGGCCACATCGTATCAATCATGCGCAGGTTTTTAAACAGCAGGTATGTAGGAACCATGCCGCCGCCGAACAGCATAGTAAACACGATAAACTTCATAACCAAGCCGCCGCCGATAAAACCGCGGCGCGACAGTACGAAGCCCGACATCATCGTCGTAACGACGCCTATTACAGTCAGGATGCCGACGTACGTAAACGTGTTTTTGTAGCCGAGCCAAAGAGCGGGGTTAGAAAAAACTATCCGGTATCCTTCAAAATTTATGTCTCGGGGTATGAACATGACATCGCCGCGCGACAGGGCGTATGGATCCGAGAACGAGGCTATTATTATGTAGTACAGCGGATAAACGATAATAAGCGTAAGCACGATGAGGATAGCCCAGACTATAGCCTCAAAAATTTTGTCTCCACGGGTTTTGATAGCAAAAAAATTCAAAGCGGCACCTCCTTTACCATAGACTTGTTTCGCCGACCCTGCGGGCTATGGCGTTAACAATAAACATCAGTGTTATGTTGACGACCGAGTTAAACAATCCGACGGCCGTCGAAAAGCTGTACTGACCCTGCACAAGCCCGACCTTGTACACGTAAGTCGAGATAACCTCCGATACGTCTACGTTCATGGCGTTTTGCATGAGGAACACCTTATCAAAATTGACGCGCATTATTTTTCCGGCGTCGAGAATAAGTATAATAATCGTAGTCGGGATAATAGCCGGGAAATCGATGTTTAACATACGCTGGAATTTGCTTGCGCCGTCGATCATGGCGGCCTCGTGCAGCTCGGGCGAGACGCTTGTAAGCGCGGAGAGGTAAATGATAGAACCCCAACCGATTCCTTTCCATATGCCGCTTATAATGTAGATAGGAAGAAACCAATCCGTACTGCCCATGAAAAATATCCGATCAAGACCAAAAAAAGCCAGTGCGTTATTGATAATGCCGGTCGTAGGGGAGAGCATGATGTACATCATACCTACGAATACTACGACGGTGACGAAATGCGGCGCGTACGTCAACGTTTGGATAAATTTTTTGACTGGTCCCGTTTTAACCTGATTAATAAGCAACGCCAATACAATCGGAAACGGAAAGCCCCAGAGCAACCCGAATATACTGATAGAAAGCGTGTTGCGTATGAGCGACCAGAACATAGGCGAGTTAAAATACCTCATAAAATGCTTTAGGCCCACAAATGTACTGCCCCAAACACCTTGTGACGGCTTGTAATCCTTAAAAGCCATCAACACTCCGTACATCGGTATGTACTTAAAAACCACAAAGTAAACGAGAAGCGGTATTAAGAACAAATACAGCTCGTAATCGACGAGCATTTTTTTAAACATTTTTTTTCTTGCTGTCATTATTGTCCTCCTCTTGGTAATTATTTTTGACAATTTCATATGCATAAGTTATTATATTTTTCACTGTAAATATTGTAAATCGGTACTTTTTTGCGCATATTTACTTTCTATAAAATTTTCACTTATCATAAAAAAATGACACATGAGGGGGATTACGATGCGGAATATCAGGCCAAATACCTTCGCTAAGTTTTTAATCTCTTTTGTTGCCATAATTATTTTTGTATTGATTCTTATGGAAATCCTCGTCAACAAATCCGTTATGGATAAGCTGCGCGGCTACGTCATAACCAGCAACACCGAGCGCGTCGTTAAAGCCGCCGAAAAAATCGACGCCGAGCTTGAGGTTATTCTTAATATTTGCCTGATGTTTTCTACTAATAATAATGAGAATTCGTCACTGCTTAACAACTACGAGGTTCCCTCCGACGCCATAGCGCTTATGAGAAGCTTGAGCGCGTATACATATGTTAATACACGTTTTCTGGAGATAGCATTTTATCCGAACGACAGTGATTACGTGTATTCGTCGCTGTCATCTTACACGACCGAGCGCTTTGCCGATCGGCTTTCGTCTCTTACGGGGCGTTCGCCCGAAAATCTCTCCCGTGTTTTTGACAGTAGCCAGTCGGGAAAGAACACGTTTGATAACAAAAATATCATACCGTTTACCGACGGAACGCGCGCGCTTACATACTTCCCCGTACCGCTGCACACAGGCAGCAGAGGTGTTCTGTTTTTCATGGGCAAGATAGACGATTGGACGTCGCATGTTTTTATTAACAACCCGGTCGACAGTGTCTACGACGAGACATTTCTTATTTTTGATGCGGACGGCGTGTACATAAAGGGCTTCGGCAAGACGGACTTGCTTAATCCGATGGACTTCAAAAAAATTACGTCTATGCAGGATGATACAAGCGGCATACTGAAAATCTCCGGGCAAAATCACATCGTCACGATTACGCGTTCGACGTTTTCAAAGCTGAAATACGTCTACATAATGGACGAGCGCATAGCCACCGACACGATTAAGCATTTGAAAACGCGCAGCGCCGTTGTTATTCTCGTGATATTTATTTTAGGGACGGCGTTCTCACTTGTTATAGCGCGTATAAACTACGCACCGATTAAGAAGCTGGCGCGGTTCGCTGGTTCGCTTGGCTTGGCTGTTGATAAGCGAGACGAGTTAAAGCTTGTCGAAGCCACCGTTCAGGAGCTTGCCACGAAAAACGCAATGCTTTCCGATGTCCTCATGCGTAACTACTCGGCGCTAAAGGATCAGTTGATCCGAAACTTTATTTCGGGCATGATACCGGACGTGAACCAGTTTAACGCGCTGGCCGAGGCAAGCAAGGTGCCGCCGGCGTTCTCGCTGTTCGCGATAGCCACCGCTCACGTTTATGTGCCGGGTGATCCCGAGGCGTCCGTTCCTGCCGAAAAAATCGCATTTACGATAGAGAGCTTTTCGGACGCGGACAGTATTTATTACTGCTCGCAGATGTCACGCAAGGGCTTCTACGAAGTGATTATTTCATCACGTTATACGGACAAGGACAAAATAGACGAGGACTTGTCAGAAATAATAAGCCGTCTGTTTTTAGAGCTAAACGTAGTGGCAACCATCGGAGTAAGCGACGTGTTCCGCGACATAAAAAATGCCTCGAAGCATTACTTCGAAGCTGCGAACGCCTTGGACTACCGTCTCGTGCGGGGGACGGGCGGCGTAATATTTGCGGATAAGTCGTTTGAGAATATGGATTTGTCAAGCTATTACGATATGATTTCTCAGACGGGTATTAACGATATGGAAACGTTCATAATAAATGCAGACGTAAGGAGCTTGCGGCTGTCTATCGAAAATTTTGTGGAGTTCATAAAAAACAGTACGATGCCGCTTTTTTTGGCGAAGTGCTTCTGCTTCGACATACTGAACAAGGCGCTGCGCCTGTCTGAAAAAACAGGGCTGATGCGCGACAAGTCAAAGGGCAATACGATAGATGCAACTGTGCTAAAGGATTTTCAGACGGTCGGCGAGCTTGCCGAGATACTGGATTTGATTTTTATTTCGATCTGCAAAAAAATCGAGGACAACGCAGAGCTTGACGAAGCGCCGCCGATTTCGGATATGTTATCGTTTATCCAAAGCAATTATACAGATAACGGCTTTTCGGTCAGCATGATAGCGGAGCGCTTCAACATGACGCCGTCCGCGCTCAGCAACTACTTTAAAAAATGCGTCGGCGTAAAGGTTATTCATTACATTAATAATCTGCGCATAGAAGAAGCTAAGCGGCTTCTCATGGCGACGGAGCTTTCGATTAAAGATATTGTTGAGCAGGTCGGGTATATTGATTCGTCTAGTTTTATTAAGAAGTTTAAGAATACGGTGGGGAAAACGCC
>CAZJLW010000135.1:7825-9520 GCA_964546895.1 uncultured Eubacteriales bacterium | reverse complement strand
TTCTGCTGACGGATTACATCCTCTCAAGCAAAAAAGCCGCCGGTACTCTGCCGAACAACGCTGCCGTTATTTCGACGATCGTATCGACGGACATGACACGCACCGTAGCAGAAGCTTTCGGCGCGTCGTATTTCGAGGTGTTGACCGGTTTCAAATATATCGGTGAGAAAATAAAGGAATTCGAAACGGACGGATCACATGAGTATTTGTTCGGCTTTGAGGAAAGCTACGGTTGCCTTGCCGGGACGTACGCGCGTGACAAGGACGCCGTCGTCGCGACAATGCTCCTGTGCGAAATGGCCGCGTACTATAAATCGAAGGGGCTTACGCTTTACGAAGGGCTTCAAGATGTTTATAAGAAATACGGCTTCTATAAAGAATCAATAGAATCGATAACGCTGAAGGGCGTAGACGGCGTAGCGCAGATGAAGGCGCTCATGGAAGGCCTGCGCAAAAGTGCGCCGAGCGAAATAGCCGGTGAAGCCGTCATCGAAGCCCGCGATTACAAGTCGCGCGTCGCGACGTTCCCGGCTACCGGCAAAACCGAGCCGCTGACGCTGCCCGTATCCGACGTGCTGTACTACGTAACAGACGGCGGAAGCTGGGCATGTGTGCGTCCGTCGGGTACCGAGCCGAAGGTCAAGGTATACTTCGGTGTGAAGGCCGACTCCGCCGAAGCCGCCGACGATAAGCTTAAGCGCGTAATCAGCAGCTTTATGGGGTTCGTGCAGTCGATACTTACTAAAATTTAAATTTGGAAAAATTAATATTACTGATTAAACACGGATTAACCACGGATTAACACGGATTCCCACGGATTAAATCCTTAGCTGTTTAAATCCCGGAAATCCGTGTTAATCCGTAAAATCCGTGTCTAATTAGCTCTTTTCCCTACAACAGTAATTTCCGACCGATTATGAAACAACTGCCGCGCGTGCGTAACATCATACCGCTGCTCAAGAATAGATAGTCCTGCGCGTATCATACGCATCTGATTCTTGTGCGGCAGCTTAAACGTCATGACGAACACGCCGCCCGGCTTTAGGCGATCTGCCAGCTCAAGCATTATCCGTGCCGAGTCAGCCACGTCCATGCGCATATCATTCACTATCAAATCAAACCGTTCCGCGCCGCTCGCCGCAAATTCTTGCGCAGTGGCGCGGAAGTGTTTTACGCGCTTGTTGTCGCGTATGATCGGGTCAAGCTCGGCCGGGTCGACGCACACAATACGCATGTCATAATCCAGCAGCACCTTAGTCCAACCGCCCGGTGCCGCGCCCAAATCCAGCCCCGTCTCACACTCCGCAAAATCCAGCCCGAACACCTCAGCCGCTTCCATGAGCTTAAACTCGGCGCGGCTTATCTGCCCGTCGTATTTCGCGTAACGTCTCATGCCGCCCGGAAAGTCGCTCAAGTTCTGAGTCGTATCGGACAGGCCGGCGAACATGAACTCCCCGCGTATAATAACCGAAACAACCTGCCGCGGCACTTTTACATCAAGCGTAAACCCGCGCGAAGTAAACGCGTCTGAGAACTGCTGAACGACGTCGTATTTTTTCAGCGTATCCGAAAAAATCACACGCGCCTGAACGGAGAACGACTTGTTAACGTCCATGCGCCCCGCGAACGCTTCAAGCATTTGCGTTACGTTTTCGGGATCGGACGCGTCGACGGTACAGTCGAGCGGAAACATGT
>CAZJLW010000135.1:5013-7725 GCA_964546895.1 uncultured Eubacteriales bacterium | reverse complement strand
TGCGTTACGTTTTCGGGATCGGACGCGTCGACGGTACAGTCGAGCGGAAACATGTGCCGCAAAAAAATCGGCGGCTTACTCGTTAACGCCGCCGAAACGTCAACGAAGCAGTCGCCTGTGGTCAGAATAAACGTGCCGTTGTCGAGCCAGCGCTTAAGACGCGCGCCTTGCAACGTCTCAAGCAGCTCCTCGAAGCATAACCGCCCCGTATCATCCTGCGAAGTAAAAACTATCTCATTCATTATAATACTATCTCTCCTGCTCTGCTTTATCTATGGAAATTCCCTTTAGCTGCATTTCAAACATGCGCGCGTAGTCGCCGCCCGCGTTAATAAGCTCGCTGTGCTTGCCGCACTCGACGAGATTTCCGCCGCGTATGACCATAATATTATCCGCGCCGATAACGGTACTGAGTCGGTGCGCGATAATAAAGCTCGTGCGCCCGTTCATAAGCTTAGTCATTGCTTCCTGAATGCGAAGCTCCGTACGCGTATCGACCGACGACGTTGCCTCGTCCAGAATAAGTACCTTCGGATCGGACAGCACGGCGCGCGCTATCGCAAGCAGCTGGCGCTGTCCTTGGCTCAGGTTCTGCCCGCTCTCCGTCAATACAGTATTATAGCCGTCCGGCAGACGTTTTATAAACGCGTTCGCTCCGGCGAGCTTCGCGGCTGCTACGACTTCGTCGTCAGTCGCCGTTTCTTTTCCGTATTTTATGTTCTCAAAAATCGTACCAGAGAACAAATACGTGTCCTGCAACACTATACCGAACGAACGCCGCAGGCTTTCGCGCGTGTATTCCTTTATGTTCCGCCCGTCCAGCAAAATCTCCCCGTCGTCCACATCATAAAAACGCGTGACTAGGTTAACAATCGTAGTCTTACCCGCGCCCGTAGGCCCTACGAGCGCAACTGTCGAACCCGCCGGAACCTTGAACGATACGTTTTTAAGCACAGGCTCGCCTTTTTTGTACGAGAACGTTACGTTCTTAAACTCGACATCGCCGCGCAGCTTATCAAGCGTAGCCGCGTTCGGAACATCGGCTGTTTCTTCGGGCGTGTCCAGAATCGTGAACACACGCTCCGCGCTCGCCAGCGCCGACTGGATGGAATTGTATGTAGAAGCGACCTCGTTAAGCGGCCGCCCGAACTGCCGTGAGTAGTTAATAAACGTCGCGATAAGCCCGACGCTTATCATGCCGTTAACGGCGAGATAACCGCCCGCACCCGCCACGATTGCGAAGCTTAAGTTGTTGATAACGTTCATAATCGGCATGATGTAGCCCGACCAAATCTGCGCTTTAGTCGCGACGACACGCAGCCGCTCGTTGATTTCCTCGAACTCCGCGACCGAATATTTTTCGTGGCTGTACGCCTTAACGATTGTTATACCCGATATGTTTTCCTCGATATGCGCGTAAAGCTGACCGAGCGCTGCTTGCTGCTCCTTGAACAGCTTGCGGGTGTTGCTGGAAATCGTTTTTGACAGCAGGAAAACAAGTGGTATTGAGACAACGCTGAATAAAGTCATAATCGGGGACAGACGCAGCATCATAATAATCGAACCCGTCAGCACAATAACGACCGACATCAGCTGCGTGATTGCTTGCCCGAGTATGAGCGAAATATTGTCCGTATCGTTAGAAATACGGCTCATTAGCTCGCCGTGTGTATAGCTGTCGAAGAAACCTATAGGAAGCTTCTGCAAATGCATAAATAGCGTCTTGCGGATAAGCCGTACGTTCTTCTGCGAAATAGCCGCAATAATCCATTGCTGAGCGAATTTCGCAAAAACATCGCAAAGATAAATCGACGCGAGAATCATTATGATACCGCTTAGCAGCTTGTGATCCCTGTTACCGTTAAGCACGTCTATTGCGCGCCCAAGATAAAGCGGAGCGGCCAGTGCCGTGGCCGACGAAAGCAGCAGTAGTACAAACGTCACAAAAATAAACGAATACTGACCTTTGAAAAACAACATAAGGCGTTTGATGGTCTTAATCGGGTTCTGGGGCTTTTCAGTCGGCCGCATAAACCGCGCGCTGTGGTTGCCGAAGCCACCCCTCATACCGGCTACGGCTACTGTGCGTTCTGCTGACGACTGTGTCGGTTGAGTTCCGGGGCGTTCGTATGTACTTTTTTTATTGTCGCTCATGCCGAAACCCCCTTACCGAACTGCGAATGGCAGATCTCTTTATAAACATCGCATGATTCGTACAGCTCTTTATGATTACCGATTCCCGCGACCCTGCCTTCGTCCAGCACGATTATTTTTGGCAGGTTAATAACCGACGAAATACGCTGTGTTATTAAAATACATGTCGAGCGATCCTTGTAGCTGTTGAGCGCCTTCATTATGGCGGCTTCGGTGGCGACATCGACGGCGCTCACGCAGTCGTCGAGTATGAGTATTTTCGAGCTGCGCACGAGCGCGCGCGCTATCGAAACGCGCTGCTTCTGCCCGCCGGACAGATTAACGCCGTTCTGCCCGAGAAACGTATTGTAACCGTCCGGAAACGACATGATAAAATCATGGGCTTGCGCCGCTTTTGCCGCAGCGACTACGTCGTCGTCGGAAGCGTCCATTTTGCCCCAGCGGATATTTTCGGCGATCGTACCCGTAAACAGCTGCACCTTCTGTGTCACGACGGAAATCGCTTCGCGCAGCTCGGAAAGGTTATAATCCTGAACCGCCGCGCCGTCTATGCAAACG
>CAZJLW010000135.1:0-4913 GCA_964546895.1 uncultured Eubacteriales bacterium | reverse complement strand
GCCAGCTTAAGGCTCGTGTACAAAAGAATCGAAATGACAGGAATGACGACAAGCAGAATAAGCGCAAGACGGAAATTAAGACGGAAAACCATAATAACAGCGCCTATGCATACGATAGGAGACTTAATAAAAATACGCATAAGGCCGTTGGCGAAGTTTTGAAGCTGCGAAATATCATTCGTGATACGTGTCATGAGTGTGGCGGCCTCGAACTGCCCCAGCTTCTCAAACGACATGCCGTTAATTTTCTTAAAAAAGTCCAGACGCAAATCCGTACTGAAATGCTGCGAAACGCGGCTTGCAAGCTGATTACGCCCGATAGCGCCAAAAGCCCCGACACACGTCACAAGCAGCATAAACCCGCTCATGCGAAACACGTATGCCAGCTGCTGATTGCGTACACCGACGTCGACGATTTTCGATATTATCGTCGGCTGCAACAAATCACAGCACGCCTCAACCGACAAGCAAGCAATCGCCAGCATAAACAGCTTCCAGTACCTCTTCCAATAAACAAGCAAAAACGACAAAACACTCATCCCCCGTCATTTTTTAAATCTATGAATATTTCCAAAAATAAGTATAGAGCAACTTAGTTGACAGTGCAATTATTTTTTTCGGGCATTAATAAAGGCCGCCGCAACGCTATAAATATAGCCGCGACAGCCTGTTTATTAAATTTTGCAACTTTCTATTAATTATTTTTTGACATATAGGCGTGTAGCTTATCAGGAAAATTTATTGTCATACCGCCGTCTACACCACTTTTGCAAACTTGCTCCATAAGCTCTGTACTTCCGATCCCCCAAGCCCTTACTGACAGATTATTTTGCCGTGCCATCTCTACATTTTTTGCTGTAATGAATTCGGCCTTCGGACAGATTTGATAACAGTTTATTTTTTTAGCATCGCTTATTGTGTCATCAGTTATTTCTTGTACAAGCCAGCCTAATTTAATTGTATTGTCCAATTCGCTCATTCTTCTCAAGTTGTCATAGTAGAACGACGTTATAATAACCTTTTGCATACAGTTATGCCTATTTATTATTTCCAGCACTTCTTCTTCAATGTATAGCATTTTTAATTCTATGGCGAACGTTAAATCCTTGTCTTTAAAATATTTTAGGAAATCGTCTAATGTAACTATTTTTTCATTTTTGAACTCCTTGCCTTTATACTCACCCATGTCGAAGCTCAAAAGTTCTTCATACGTATATTCGCTTATTGAACCGGTGTTTTCGGTTATCCTTTCTAAACCGGAATCGTGAAATAAAACTATTACGCCATCCTTTGTCATTTGAACGTCAGTTTCGATTCCGGTAGCACCAAGCGCTAGCCCCATATAGAAAGCATATAATGTATTTTCAGGTGCATACTCGCTTGCTCCTCTGTGTGCATAGTTTACAAACATTTATCTAAGCCCTCATTTTATTTTTTATAGTCCTGCATAAATAAGTCAACCTTTTTCTGAATGGCATCAAGCTCGGCTTTAATATTAGTATTTGGATCCGCTTCAACCTTGCTTATTAATTCGTCAAAGCTTTGCCATATAAGCGAATCGGCCGGATTAACATTTTGTCCCTTTAAGTATTGGAATTGGTCATAAATAATAACCTTTGCCGGGTTATTTTCTTTTTCTCTCAAAAACTTTGCGCTTTCCGTAACAGACTTACGAACAGCTATGTAACCCGTTTCCATCGTGTAAGCTAATGTGTTGTCCGGTAACAGCAAGAACTCTACTACCTTAGTTGAAGCCGCAACCTTTGCATCTGTAGATTTGAAAACACCCAAGCTGTTGCCGCCTATCGGAATGTTACGAGAATTAATAGCAGGGAAGTAAGTCAGGCCAACGTCTACCTTGCCTTTAGCTTCACTAACTATGCTGTCGTACGACGAACATGAGCCTATATACATAGCCGCAATCCCGTTTGTAAAGTCTGTCTTTGCAGATTTGTGTTGATTTGCAGGCATTGATTTATCAACATGCGTCATTATCCTTAAATAGTCGAAGGCTTTTACGACTTCAGGCGTGTTTAATGTTATTTTTCCATCTTTGTCAATAACAGTCTTATCCTGATTCCATATTAACGGCTGAATATACCACGGCGTGTCATCTGCAAAATTTATACCGTATATTGCCGGTCTTGCATCACTAACCTTCAGCTTTTTCGCAGCGGCTAGCACTTCGTCCATAGTTTTCGGCGGCTGTAAGCCAGCTGTTTCGAACATTTTTTTATTGTAATACAAAGACGGAGCGCTTGACTTAAACGGTATAGTTATTTTTTTACCCTTGTACGTAAACCGATCCCACAAAGCCGGCAAAATATCATTAATAATATCCTTTGATACCAAGTCTTCAATAGCTAAAAGCTTTCCGCTATCATACATCTGGGGGATTCCGTGGCGTTGCCCTAATACTGCGAAATCCGGCAAGGTGTTGGCGGCGATAGCGATTTGAACCTTTTGCACTATTTCATCGTACCCGCCTTGATATGTAGCCTCTATTTCAACGTTTGGGTTTTGCTTTTTGTATACATCCAACTCAGGCGCATTCAGTGCCTTATCGTTTGTCCAAAAATTCAACTTTATCTTTTGAGTTTGATTTGAAGCTAGTTTTGCGCCTGAAACTGTTTGCGCATTTACAGCAGTCATGCTCGATACAGCCATGAATATTGCAGCCGCTACACTGATTTGCTTCTTTACCATTTTTCTAAACATTTAAAATCTCCTCCTGAATTTTTTGCCAGTTTGGCATTTATATAGTTTTTTACTTTAAACCGCTTCTTGCGACACCTTCCACAAAATACCTTTGAAGCACAACAAACACAATCATTGCCGGAAACAAGAATATTGAAGTGGCTGCCATTACAGCAGGCCAGTTAGCCCCTAATTCCGGGTCGATGAGGAATTTCAAGCCTACCTGAATCGTTCTGATTTTATTGTTATTCGTAACGACAAGAGGCCATAAATAACTGTTCCATGAATTCATAAAAGCAAATATTGAAATTGTAGCAAGCGCCGGTTTTGATAATGGAAGCATCATATTAAAAAAAATGCTGAACTCATTGCAACCGTCAATGCGGGCTGATTCGGTTATTTCATCGGGAACGGACTTAAAAAATTGACGCAGTATGAAAATACCCATCACACTTGTTAATGATAAAGCGGCCATGCCCAGATATGTATCAATCAGTCCAAGATTTTTAACTGTCAGGAAGTTCGAAACTATTGATGTCTCGTGCGGAATAATCATTGAGGCAACGATAAATATAAAAACATATTTACTGCCGGTGAACTCCATGCCGCCTAATGCATACGCAGCAGCAGAGCATGTGATAAGCTGTCCCGCAATACTAATAATCGCAACAAACAATGTATTTTTTAAATACATAAAAATAGGTATGCTGCTTAAAGCTGTAACATAGTTTTCTAAACTAAACGAAGAAGGAAGCAGTACCAAGTTGATAGAAAATACTTCAGACGATGTTTTAAACGAAGAAAAAAACAACCACATGAACGGGAAGAACATAAGAAAGCAAATCGGTAAAACTACCATACCCCAAAACATGTAAAACAAGCTTCTTGATGAATACATATTAACCCCCATAAAAATTATTTTTGATAATTAACTTTCTTTTCTAAAAGCAGCTGGACGATGTTTATGCAAAAAACCAGCACAAACAAAACACATGCTATTGCAGAGGCATATCCAATCTGATATTTCTTGAAGGCATAATTATAAAGCAGTATCAAAATAGTAGAAGTAGCATTATTAGGTCCACCTTGGGTCATAACGTTTATAGTTCCAAATACTTGGAGTACATCTATTGTTTGAAGAATTAGAAGCATAAAAAGCGTAGGTGATAAAAGAGGTAATTTTATGTAAAAAAACCGTTGAAGCAAATTAGCGCCATCGATTGAAGCGGCTTCTAAAACGGATGAATCAATATTTTTTAAACCGGCAATGTAAACTACAACACAAAACCCCAGCTGTTTCCAAACACTAATGGCGGCCACTGCATAAAGCGCTATAGACGGATCGTTAAGCCAGCGAGCGCCGTTAAACCCAAAAATATATAAAAACTGGTTAAGTATTCCATATTGCGGGTTGTAAATGTAAAGCCAAATTGCAGAAACAGAAGTTGATGACGCAGCCAGGGGCAGAAAACAAAGTATTCTGAAAAAATTATTCACGACAGTATTTTTTTCCAGAAGCGACGCCATTACTAAGCCGACACTCATTGTTATGGGTATAACTACGATGGCATACACAACGGTACGCCTTATGCAGTCAAAAAGCTCCCTTTCACTAAACAAGGTATTATAATTTCTTAATCCTACAAATTTCGGCACAGACGTTACCATATCCCACGATGTAAAGCTCAGAAAAAAACTATTTATCATTGGCAAGTAGGTAAAGCTAAAAATCAATACTAGCGCGGGCAATAAAAATACATAAGCAGTCAAATCCCTTTTAAACAAACGCAAATTGTAAGACATACATAAAACTCCTTCATAATAGCTTTCATAATACATTTCTTCCTTCAACGGTATATATTCGGCACTAAACATTGTAATATTCCAATCGGTTTAGTGCCGAATATTTTCCGCTGTTTATAGGAGGGCGTTAATGTTTCGTTTTGTGAAACATTAATGCCACCTATATAGTATGAATGTATTATAATCCTGTCTCTGTAAAATCCGTTATCACCAGAAAGTTAATTTTATGTAAAGTCCACATATTGACCCTTCTTACGAAGCAAGTGTTTTTTTGCACAAAAAAACAGCGCCAACTATGGCGCTGTATATTAGTGTTCCTATTATGTCCGCAGGAACTTCCGTTCCAGCTCAGACTTAGTTATTTCAATAACAGTAGGTCGCCCGTGTGGGCATGTAAACGGATTCGCCAGCCC
>CAZJLW010000134.1:3051-9630 GCA_964546895.1 uncultured Eubacteriales bacterium | reverse complement strand
GCCATATACCGCCCGGCGAAAACAAAATACCCTTCCTCGATAAGTCGTTTCGTAAGCTCCAAGCCGACACCGCGGTCAGCCCCGGAAATACAAGCGTACATAAATTTTTCCTCCTCACGTCAATACTTCTGATTAATGTACCCGTCAATCAGCGACTCCTTAACACAATCCTCAAACACGTTCTCGTCAATGAGCTTCTGAAGAATCAGCGTACTCGCCGAATGCAGAATCATTTGATATTCGTGTATGACAATCTCAAACAGCTTCCCTTTCAAATACTTAGAATTAACCCGAATATAGTAAGCCGACACGTTCATATAATCCAGCAGCCGCAGCACGGCGAGCGTCGCAAAATCCTTGCGCGAGTAGTAATAGTTCGACTCGTCCAGGCAGGTCTGGCGCAGCTCGTAGCTTTGGGTTTTCGTCGCGGTCATCTTCGCGTTTTTGGCGAGTGCATTGTAGTATTGGTAGTTGAACAGCCCTTTTTCGACCGTGTCGATATTTTTGAACGGCTCAATGCCGAGGCTTTGCACCGCTTCCAGATTCCTTTTCAAATACTCATTCTTGGACATGTCGCCTTTGACGTACTGGTCGATTAGCCCTTGGCGGTACCGGAAATATTTTGTGATTGCGTTCATCAAGCTCAACCTCTGACCATTTATTTCATGTGGATTTTATTATAGCCGTATTATAGAATAAATGCGAACGAAATTATGAAATTTTTATAAAGGAATGATTCTTATGTTAAAAAAAGCGAGCGTAAAACATATGAGTTACATGGATGCATACAAAAGACATATTGCGTCGGCGCTGATGGAAATCGACCTGCTAATCAAAACCAGCGACGGCCTAATACCGGAGGATGCGGCGGCGCACGCGTTGTACTTGGGCGAGGACGAGGTACGCAACATCATGCGCAAAAAAAATATCGGCGAAATTACGAAGGACGGATTTTTCGCGATATTGAAGGACGGCTCGAGTGCGATTTGTAAACATATCCGCCGCGAAATGGAATGCGGCTCGCCCGATGTTTACACGCGCGAGAATGTTTCGTACATATATGATATCGATATTGACATGGTTAACAGCGTGTGCGACAAGCTGCACATTCACGAAATAACAACGCCGGAGCTGTACCGCATCCTAAACGCCGTGCAAATCCCATACCGTGTAGACTTCATCCAGTACCGCTAATATTTCCGGGCAAAGAAAAAGTGTGCCGGGCGGCACACGATAAGGTGTTACAAAAACTGTATTATCTTTCTGAACGCTTTAAAACCAGCACGAAGACGCGTTGCCGGGGCAAGCCGTAGCGCGCCGCGCTATAAGTACCGTTGTAAGCAAAGTTTACATATTCGATACTTGTTTATATTGTCCCAATAATGAAAAATAATTCTTGGTAAACTCTGATAAAAATAAATCACAGTTCATTAGTGAGGATTACAAACGGCTCGTTGCATTTCGGGCAGATGATGTAATCCTCGTTTTTTATTTCGGTTTCGTCAATTTTGATTGGCTTACCGCAGTTGGGGCATAAATAATCGTAAGGCGCATCGTCGTCGGACGCGTCGTCTTGGCGTTCCTCAATAAGACACCCGATTATGTCCGTCAAATCCTGCAAATATTCTATTATGCTTTGAGTGTTCGGCGTTTTCAGCGCGTCAAGCTGTTCAGATTTGCGTTTTAAGGCGTCCAGTTTTGTGTGAAGATACCCCATTGTCTCCAGTCCTTTCGAAAATGTCGAGATTAAAAGCTGTAGAGATTAAACGCGGCCGAGATATTCGCCGGTGCGCGTGTCGATTTTGATTTTGTCGTCGATGCTGATGAAGAGCGGGACGTTGACCTGAGCGCCGGTTTCGACGACGGCGGGCTTGGTCGCGCCGGTGGCGGTGTCGCCCTTGAAGCCCGGCTCCGTGTCAGTTACGAGAAGCTCGACGAATGTCGGCGGCTCGATACCGAATACCTTGCCGTTGTGCGAAAGTATTTTGACCATTTCGTTTTCCTTGACGTACTTGAGCGTGTCGCCGACGTCGGAAGCGTTAAGCACGGACTGCTCGTACGTTTCGTTGTCCATGAAGTTGTACAGGCCGCCGTCATTGTATAAATACTGCATATCCTTGCGTTCGATGTGCGCGCGCGCCATTTTTTCGGTAGGGCGGAACGTTCTCTCGACTACGCCGCCCGAGATTAAGTTTTTGAGCTTTGTGCGTACGAAAGCCGCGCCCTTGCCGGGCTTTACGTGCTGGAACTCCAGAATAATAAATATGTCGCCCTCTACATCGATTGTTACGCCGTTTCTGAATTCGCTTGCAGAAATCATGTGTTTTTCCTCCTAAACAATTCTTTAAAGTATTCCACGGCCAGCAAGTAGCCGTCGTATGACAACCCGCAAATCTGTCCCGCACAAACCGGCGCAATGACCGACGTGCTTCTGAACTCCTCGCGGGCGTGGATGTTGGACATATGAACCTCTATAACGGGAATGCCGACGCTTTTGATAGCGTCGCGTATTGCGTAGCTGTAATGCGTGTACGCGCCGGCGTTTATTATTATGCCGTCAACGCCGTCGAAATAACACTGCTGAATGCAGTCAATTATTTCGCCCTCGCAGTTGGACTGGAAAACGCCGCCCTCGATACCGCAAGCCGCGCACTTATTCAAAATACGCTCGTTAATAGCCTCCAGCGATTCCGCGCCGTAAACGGACACCTCCCTGATACCTGTAAAGTTCAGGTTAGGCCCGTGAATTACCATGATTTTCATGTTGTTCACCTGTTTTGGTTTCTATTTTCGAAATGATAGCCATAGCGACATCAGCCGCGTACAGCCCGTCGATATCGATAATAACATCGGCGCTGCCCTCGTAAAGCGGAGCGCGCTCGGCCAGCAGCCGTTCGACATGCGCGAGCGGGTCGTCCGCGCCGTCGGCCAACAGCGGCCGCGTTGCACCGGCGTCGTCGCCGAGATGCGCGACGATCGTAGCGGCACTTGCCCGCAAATAAAAGACCGTCCCGCAACGCTTTAGGCACTGTACGTTCTCGCTGTCTTTGACAACGCCGCCGCCCGTTGCGATTACGGCGCGGGCGCCCTCGGCGATTTGTTGCACGACGCCGCGTTCCAGCTCTCTAAAATAAGATTCCCCATATTTGTTGAAAATCTGGGGAATCGGCATTTTATATAAGCGTTCTATTTCGCTGTCGGTATCAATACGAAGAAGCCCTAGTTTTTGCGCTATTATCTTGGAAACGGTGGTTTTGCCGCTTCCCATAAACCCGATTAATACTATGCTGTTATTGTTCGCGTCCATAGATTTTTTATGAATGGCGCGGATTTTTACTGACGATGGCGGATGCCGTAGTTATCGCCGAGATGATATCTACGTCAAACTGATGGTGCAGTGTGCCGAGCTTCGCGTACATTTCGCCTTTTTTTGTGACTACGTATTTCGGCTTAAGCGAATTAAGCGTGATTGCCATTATGTCGTACTTGCATTTGTCGCACTTGCAGCAATTCAGTTCGTTAACGACCGAATCCAGCATATCCTCAATGCAGTCCTCCATATAGTTTTTCATTTTCATTTCTGTCATATGCTTCACCCTCCGGATTTTATTTCTTTTTTAGCCCGCCGACGTTTACGCGGCCGTTTGCCACGTTTACGGTTAAGCTTATGTAGTGCGTATCGTTGTCAAGGCGTATCGTACACGCGCCCGACACTGTGCCGCGCACCGTATACTTTATAGTGAAGCTCTCGGGCTTCGTGATGCTGATGCCTTGCCGGAACTCTACCGTCTTCACGACGGTATAAGCCGGTACGCGTCCGGTAACGGTTTCATACATAACGGCGTATTTGTCGGCCGCGAACTCGACGGAATACGGACGCCCTTCGATAACAGCCGAACGCTGCGCCGTACGCAGGTCGCTCTGTATCGCGACTGCCGCCGTGTTTAAGCGCCGCCCTTCGGCGGTTGATGCCGTCGTGATTAGCGCTGACGTCATAATAGCCGTTATCATCAACACGACAACAAGCTCGATTAACGTAACGCCGCTATTAAATCTGTTTAAATGCAAACGGTTCATACGAAAGCCTCGTGTTAATCCGTGCCGCGCGGAATAAGCCGCGACAGCTCCTCCCTCGCCGAGTCCGTAAAGCTCGTGTCGAGCCGCTCCCCGAGCCAGATTTCGTACGCGGCTACGGCTTGATAAAACAGCATATCGAAGCCGTTAAACGCGACTGCGCCGCTTGCATCTGCGTCCCGTAAAAACTGCGTCTCCCACGGCGAATAAATAATATCGATCGCGCAGCGTATACCGTCAAAGAACTCAGGCGTGACGGGCGAGGTGCCTTTCATGTTCGAAAAGCCGACCGGCGTCGTCTGGATCGCGACGTCTGCGTCCGGGCGCGAAGCGATATAATTTTCATAGCTGAAAACTTCTATTGAAATATTATAATATTTTTTTATATGATTAGCAACTACATACGCATTTTTTTCCGTGCGGTTTATGATAAATATTTTTTTGGCCAAGCCTTTGGCCGCCGCGACGCACGCCGCGTACGACGAGCCGCCCGCTCCGATCACCGTCACGCCGCGCCCGGCAAGCTCGATGCCCCGTCGCCGGAACGATTCCGTTATGCCAGCATGGTCGGTATTGTACCCGATGTAGCCGTGCTCCGTAAGCTTCAATGTATTGACCGCGCCGACGGCTTGCGCCGTTTCGTCTATTTTGTGCAGGTGCTGCATAACCTCAGTCTTATACGGGATCGTAACATTAAGCCCCGCGATATTCAGCCCCCGCGCGCCCGCGATACAGTCCCCAAGCCGGTCGCGCTCGGCCAGCAGCGGAACATAGACGAGGTTATGCCCGAGGTGGTTCGCCAAGTAGTTATGTATCTGCGGTGAAAACGTATGCGCGATCGGGTTGCCGATCACGGCGTAGACCGCCGTTTTGCCGTTAATCATTGATATCGTTCCTTTCTTTTTGATTTATGAGTAAAGATAAAACCGTGGGGGAAGGGAAAAACCTTTTCTTGAAAGAAAAGGTTTTTCCCTTCCCCCACACCCCCATCCTTTTTCCAAAAGAACTTTAATTTTCGTCTCTCAATATCGGTGGCTTACGTTAAAGCTTTTTATAACAATAGCCCTATACCTTGCCCTGTTTAACCCGCTCAAAATATTCTTCCAGCACGTATTTTTCGGGCGCGCGCTTTAACCGTACCGTGAACTCGTCGCGTTCGGAGATGGGCTTGATTAGGATTGTCAGGATGTGCATACGCTTTCCGCATAGAATGTCGGTGAAAATTTGGTCGCCTATTATGGCCGTTTCGGTTGAGTTTGTACCCATAAGCCGGAGCGCCTTTTTTATGCCGCGCAGGAACGGTTTGCGTGCCTTTGAGACGGCGGGGAGCTTTAAGCCGCTGTTGTAGGAGTTTATGCGGTCGATTTTGTTGTTGGATAGTAAGCATACTTGGAAACCTGACGCAGTCAGGCGTCGCAGTAGCTTTACGACTTCTTCGGGCGGCGATTGTACGAAGTACGGCGAAAGGGTGTTGTCAATGTCGAATACAAGCCCCCTGATGCGGCGCTTGCGAAGCGCTTCGAAATCAATTTCGTGTACGGATTTGTAGAATAGGTCGGGATAGAAATATTCAAACATGTGAACAGCTCCTTTGAATTCTCCTTAGTTAATTTCTTGCAATTTTATCACTTCCAGCCGCAAATCGTCAAAGCCTTTTATTTCGACCGACCCGCCTGGCGCTACGGCGGCGAAGCCGAGTAAGGGGGCGATGTTCGTCGTGCGGGTGGCAGGGGCGGTTGCGGTCATGGATTTGAACGATGTTACGCGTAAAAAATCCATAATGCGCCGGTGAAGCGCGGCGTCTGTGAACGCTGCGCGGAAAACGGCGTCCGCGTCGGATATGACGGTCGCGGCTTGCCGTAGCGTGACGCGTCCGCGGCATATGACGCCGCCGGTTATGGTGGCGTTGTCTATTATTATGTCACCCTCGGTGATTATTAGTCCGGTGAAGCGGTTATTTGCGGAGTTTGCCGAAATGGTTAACGTTCCGGTGCCGCCGATGATTATCGACGGGATTGGCGTGCCGTCGATGTAAAACTGCGCCGCGTCGATTGTGCCGCCTGTTGTCTGTAGCAGCGGGTTTTGCGGCGTCCAGCCGGACGGGTTTGCGAGTGACACGCTTTTGTCTATCGCCTCGGAATAAAAAGCCGCGGGGTTCAGCGGATTGTTTGTGATGGCTGTCGCGCCCGCTTCCGTTGCGATGTCCGCCGACGATATCGGGAAGCTGTAAAATTTGTATGGATTGCCGGGTGCGGATTTCAGCGCGTCGTTCCATGCAAAAATCGGCGACAGCCGTTCCTCGTAGGTTGCCCCGGCGGGTTTCAGCGCTATTATGGCTTCGGATTTTTTTCGTACGCCTGTTTTTGCGGAGTACGCCGTCTGTGTGAATGTGTATTCGGCGGGTGATTTGGTCGCGTCGATTGTGAAGTCTGCTATGACTTTGTACGATTCCGAGCCGTTATCGACGGCGAAATCAAAAAACGCCATGTTGTTGTTCAGCCCCAT
>CAZJLW010000134.1:0-2951 GCA_964546895.1 uncultured Eubacteriales bacterium | reverse complement strand
GCTACCGGTTGCTGCGTTCGGCTGCACGGCAAAAACCGGCATGTCGCTGGTAAGAATCGGGCTGGGTGGCACAACAGCGAGACTTTCGCTGTCGGAGTACACAGACGACTCCCCGTCGGGATAACTATGCATCGAAACCCTAAATAAAAAGCTGTCTGTATCATAATTCTTATCAAATCCGTCGATAAGCAGTCGAATATCGTCGGAGGAATCCGGCGCGGAGCTTCGAGACAGTGCGGCCTCGGCTTCGATAAGCAAGCTCTGCGCATAAGACTGCGCGCGGTAATTAACAAGCGCGAAACGCTGATTGCGCGAAGCCTGATAAAACCCGCCCAATATAGGAATAACGGCGACGCTTAAAACCGTCGCCGCAATAATAGTCTCTATGAAGGAAAAACCACATTGACGCTTGCCTACGTTCATAGCTTACCTCGTTTCTCTTGCGCGGCGTAAATGTATATGTCCATTTTCAGGTGAACCTTGCCCGACTCGCCGCCGTCCAGCGAAATATCCGCCGCGTCAATCGTATACGCGATTTTATGCTCACTGAGCGCATTCAGCGCGGCAAGCACATTATCAAACTCCCCGACGCCCTCGAAATAACCCCTAACGCTAAGCAGCCGGGCTTCGCCGGGCAGCTCGTCCGGGACGGTCACATCCGATACTCCACTAATGGCGAACGACAGCTCGTCGACGCCGTTATTCTCCAAAACCATACTGACACCCGCGAACGCGTTTATTACCTTGCCGTAAGGCAGCACCGTATTTTCGGCTGTGTGCAGCTCGCCCTCCAGCCGCGTCAGCCGCTCACGGTTTTCCGAAACAGTCGCAAGCTCCCGCTCGCGCGCGGCGAAGACACGGCGCGTCAATTTCAGCTCGCTGTACAGCCGTAGCGTTTCGCGCAGTTTGCCCGCGGTCACTCCCGCGAACAGCGCAACCGACAGCATAACAAAAGCAACCGCAAACATTTTACGCTGTCTCATACGCGTCACCGTGATGATTCCGGATTAACGGAAAATTCTAGTTTAAAATAATATGCGTGCTCGTTGCTTTTCGTAAGCTCAACGATATTGATATCGCCGTAACCGGCGCGGGCATCGAGCGCGTCGTAAAACATGCCGACGGCAAGCTTGTCGTCGGCGTAGCCCGTGACGGTCACAGTACCGTGTTTTATGGAAACGGACTTAAGCGTCGCGCCATCGGGCAGACAAGCGGCGATAGCGGAGATTTCTGTTACGGTGGCGTTACGGGCGGGCGTCAGGTTCAGCGCGGCGATAACGCGGTCATACGCAGACAGCCGCGCGTTCAGATTCTTAACGTCAGCGGAAAGTGCGGACGATTCGGCAAATTTTCCGGAGCTGATTTCGTTCGTGATATTGGCGACTTGTGCGTATAAATAGCGGTTTGTTAAAGTTAAATACGATACTAATAGTACAAAAAATAAAAAAATAGCAGTCCAAAGGGCTGCTATTTTTTTTAAGAATCTATTAAATTTTAAAACCTCCAAGTACGGCGGAGGCAACAGGTTCATATAATTCACGGACACCATTCCTTAATATATCGAAGCCGAAGCCGTCTCAAACAGTAACGCGTCCTGCAACCGCGCGGTTGGAACTATTTCATACAAGCCGCCCAAAAAATCCGTAAGCCAAGTCGGCACATCATCAAGCAAATAAGCCTTGTCGGCGCGTCCGGGCAGCGAACCCAAAATCAAATTCAGCCCAAGCAAATCCTCCGTCACGGCGCAATCATGCACTACACGCAACACACCGCCTGCGAAAAAAGCGACGGCGATGCGGGTTTCCAACGAAAACACTACCAAATAATCGCCTTTGTCATAGGAATAAAAAAAGCCGCTGACGGCATTTTCGAATACATCTACAACTTCGAGCCGGAGGGGCAGCCGCTTAAACAGGGCGACGTAGCTTTCGGATAAGGTAAGCGGCAGCGCGGCGAGTAGCACATGCGCGTCTGATGACGCACCCGGCAAAATATTATAACCGAACACATAATCCGGCTTGTTAACGGGGAAGCATTCGTCGTAAGACGATTCTACTGATTTGTGGAGATCGCGGCGTTTCATGGCGGGGAACTTGGCGAAGCGCAAAATACGGGCGTGACACTTCACGACGACAGCGGCGCGGCGCGCGTTAACGCCCGTCAAAAACCGCGTCACGACGCGTTCCAAAAAACCAGCGTCGGCAACCACTCCGCGAGATACCGTCCCGGCGGGTAGTTCTAGGCGTTCATATTTATTAATACTGCTGCCGTTTCTGCCGTTTTTTACGACCATCAGCTTAACGTAGGCATCGTTTACTTCCATTACGAAAAACGTTTCAGCCACAAAAAACACTGACGGCATCATTCCTTCTAGTTAACAGTTTTGTATTTAAGACTTGCCGTGCCGTACAGCGTAATCGGCTCGACGGTTTTTGAGCCGCTTTTGCCGATGGAGTTGTCGGTTTTTATTCTCACGGACATAAATTGTTTTCCAGGGTCGATTGTAAGCTTGATGTCGCTGATATACGACGCAAGCTCGTTGCCGCCTTCCATCACGCGGTGGTAGCCGGGCGCGGTGGGCGATAGCGTATTGTCGTACGTAATATAAAAAGCATCGGCGGACGACCGCGATCCGGGCGCGACTATTTTCAGCACGCTAAGCGTATCGTCGGCGCGGGTAGCAAGCTCGACCTCCGTGCCTTTGTCGACGAGCGACGTAATAAAATCGAGCGTTATGCGTGCGTTTTCGAGCAGCTCCTGCCGGACATACGCCCTGCCGCTTGCGTTAGACGAATAGATTAGCACCGACGCTCCGCAAAAAGTAACAAGCATGAAAATAAAACACGCCACGAGAGTTTCGATTAACGTAAAGCCTGAGCCGTAACTACGCCTTTTTTTGTCTATGCACACGGACATTACCTGCCTATGCTTTGATATTAACGCAGACGCAA
>CAZJLW010000133.1:3838-9788 GCA_964546895.1 uncultured Eubacteriales bacterium | reverse complement strand
GGCGCGTCGAGTAACACCAACCCGATGACGTACGACGTAACGTCGGCGATTACGCTGGCTCCGCTTACAAAAGTTCACTATGATTTTAAGGGCTGGTATGACAACTCCGACTTTTCGGGTGCGCCTGTAGAAACGATTCCGGTTGGCTCAACGGGCAATAAAACCTTATGGGCGAAATGGACTGCGATAGAGTACAGCGTTACATATATGCTGTATGGCGGTGCTAACAACATGGCTAACCCCGACACCTATACGTATGAATCCGAAGCAATTACACTTGCGCCGCCCACAAAGACGGATTATGAGTTTGTCGGATGGTATACCAACGAAGCTCTTACTACTCCGGCTCCTGCTGTCGCTATACCGACTAACTCGAGCGGCACTAAGACATTTTATGCCAAGTGGAGGATTACTCATGTCGGGACGTTTGCGGAGTTACAGGAGGCATTCACGAGCGCTCCGGCTACACCGTCGACTATTTACTTGAAAAATAATATAACCCTTGACTCAGGAATCAGCATTACGGGTGTTAAGGATATTACTTTGACGAGCCAAGCAGGCGGTCCATATACGCTGACTAATAACGGTGTCATACAATTATTAAGCTTATATGGCAACAAACTGACGCTTGCTTCGGTTAATTTGACATTCACGGGTAATTCAAACGGCATAGGCATTTATCCCGGAGGTACGTTAACAATGTTGGACGGCGCAACGATAACCGGCGGCAATAATTACGCCGTAGGGATATCCAACAACGCTACCTTTAATATGAAGGGCGGAACGATAACCGGGTGTAACTCGGCATATGCTGCCGTATCTGTTAACGGTACGTTTATAATGGAAGGCGGTACGATAACCGGTAACACCAATATGTATTCAGGCGGGGCCGGCGTTGAGGTCAATATGGGTAGCGGCAATGTCGGTACATTTTCCATGACGGGCGGCTCGATAACGGGTAATACATCGACTTACGGCGCAGGCGGCGTGTATGTACGGAGTGGTGCGCAGTTTACAATGTCCGGCGGCACTATCAGCAACAACTCCAATACAACAGCGGACGCAAGTAAATACGGTAACGATGTATACGTTCATGGCGCCTTCACGATGTCCGACGGCGTGATAACAAGCAGTGCCTCTAATGGGTTGGGCAGTGTATTCGTTGACAATCTATTTGATACAAACGGGCAGTTTACTATGAGAGAGTCGGCCGCCGTCACCGGCGGCAACATTACGCTGACATACGGTACGTATGTAAATGTTTCCGCGCCGCTGACGGCGGCTGGTGTGGCGGCGATAATTAATCCAAGAGCGTACGCCTCCGACAACACCGTCGTGCTATACGCCGATGGCGTAACGCCCGACCCGTCAAAGTTTACTTTGGATGCTTCGATAACGGACTATGATTTGATCGTAAACGGTCAGACTCTTTGCGTATCGTATGTTGTAAGAACTCCCAGCGACCTTTCCACGGCCTTACAAGACAGGACAAACATAACGATACCCTCCGACGCGGAAATTATTTGCGCACAAGGCATTAACATCGGTGATTACACAACGCTTAACATCAAGGGCAGCCTGGCGATGGTAAGCGGCAATACGCTTACGAACAACGGCGTAGTAGTTGTTGAGACGGGCGGGGTGCTTACTAACGGAGGCATCATTGAGAACAACGGTGTCATCGATGCACGTAGCCCGGGAAGCAGTATCAGCAACACAGGAAGTATACTAAGCAGCGGCAAGCTGTCGAACAACTCCGAAGCGTATCTCTACCTGTTTAACGCAAGCCACACAGAGCCGGGTATGGCAACAACATTCAACAACATGCCCAACCCTGTACTTACGCTGTCGGCGCCTATCGCCACGGGCGCACCGCCGTCGCGGATAAGCGGAACTATATCTGTTAAAGCGGGAGCCGATGCCCGTATCAATATTAAAGATGATGTGTTGGTACCCGCCGACGGGTTTGTCATAGCCGACGGCGGAAAGCTGACGATATCCGGTTCAGGTGGTGCGCAGATATCGGGCATGGACGGCATAAGGTCGGGTATTGCCAACAACGGTACTCTGACCTTCGACGGTACTTTAGATTATAACAACGGCATCATACGTAATATTCAAGGCGGTAACATAATCATAAATACCTCCGGCAAGCTCAATCTGGAAAAAGCCACCGCACTTGACAATTTTGGCGGTATAGAAATAATGAGCGACGGTGCAATCAATATAAATACCGGCAGCCGCCTATCGAACTACACCGCTCTGCCCGGCGTATACGGCGCCGGTTCAATAACGGCCGACGCAAGCGGAGCGTTGCAAAGCGTCGCGGGCGGCATAACCGTTACCGGCGGGCATCCGGAGCCTTCGCTCATAGGCAGTGTCGTAAGAACTGATGAATATATAGCCATAGACGGAATTATTACATCATACTTGGGCAGCGGCAAAGCCACCGTCGCGATACCGGTTACGATTGATACGATGACGATAACAGGAATCGGAGCCTGGGCTTTTGCAAGCGCGACCAATGTTACCTCGATACATATTCCGGCTGGGATTACAGCTATCGCAAAAGGTGCGTTTGTAAATTGCGGCGCTTTGACAGAATTTGTCGTAGACGGAGCTAACCAGCACTACGAAGCGGCAGACGGTGTATTAATAGAAAAAGCCGACGGAGATAACGGCTCGAAGCGTAGGCTTATGAAGTACCCCGACAACAAACAGGGCGAAGCCTATACCGTATCGGCCGGTATTCAAGAAATTTCCGCTTATGCGTTCCACAACACGCGCAGCCTTATCAGCCTGACGCTTCCGCTTGGATTGGAAGCCGTTGATGGATATGGTATTTATATGGGTTCGCTGGAGGGCGTTACACTGCAAGGCTCGTTGGATGAAGATTCGATAAGCGAGCCGAAATTCTTGTCAGACTCTGCGCTTGTTGATGATGTAAGCGGAAGTTATTATCCGCCGGGCTACTATATGAGGAATGTAGGCAGAACTCAGTTTGAGCCGCTGTACGAGATTGACCGCGAGACAGGGACAATTTTAAGTTATTTGGCTTCCGAAAGAAGTATTACTGTACCCGCCACTCTGTACGGCATGACGATAACAGCTATTGAAGTTGAAGCCTTTCGTGGCAATATATCTGCTACTGATGTGATTATTTCTGAAGGCATAGAAACTATTGGTTACGGAGCATTTTCTTACAGCAAAATTGAGAGTATTGTAATACCGTCTACGGTCACATTTATCGACTACTACGTTTTTGACGAATGCGAATACCTTACGACTATCAACGTAAGCGATGCGAATATCCACTACTATGATGTTGACGGCGTGCTGTTTGAGTATCCCGACGCCGACAACGGCAATCTTAGAAAGCTTGTTAAGTATCCTGATGGCAAGCCGGGTATCGAAGGTGCGTATGCCGTACCTAGTGATGTTCAAGTAATTATTGATTCTGCCTTCTATAAAAATAAAATGCTAATCCACATTGTTATTCCGGATAGCGTAACACAGATTGAGGACTATAATTTCGGAGACTGCTATAGTCTGTTGAGCATTAGGTTAAGCAGTGCGCTGCTTGAAGCAAATTTCGGCGATAACAACGGCGAAGGCTTCACACCACAAGATGAACCCAGTATTATACGTGCGGGCTTGTATTCACGCAATGCCGTCGGTGATTCCTTCGTGTGGAGTGAGCTTTCCGCATTCCGTATGATGATAAACACAACATCCTCGTCCGGTCTTATGGCAGGAAATCAAACGACTTCCGGCAGCGGGCTTAACATCATACCGACGACACCGGCGACGCCGAGCCAGCCTAAGCGGAAAAAACCCGAGCGCCCCGCTACACTCGCCGCCGTGACAGAAACCCCGGCGGTCGAGCCGAAGGAACTCGCATAAATCTTTCGGCTTGACATTATATACCGCACGGTATATAATGCAATCATGAATAACAACTCAAACAGCAAGGCCACTATACTGGAATGTGCATTGGCGTTGTTTTCGGAGAAGGGCTATGAGTCCGTAGGCGTCGCGCAAATCGTTCAGGAAGCAAAAATAACGAAGCCTACCTTGTATTATTTCTTTGGCAGTAAGGAGGGACTGTTCAAGGCCATTTTGGACGAATACTATACAAGGCTCAATACCCGTCTGCAAAGGGCGTCGGTCTACACTCCCAACCCTCAGAGTTATTTTGAGGATGTACTGCCGGTTCTTAGAAATGTTGCACAGGTTTACTTCGATTTCGTCAGGGAAAACCCGCTGTTCTATCGATTGGTGCTGTCGCTGTCGTTTTCTCCGCCGACGGCGGCAGTCACCGATATGGCGAAGCCGTACTCGACAACACAATATGCCACAGTCACGAAGCTGTTCAGCGACATAGCGAATACGCACACGAACCTAAAAGGCAGCGAAACAAAGCTGGCGCGCTACTTTGTAGCCGCGGTCAACTCCGAAATAGGGTTCTGGCTGCAAGGCGCGGGCGAGCTTGACGACGAAACAATCAACATTTTGATAGAAAAATTTATGCACGGCATTTTCTCGTGATTGCCAATGGCGCGCGCCGGAAAATGCAGTGCATAATTTTTTATACATTAATATACCTATCGGTATGTACATGGAGGAATAACAATGTGGTTTGATGAAGCTGTGTTTTACCAAATTTATCCGCTAGGGTTCTGCGGCGCGCCCCACGAAAACGACGGGCAGCTTGCACCAAGGATAGCGCGGGTTGCGGAATGGATACCGCACTTTAAGCAGCTCGGTATCGACGCGGTTTATTTTTGCCCCGTGTTCCAGTCGGACAGGCACGGGTACGACACGCGAGATTCCGGACGCTTGATTGCAGATTGGGTACGAACGAGGACTTCGGGAATGTTTGTGCGAAGCTACATGAGAATGGGATTCGCGTTGTACTTGACGGCGTGTTTAATCACGTGGGGCGAGGGTTCTGGGCGTTTCAGGATGTGCTGAGGAACCGGGGGTACTCGGCTTATCGGGATTGGTTTTATATTGATTTCGGCGGGACGAGTGGGTTCAGCGGGAGCGACAACCTGTGGTACGAGGGCTGGGAAGGGCATTACGAGCTGGTTAAGCTTAATCTGAATAATAAGGAGGTGGTCGATTACCTGCTTGAAACCGTGAAGCAATGGCATGATTGTTGGCACATAGACGGTTTGCGGCTTGATGTCGCATACAGCTTACAGCCCGAATTTTTGAAGCGCTTGCGCGAGCTATGCGATACATTCAGCCCGGACTTTTTTCTGATCGGCGAAATACTGCACGGCGACTATAACCGAATCATGAACTCACAAATGCTTCACAGCGTTACGAACTATCAGCTGCACAAGGGCATGTGGTCGAGCTATAACGATATGAATATGTTCGAGGTAGCTTACACGCTTGAGCAGCATTTCGGGAAGGAGTTCGGCGCGTACCGGGACAAGCGCCCACTGAACTTCGTCGATAACCACGACGTCGAGCGCGCGGCCAGCATACTTAAAAATCCCGCTCACCTACCCCTTCTTTACGCGCTGATGTTCGCTGTGCCGGGTGTCCCGTGTGTCTATTACGGCAGCGAATGGGGCTGTGCGGGGTATAAAAGGGACGGGGACAATGCGCTGCGGCCTTGCTTCAGTAATCCGGTATGGAATGGATTGAGTGATTTTATCGCGGTGCTGAGCAGGATACATAAAGATGAGAAGGCATTGCAATACGGGGATTTCCGGAAGGTGCTGCTTACTAACCGGCAGTTTATTTTTGAACGGAGATATGGCGGCGAACGCATACTCATCGCGATTAACGCCGACGAGCAGCCGTTCTTGGCGCATTTCCATGCTGATGCAGAGAGTGCTGCTGAGCTGATATCGGGTAAGCTGCATTGTTTTAGCGGCGGGAGCTGGCTTGAGGGTTGGTCGGTTTGCTATTGGAAGGTTTGAAGGAACTGCGC
>CAZJLW010000133.1:0-3738 GCA_964546895.1 uncultured Eubacteriales bacterium | reverse complement strand
GGCTCGAGTACGACGCTTTTTTTCGTTGATTTTACTTTTTTGGCTATGTTATGCGCGAGCGATTCGAGGGTGTCCTTACGGCGCTTGCGGTAGTTTTCCGTGTCGAGCGTGACGCTTATGAACGGATTGTCTCCGCGGTTGACGACCAGATTAGTCAGGTATTGCAGCGAATCCAGCGTCTGCCCTCTTTTGCCTATGAGGATGCCCATTTTGTCGCCTTTTAAGTCGGCGTACAGGCGTTTTTCCTTCATGCTTGTTTCGACGGCTATGTTCAGACCCATGCAGCGCCCCACATCTTCAAGAAAAATCTTCGCGGAACGTTCGGGATCAAATTTTCTTTTGACGAGAACCTTGGCAGGCTTACTGCCGAAGCCCATGAAGCCCTTCGCGCCCGGATCAAGAACAGTTACCTCAACCTCGTCAGCCGTAGCGGAAAGCGCGGCCAGCGCGTCGTTTATTGCGTCGTCAACGGTTTTGCCGATTTTTTCAATACTGTCAATCAATGTGAGGAAGCCTCCTTTTATAAATGTCACACTTTTCCGGGTTTAGGCGACTTGTCCGGCTTCGCCGGTTCGACTATGACTTTTGATTCAGCTACGTGGAATGGGATAAACTTGTTCAAAACAATCTGCTGAATCAGGTGGAAAAGGTTAGACGTAATCCAGTACAAGCCAACGCCTGCCGGCATGGAAATCGTCATCCAACCCATCATGATTGGCATAACGATTAACATAACTTTTTGTGTCATGGCGGCGTTCTGATCGGAGGCTTTTTGCTGTTTGCTTAAAATCCACGACGAAAGGAACGTAGTCACGGCTGACAAAATCGGAATCAAAATACCCGGGAAGGCCAAACCGGATTCATAAGTAAGCGGGATACCCGCAAAAAACTCAATACTCTGCTTTTGGTTAAAAAGTGTTTCGATAGTGCTACGCAAGCCGGGTTCGATGTTGGATATGCTGTTAAAAAAAGCTGTCCAGTCGGCCCTGTTAAACTTGTTCAGAACCTTTTCGAGATCGGCTACGAGCCGGAGGTCGATGTCCATATTTCTGGGGACGATAGGTACGGCAAGCGGGCGAATAAGTGCGATATAGTTCGGAATCTCCATAACACGAGATGCGAGGTCGTTATAAACGCTGCCGAGCTGTGTAATGAACCGATACGATGTGTTCATAAGGTAGCTAAGCGCGAAAAAAATCGGTAGCTGGATAAACAGCGGCAAGCATCCGCCAAACGGATTGATTTTATGTTTGGAGTAAAGCATTTGTGTTTCGGTCTGAATTTTTTTCTGGATTTCGGGATCTTTGGAATCGCCGTATTTTTTTTTGATTTTTTCGATTTCTGGCTGAACCCGCTGCATGGAAACCATTGATTTCTGCTGATTGAACGCGAGCGGAATCATAAGCATACGTGCGATAATCGTCAGAAAAATGATCGATATACCGAGCGAATGATTGACCGTAAAAAAATAAACGATATTAAAAATAAAATCGATAATATACCCCAAAAATGCCGTAATCGGCCCGACGATTGCGCCGGGAGGTTTTTGGATAACGTGGTTGAGTAAAAATGTTCCGGTAGTGAAGTACAAAGCGGGAATCCTCCAGTAAGTAAAAATCAAGATTACGGTACGGGGTCGAAGCCGCCCTTGCAAAACGGATTGCATTTCAGCAGGCGGACAATGCCCAGATAGACGCCCTTAAACGCGCCGTATTTTTTGACGGCGGCGAGCATATATTCTGAGCAGGTCGGGTAAAAGCGGCAGCTTGGCGGAAGGCAGGGGGAAATAACGGCTTTATAAAACCTCAAAAGCGAGATAACAACTCTCTTCATACTTTAGCGCCACCTCAAACAGGCAGAAATCATTTATTAGCCGTGATGCCGTGCCTTCTGGCCAGCGACAAAACGGCCGACTCAATATCGCGATAGGTCGCGTCCTTGCAGGAGGCGCGGGCGACAAAAACAATATCGTACCCGGCTAGAAGCCGTAGCTCCTGCAAGCGGTAGCTTTCGCGCAGCAAACGCCTGACGCGGTTTCTGACGACGCTAATGCCGACCTTTTTGCCAACGGTAAATCCGACCCGGTTCACGGGCAAATTATTTTTCAGCACATACATAACAACAAATCTGTTGGCCACGGAAGCGCCCTTAGCATAAACAAGCCGGAACAGGCAATTTTTTTTCAGCGAATCGGTAAAATTCATGTCCACCCCCCGACACCACTACCATTTAAGCGGACAAGACCTTTCTGCCCTTTCTGCGTCTTCTGAGCAAAACCTTTCTGCCGTTTCTCGTACTCATTCTCTTTCTGAAACCATGCTCCATGCTTCTTTGCCTTTTTTTCGGCTGAAATGTTCTTTTCATAGATTGCACCTCCTTCAATAATTGCGTAATAATGCTGCCTGAGGGTATTTTTATCCTCATGCAGCGTCAGTATGAAAGCTATTATATAAAAATAAATTTTAGTAGTCAAGTTTTTATAGAATTTTTCACCTGAATTAAAAAAAATATTTGACAAAATATTTACTTTGTTGTATTATCATCTTCGCAGCGGGAGCATAGCTCAGTTGGGAGAGCGCTTGCCTTACAAGCAAGATGTCATAGGTTCGAGCCCTATTGTTCCCACTCTGGCGGAGTAGCTCAGTTGGCTAGAGCATGCGGTTCATACCCGCAGTGTCGGGGGTTCAAATCCCTCCTCCGCTATAGAAATCAAGGCTTTTCGGGCGACTAACCTGAAAAGCCTTTTTGTTTTTCACTGCAAAGGACGGTGAATAGCTTGGATGCGGCTATATCAAAACATGCCAAGGACTTAATCCAAAAATACACAAGCGGCTTGTTCAAAAACGCCACGCTTGAATTTTACGGAGTTAAGACGGCAAAAATAAAAGAGTTGATTAATGTGGAGCTTCCGGCGGTTGAGGTCACAGGTTCCAGCTCCGACTTCATTTTCTTGCTGGAAGACGATACATACCTGCATTTCGAGTTTCAGACAACGTATAGTAAAACCGACCTTATACGATTTGCGGCGTATGACATGCGCCTATTCGAGCGGGACGGCCGTAAGGTAACAACCCTAATAATCTACTCGGCGGATGTAAAGCGGGCCGACGTGAGCTTAAATATCGGCTCTCTGGTATATACTCCGGATAAGGTCATGATGAATGATTATGACGGGGACGCCATCTACTCGGAATTGACGGCAAAACTTCATACCGTTCATGATCTGACAGACACTGACATGCTTAACCTGATATTTCTCCCACTCATGAGAAACTCAATCCCAAAGGATGAACTGGTCATTAAATCGGTCGAACTCGCGCAGCGTATACCCGATACTACAAAAAGGAACGCCTGCATAGCTGCCGCTTTCGCCTTTGCGAACCGCTATCTTGATGAAAACAAAGTTGATGAATTACTGGAGGTGCTGGAAATGACTGATTTGGCAACAATAATGATTGAAAGGGCTGTTGAAAGAGCTGTTGAAAAAGCTGTTGAAAGTGCTGTTCAAAAGACTGTAATCAACGACAGATTAGACTTTGCTAAAAAGATGCTAAAGCGCGGCATAGCCACTGATGCAGTAGCTGAGGATACCGGTCTTGACGAAATCACAATAAAGCGGCTGCAAAACGAACTGAATAACGATTGAATATGGAAGCGGCTAGCCCCGCAGTGTGTGGTAATGCAAATGAAACGCCCACGTTTTCGGTGTACTCACCGTCAGCGTGGGCGTTTTGTGTA
>CAZJLW010000132.1:6293-9821 GCA_964546895.1 uncultured Eubacteriales bacterium | reverse complement strand
GATTAAATGCCCTTCGGTTCCTTCGATACAGTGAACCACCGGGAGGTTTCTGCCTTCTTGTGTTGTCAGGTACTCCTTTTGGTGCGTGTCGCGAGTGAAAATGATTGTGTGTCCTTTGCTTTTGTATTCAGCTACTTTTGCTTTTACGTTCGGTAGTATTTTTTGTGACTGCGGCGTGCCGAGTGTCCCTGTGATAAAGTCGTTTTGCATGTCGATTACCAGTAAGAGTTTTTTCATTTTTGACTGCTCCTTTCTGTGTTCGGCGATGAAGTTTTTTATTTTATTATACCACTTTCTGTTAAAAAAAACAGGCGACCGCAAGGTCGCCCATGTTAAGCAATATATAAGAGCCACTAAATAAAAATTTAGTGGCTCTCAATCTGTTTACGTATGAATAACTCTTTAAATATTTTTTGTTTGCTCAATACTCTCTAATATGTGTAATGAAATAAATATAATAAATCTACTATTATTATATGCAATATTTTAAAATAATCAACATCTTTTTAGATTTTTAGCCACTCGACTTCAGGTTTAACAATTCTGCGAGAATTCACATATGCCCTTAACACGCATATGGTTAAAACATGTGGATTTTCGTCTACTATGTTGACACGAGACGAAAATCGGCATAATTTACGAACGTTCCGTATCCTTAATCAGGAATTGTAATTAAAAAAAATACATGCTATACTTCATTCGATACACTGAAATATTTTAAGGAGCTTTCATAATGTACGAAGCGGCAAACGACACAATCGCGGGCGTATCAACCCCGCCCGGCAACGGCGGCATCGCCGTCGTCAGGCTTTCGGGCGGCGACGCGTTTTGTATTATTAGAAAAATTTTCAGGCCGGGCGGGAAGGCTCGGCTGTTGAAGAATATAAAAAGCCATACGATACGGTATGGGACTATTGTTGACGGCGGCGACAGTGACGGCGGAAGCGGCGGTCTTTCTGGCGGAGTCATCGATGAGGTTCTCGTCAGCTTTATGTGTGCGCCGAAAACTTACACGCGTGAGGACGTCGTAGAGATAAGCTGTCACGGCGGCGTTAAGGCGACTCAGCAGATTTTGTCGCTCGTGCTGCGAAGCGGCGCGCGTCTCGCCGAACCCGGCGAGTTTACGAAACGGGCGTTTTTGAACGGGCGCATTGATTTGTCGCAGGCGGAAGCCGTCATGGACGTTATTAACGCTAAGACGGACGCGGCGTTAAAGGCGGCTGTTAAAGGCTTAAGCGGCGGCTTGAAAAACGAAATAACGGACATGCGAAACGAGTTGCTCCGACTTATCGCGCATATTGAGGCGTCCATTGATTACCCGGAGCATGATATGGAAACAATAAATCTGAACGAGGTCGCGGCCGCCGCGGCGAGTTTGACGGCGCGGCTGGACGCGCTTATAAAAACGTTCGGGCGTGGAAAAATAATACGCGAGGGAATAGAGACGGTTATACTCGGCAAGCCGAATGTCGGGAAGTCGTCGGTGCTGAACGTCCTGCTGGACGAGGAGCGCGCGATTGTTACGGATGTGCCGGGGACTACTCGGGATGTGCTTACGGAGTTTATCAGTATTGGTGATATTCCGCTGAAGATTGCGGATACTGCCGGTATTCGTGAGACGGCAGATGCGGTTGAGGCGATTGGCGTTTCGCGCGCGGTCGCGGCTGCTGAGGGCGCGGAGTTGATTTTGTTTGTGCTGGACGGCGGTAGTGCGCCGGGTGATGAGGATTTTGAGTTGTTGGGGCGGTTTTCGGAAAAGAAGGTAGTTGTGCTTGTTAATAAGAGCGATTTGATGGATGAAGCGGACGGGGGCGCGCGCAATTTCACAGAGCACCACCTAACATCAATCCCACCGGAAAACATAATCTTCGTCTCCGCCAAAAACCACACCGGCTTCGAAAACCTCTACACACGCCTACGCGACATGTTCCTAACCGGAGAAATAACCACCGGCGAAGCCATCACCGTAACAAACGTCCGACACAAGAACTTACTGGAACGCGCACAAAAAAGCCTTACCTGTGCCACAGACGCAATCATCGCAGGATTCACAGAAGACTGCGTCGCTATAGATTTAACAGAGTGCTACAAATTTTTAGGGGACATAACGGGCGAAACGCTCGACGAGGATATTATAGATAAGATATTTTCCACGTTTTGTCTCGGGAAGTAGGGAGATGAAGCAAACATGCGTTACAATTCGGGGGATTTTGACGTCTGCGTAATCGGCGGGGGACATGCCGGATGCGAAGCGGCGCTGGCGGCGGCGCGAATGGGACTGAAAACGGTCATGTTCGCCATAAGCCTAGACAGCATCGCCATGATGCCGTGCAACCCCAACATCGGCGGCACGTCGAAGGGACACCTCGTACGCGAGGTCGACGCGCTGGGCGGCGAAATGGCAAAAAACATAGACAAGTCCTACATTCAAACAAGAATGCTAAACACGGCAAAGGGCGCGGCGGTATATTCGCTGCGCGCGCAAGCCGACAAATATAAATATTCACGCGAAATGAAAAAGACGCTGGAAGCGACGCCGAGCCTGCAAATCCGTCAGACTGAAATCATCGAGGTGCAAGTCGAGAACGGCGCGATAACAGGCGTAGTCAGCGAATCGGGCGCGGTGTACCGCTGCAAAGCGGCTATCATCTGCACCGGAACATACCTAAAAGCGCGTTGCCTATACGGCGAAACAATCAACGAATGCGGGCCGAACGGCTTACGCGCGTCGCAAAAGCTGAGCGACAGCCTACGCCAACTCGGCGTGAAGATGTACCGTTTCAAAACCGGCACACCGGCGCGCGTCAACCGGCACACTGTGGACTTTTCAAAAATGCAAATACAAAACGGCGACGAGAACATCGTACCGTTTTCGTTCACGAATCGCGCCGCGGATATACGCCGCGAGCAAATCCCGTGCTACCTGACGTACACGAACGAAGAAACCCACCGTATAATCCGCGAAAACCTGCACCGCTCGCCGCTTTACGCGGGCGTAATCGAAGGCACCGGCACACGCTACTGCCCGTCGATCGAGGACAAAATCGTGCGGTTCAGCGACAAGGATCGCCACCAGATTTTTATTGAGCCGGAGGGCGAGGACACTTGCGAGATGTACGTGCAGGGCATGTCAACGTCGCTGCCGGAGGACGTGCAGCTGCAAATGTACCGCACCGTACCCGGGCTTGAACGCTGCGAAATAATGCGCACGGCGTACGCGATCGAGTACGACTGCATTGACGCGACACAGTTGCGATTGACCCTCGAGTTCAAGGAAATACACGGGCTGTTCAGCGCCGGGCAGTTTAACGGCAGCTCGGGCTACGAGGAAGCGGCGGCGCAGGGCATCATCGCCGGAATAAACGCCGCGCTGTCCGTACAAGGCCGTGAGCCACTCATAATCGACCGCTCGGAAGGTTACATCGGCGTGTTGATAGACGACCTGGTAACGAAGGGGACGCAGGAGCCGTACCGCATGATGACGTCGCGCGCGGAGTATCGGTTGCTACTGCGGCAGGACAACGCCGA
>CAZJLW010000132.1:0-6193 GCA_964546895.1 uncultured Eubacteriales bacterium | reverse complement strand
AAAGAAACAGGAGGAGTTAAATTGCAAACTGATTGGGGATTTTTCTTACCGATGCGAAGCACGGCTTACGGCCGCGATTCTCACAAGGTTCAAATAAAAAACGCAAGCTTTCGCAATGACGACGTTATTCAGAAGAACAGCGCGCCATTTTTCAATATCCCGACGGAGGACGCGGTTGTGAAGCTTTTTATGGAAGCGCTCACGAACAGCGACGCCGACGGCATAAAGGCATATATAAGCAAGAACCTTTCGCAGCAGTTCGACCTTGACGAGTTGAAGGATTTTTTCCGAGCCGTCGACGGTTATAAATGCCTGTCGAAGGCCGGCGTCGCCGACGCCAAAAATAATTTTAGGACTAACTCGATTTTGGTGCTGAGCAACGAAACCAAAAACAGTATCATACATTTACACATGGTGAAGGAGCCGGATAGGTTTGGAAAATGGAAAATTTACGGCTTTGAGCGGGAGTAGCGGCGCTTCGTGCGAGGCGCTGACCGTGGACGCGTGCGCCGCCTTGGGCATCGACGTCTCCCCCGAACAGACCGCCCGTTTTTCCGCGTACAAGAACCTGCTGCTGGCTTGGAACGAAAAAATCAATCTCACCGCCATAACGGACGACGCCGGTATTGCCCTTAAGCATTTCGCGGACAGCGCGTCCGTTTTGCTTGCGCTGGATATGAAGCCCGGCGAACGGCTCGTCGATGTCGGCACGGGCGCGGGCTTTCCGGGGATACCGCTTGCGATTCTGCGCCCCGGGATAGAGTGCGTGCTGCTCGACAGCTTGAACAAGCGCGTCTCGTTTCTGAACGAGGTCGTTGCGGCGCTCGGGCTTGACGGCGTGTCGGCTGTGCATTCCCGCGCGGAGGATGCCGCTCGGCTGCCGCTTTACCGCGAGCGCTTCGACTACAGCGTTTCGCGCGCGGTTTCGGCGCTGCCCGTGCTTGCCGAGTTCTGCGTGCCGTTCGTAAAAATCGGCGGCGCTTTCGCCGCGCTGAAAGGAAACGACATCAAAGAGGAATTAACGGCGGCGTTACCGGCTATTAAACGGCTTGGCGGTGAAATTTCCGATATAAAGCATATTAATATCCCGTTTAGCGACATCACGCACAGCATCGTAATCATTCGCAAGGCTCGCCACACACCGTCCGAATTCCCTAGGACGCCCGCCAAAATATTAAAAAGCCCTATCCTTCGATAGGGCTTTTTGCTATTTCCAAGGGGAAATATTTTTTTCGCCCTCCATAATCCGTCAGGACGAGCGGAAATATTATGCTATAATCACTCCAAAATTGCGAAAGAGGTGCTAAATATGGGAAACACAGCAATTATTGCAAGCAGGGAAATACTGTATCTGCCGATTGACAAAATTATGACGAACCCGTATCAGCCGCGAAAATTTTTCGACCGGACGGCGCTCGAGGAGCTGGCGAAGTCCATAACCGAATACGGTGTACTGCAGCCGATAAGCGTGCGGCTCATAAACGGCCACAGCTACGAGCTGGTCGCCGGAGAACGGCGCTTGCGCGCCTCAAAGCTCGCCGGGCTAAAAGCGATCCCCGCCATCGTCGTAAACATCTCCGACAAGGACAGCGCAATCCTAGCCATCATCGAAAACCTACAGCGCGAGAATTTGAGTTACATAGAGGAAGCCGAGGGCTTCCAGAATTTGCTCGTGGACTACTCGTTCACGCAGGAGCAGCTAGCCGAGCGTATCGGCAAGTCCCAATCCGCAATCGCGAACAAGCTGCGTATATTAAAATTGTCCAAGCCCGTGCAGAAGTTTTTGCTCGACCACCAGCTGTCCGAGCGCCACGCGCGCGCCGTGCTAAAGCTGACTGATGAGAAGTCGCAGCTTGAGGTGTTGCAGAAGGCTTTTGACGGCGGGTTGTCTGTTAAGAGAACGGAGGAGCTGGTTGAGCAGGCGATTCTTAAGCGGGAGGCGCAGGCAGGGAACGCGGCCAAGGCCGCTATGCGTAAGCGGGTTAATGATATGCGGATTTTTACTAATACGATCAAGCAAGCTGTGGAGATTGTGAAGAACTCCGGGGCGAAGGCTGAGTATGAGATTAATGATACTGAGAATGGGTGTGAGATATTTATTGTGTTGAGTATTTAAAATGTTTATATGAGCCAATAACTTGCTGATTAAGCGGTTATTGGCTTTTGTTTTCCGCACCCCGGCATACGCCGCCATGTATATAATTCTCAAAACTGGCAAGATTATTAAAGGTAATATTTACTTTAACATCGAATACCTGTGCCGCAAATCGCGGCATGTGTATGTGTGGCAAAAATGTTTCCAAAAACGGGAAACATTTTCGTGTTTCACAAATCAAGGAAAATGTTCGGCACTAAACCGATTAGAAATTTGTAATGTTTAGTGCCGAACATATATAAGGAGTGAAACGTAATTTTAATAAAGCTAAAGAGGATTGGCATAGGCCTTTTTTTGGCGGGGCTTATGACAGCCAACACGGACAGCAGCGCGTTTGCCGAAACGCACAGCGTTCCGAAATTCAGGGTTCTTTTAAACGATAATCTGCTACAGCTTCCGGCGGCGCCGTTCCGGTCGGGCGATACGTTGTACGTGCCGCTGCGAGCGATAAGCGAATCAGCCGGGGCGGAGGTAAAGTGGCTTCCGAACGAAAAGCTGGCGACGGTTGTCATGGGAGGCAAGACGCTGACACCTACAAACGTCAAGCTCGTAGGCGACACAATGATGGCCTCGGCTGATTTCTTCGGAGAGAAGCTCGGGCTGACTTGGAAGGCGTATACCGAAGGCAGCGTCGTCGCGTTTTACACGCCGGACAGCGGTAAAAAGCCGGACGAGCAGCTGACCGGCAACTACGTACTGAACGCGCTGGCGGATTACAACGGCTATTCGCGCGATGATTTGAAGTGGCTCGCGAAAATTGTACACGCCGAAGCGAACGGCGAAACGTTCGAATCGAAGCTGGCCGTCGCAAGCGTCGTACGCAACCGCGTCGAAAGCCGGATTTTCCCGCAAACGATAAAGGAAGTCATCTTCGACCGCAAAAACGGCGTGCAGTTCACGCCGACCGTTAACGGCGCGATTAATAAAGAGCCGTCGGTTTCGTCGTACTTGGCGGCGCTGGATGCACTCGAAGGGCGTAACAATGCCGAAGCGGCGCTATTTTTCATAAACCCTGTAATAGCCAAAACAAAATGGGTTCAAAGCAACCGGGAATTTGCATTTAAAATCGGCGGACATAATTTTTATTATTGATGAAGAAAGACGAAGAAGCTGAACCGACGTGGTCGTTATATGACCATATCGGTTCAGCTTTTTTTAGTTATAATTGAAATTTTCATGCGCTACGCATATGGACATGATAAAATAAAAACCACTTGACGTTGACGCGACGTAAGCATGTATTATCAACTTGAAGGAAGGGAATAGTCATGGAACTAACAACCATCAGTCAAGTATCAAAGCAGCTCGGCATATCCACTCGAACTCTGCGTTATTACGAACAAGTTGGGTTGATTGCCCCTGCAAAAAAAGAAGATTTAGCCTATCGTACTTATGACCGCGAAACCATTATACGTTTGCGCCAGATTATCACACTGAGAAAGCTGCGAATACCGCTTAAGCAAATAGGTGAAATCTTGTTAAACGGCGATGCGGCAGTGGCAATAGAGGCGTTCGAATACAATCTTTCCGAGATTGAGGACGAAATCGCCGCGCTGTCTATTATTCGCGGCGTTATTAAAACATTTATCGAGCGGCTCAATCTCAACGTTACTAAATTCGCATTACTAGAAGACGAGAGCTTGCTTGAGATTGTGGATTCCTTGACTGTTTCTAAATCTAACTTCAAGGAGGAAAAGTCAATGAACGACTTAAACAAAGCAAGCGAAAAATTAATGAAAATATTTGATAAGGATGTGCGGATTATTAGTCTTCCGCCTTCGTCTGTAGCGAGTGTTTACTGTCGCGGCGACGCTGCCGAACATAACGCAGATGTTATCATGGAACAATTCGTAGCAAATACGGAACTATTAAAAATCAACCCCGGTGCAAGATTCTTTGGCTTTAACAACCCGGTCTTTGACGGAGATAAATTCGTCGAACACGGATACGAGGTCTGGGCAACTATCCCAGATGACATTGCCATTTACGACCCTCTTACCTATAAGCATTTTGACGGCGGCCTGTATGCCGTTTTCACAAGCAAGCCCGTCAGTTTTGAGGACTGGAAACCGTTTTACGCTTGGCTAAATAACAGCGACGATTTTGAATACGACGCTCGTCCGCCATTCGAAAACGAATCTATTAAAGATGCCACCATTATGTGTTCGGGCTGGGGGCGATTGGAGGAGCACATCAATTCGTATAACGTATACGGCCTAAAAAACAAGAAACATATCCTCACCCATATGGATTTCCTAATGCCTATAAAAGAAAGGGAGAAATGAACAAAATGAACACCAAGCCCAATATCCTAATCCTACACGCCGACCAGCACAAGCAAGACTGCCTCGGCTGCTACGGCAACGCCGACGTACTCACACCAAACCTAGACGCCCTGGCGGAAGACAGCGTCCTCTACACGAACAGCTTCTGCCCCTACCCTGTTTGCACGCCCTCGAGATACTCGCTTCTAACCGGGCTGTACACGCACCAGCACACAGGCATAAGCAACGTAGCGACTATCCCCGCCGGGATAAAGCCCTTCCCGAAAATACTGTCCGAAGCATCATACAAAACAAAGGCAGTCGGCAAAATGCACTTTACTCCCACGTACCTGGACGTCGGTTTTCAGGAAATGGAGCTGGCCGAGCAGTGCGGGTTAGGACGGTACGACGACGATTACCATACATATTTGCGTGAAAACGGAATGGCCGACATAGTGGATTTGATTGACCAAGTTGACAAGTACCGCGTAGACGCCACGGCGGAGTATTGGGACTCGCACGGTGCGATCGCGTCCGATTTGGATCAGAAGGATTTCACAACGCAGTGGATAGCCGACCGCGCGCTAAGTACCGTTGAGAATTGGGGCGACGGTGGCAACATGCTCATGGTTGGCTTCATCAAGCCACACCACCCGTTCGACCCGCCGAAGCCGTGGTGCGACATGTACGATCCCGCCAAGCTCGCACTGCCCGATGGCTGGCAGGAACAGTGTTTCCCGTGGGACGTGGCGAAGCACAAAGGACATTTCCCGCATGAGCAAGTGACGGAGGAACTATTCCGCAAAATATTGGCATACTACTACGGCTCAATTTCGGAAATTGACTACCATGTAGGACGAATCATAGACTGCCTGAAAACCAAAGGCATTTACGACAACACGCTGATAATATACACGAGCGACCACGGGGATTACATGGGCTATCACCGCTTAGTCGGGAAAAACGGCTATATGTACGACCCGCTTATGAAGGTGCCGCTGATTATAAAATACCCCGGCGGCAACCGCGGCGGCGCTGTCAGCGCCACGATGGTGAACAACGTGGACATTTCGGCGACGGTACTAAATCAAGCCGGGTGTAAGGCTATGCCTTATATGGTCGGTACGGATTTATCCGGCGGCGACACGGGTAAGGAATACGTGTTTGCAGAAAGCCACGGCTGCACCGGCTATATGGTGCGCTCAGCCACAAGAAAGCTTCTGCTGCATAAGAACTCAGCGGAGAGTATGTTCTTCGATTTGGAGAAAGACCCGTTAGAGAAAAATAATCTTTTTGGCAACGCCGCGTATAAGGATGAAATCGACGAGTTCAAAGCTAAGCTGCTGAATTGGATATTGTTCGAAGCACCGCCATGCAACAGCCTTAACACCGATGCTCCCATAATCAGCGCCGCCAACGCCGTAGCCGATAACAGCCCCCGTAGGCAGCTTAACCATGATTATTATTTTACAAAGGTAAGTGAGAATAAGACATACTACAGACCCGCTAGAGAGTAGCCCCGTTCATCATTTAACGGGCTGTGCAAAACTAGCGCGACAGGGGGAGAAGCCAAATTGGAAAACAAAACAACGAACCTTCAGCAAAACTATGATGCAGTGTTTAAGGCTGCTTTGGAATTGTTCAGTAATAAAACACTGGAGTTTCTGGGTGTAGATGTGCCGGTCGAAATAGAAAGGCCGCTGCCGACCGAAAACACACAGGTTGTTATTGAGAAAACATATGAGGACTTTGCGTTTTTGTTTAAAGACGGCAC
>CAZJLW010000131.1:4210-9902 GCA_964546895.1 uncultured Eubacteriales bacterium | reverse complement strand
CTATCGTGTGAATATTCGTGCTGGTCGACGTCAGAGACCCGGAGGATTGGCTCATACCGGCCGATATCTCGTCTATCGCCGAGCTGACGACGCCCGTTCTTATGCTCGTGTTGTTGCCGTTGTTGACTAGGTTGTTGGAATCGGCAAGCACATTTTCTGCTGTTGCCTTAAGGCTCGTCGCCGTGATCAAAATCGACTTTATCGCGGCGCTGTTTTTTTCGAGCAGGCTGTTAAACGCTGCGCTTAACTCGCCAAGCTCCGCTCCGACCTTTATATTAATTCTGCCCGAGAAATCCCCGTTCTCAGCCTTCATCATAAAATTCTTAAGTAGTATTATAGGGTCGCTAATCGATTTCGATATCAAAATCGCCAGAAACGCCGACATCACAAAGCACAGAACCAACCCGATGGTCATGCGCATGTTTGTTGTCTTAGCCGTTTTCGCCATTTCGGTTGAGACTCTTTCGGCCAGGTTGTTTTTGGACGCGAGCAGTTTTTCGGTGTTGTCTATGATTTTGTCGATATGCGTCGGCAATACGCCACCCAGAAACTTAAACGCCGTATCCGTATCCATCCCCATCGCTGAGGTAATGCTTTCATTCATCGTTGTTTTGTATAGCTCGAACTCTGTTGTAATGTTGTCGTAATACGTTTTAGCCTCGGCGCTTTCAAGCGACGTTTTCAGCTGCGGCAGGATCGAGTCGATGTCGTCGACTATCAGTTTTATGTTCGAGTAAACCGTGTTCTTATCGCTCTGAGACTGAACGAGAGTGAAGTTTCTTATCTCGACGCGGATTTCTTGAAAATCTGACAGCAAATGCGCAAGCTCCGACAGCGGCAGAACGGTGTTTTTCAGAACCCGAGACGATTGGTTGCTCAAATTCCTGAGCGCAAGCGTTCCGAACGTGCCTACCAACGCACCGATTATAGAAATAAGTATAAAGCCTGACATTAACCGCGCCCTTATTTTTCTATTGTTCAGTAAACTCATGATATACCTACCCTTCCGACAAAATCGCCACATAATAACAACAATTTATATGACATTATATACGATTGGTATGAATAAATCAAATATATCTTCACTACACCGCCGATACAGATTGATTAATTATTTGCGCCGATGAAATAATATTGCTATAATTCAATTATATATTCGGCACTAAACATTGTAATATTTCATTCGGTTTAGTGCCGAATATTTTCCGCTGTTTATAGGAGGGCGTTAATGTTTCGTTTTGTGAAACATTAATGCCACCTATATATGAAAAGGGGTGGTATGATGAGTTTTGTATTTGTTACGCAAAATGATATGCAGGCTGTGAAACAGCGCCTAAACAACGGAACCGGCAAACGCATAGCGCATGAGCTGCGCTATATGGCCGACGAAAGTATGGCTGACGGGCCGTTTTCCGTTACGTATTACAAAAGCCCGGCTGCAAGCGGCGATCCGCACGACTATTACAGTATAGGCTCGTATTGGTGGCCTGACGAAAAAAATCCCGACGGCCCGTATATAAGGCATGACGGATTGAAGAACAGGAACGCATTTTGTAGCCACAAGGATGATTTGATTACACTTTGCAAAGATGTAATGTATTTGGCGTCCGCCGCGTATTTCCTCGATGAAAAAAAATACGCCGACAAGGCGGCATTGCTTCTAAAGGTGTGGTATATCGACAAGGAAACGATAATGAACCCCAACCTGAATCACGCGCAAGCCATCAAAGGGATTTGCGACGGACGGGGCATCGGCATAATCGATTCGCGCCAAATGATGCTCGTCGTACACGCGTTGGGATTTTTAGAAGAACTAGGCGGCTACAGCGAAGTTGTAGACGGAGTAAAAGCTTGGTTTTCCCAGTACATTGACTGGCTCATTACAAGCAAACACGGACAGGAAGAATCGTGCCACGGGAACAATCATACAAGCTGGTACTTTGCGCAGCTGATGTCGTTCGCGTCGTTAACCGGCAGGATTGATTTGATAGACTATTCCATCGAGCGGTTTAAACGTGAGCAAATACCTACGCAGATCGTAAGCGAGGACGGCGGAAAGTACCCTCGCGGCAGTTTCCCTCTCGAGCTTGAACGCACGAAGACTCTGTCGTACTCGTTGTTTAATTTAAGCGCTTGGGGAGCTATTTGTGAGTTGGCATATCTAAACGGCACAGACCTCTGGCATTACAAAACACCGGATGGCAAAGGCATTGAGCTGGCAATAGATTATCTGCTGCCTTTCGTCGACAATCCGTACCTGTGGAGATATGAGCAAATCGAACCGCGAATTTCGGTGGACAACTACGCGTTCCATCTCGCGGCGAAGCGGCTTGGGCGCAGCGACTGCGCGGCGGCCAACGAAAAGGCTTCATTCGAAAAATACCTCATCCGTATAAACAGCCATATAGGACCTCTTGCATTACTCTAACTATATAGGCGGCATTAATGTTTCACAAAACGAAACATTAACGCCCTCCTATAAACAGCGGAAAATATTCGGCACTAAACCGATTGAAATATTACAATGTTTAGTGCCGAATATATAAGGAGCATTCAAATGTCACATATAACGGCACGATCCGCGTACAAAAGCTTGGAGGAACGGCTCAACCGCTTCCCGCAAGGCGCGCCGCCGTCGGATACGCTGTATAAGATTCTTGAAATTTTGTTTTCGGAAAAGGAAGCGGCACTCGTCGCTCAGCTTCCGATAAAGCCGTTCACCGCGAAAAAAGCCGCGTCCATATGGCATGTCACGCCGCGCGAGGCTCAGACGGTTCTGGACGGGCTGGCCGCGCGCTGTATTTTGCTCGACATGGAAACGAACGGCGTCACACAATATTTACTGCCGCCGCCGATGGCAGGCTTTCTGGAATTCTCGATGATGCGCACGCGCGACGATATCGACCAGCATTTGCTGGGCGAGCTGTTCTACCAGTATATGAACGTCGAGGAGGATTTCGTTAAGCAACTGTTTTTCAGTACGGAGACGCGGCTCGGTCGTACGTTTGTAAACGAGGGTGCGCTTTCCGCCGATAACACGGTTCATATTCTAGACTTCGAACGCGCGAGCCATATTATCAAAACAGCGGAGCATATCGGCATCGGACTGTGCTACTGCCGCCATAAAATGGAACATGTCGGGAAGAACTGCGACGCGCCGATTGAGGAAATTTGCATGACGTTCGGCAACTGCGCGGACTCGCTCATACGACACAGCTACGCGCGCCGCGCCGATGCTTCCGAAGCTATGGAAATACTGCACAAGGCTTACGAATACGACCTCGTCCAGTGCGGCGAGAACGTGCGCAACAACCCGTCTTTCATATGCAACTGCTGCGGCTGCTGCTGCGAAGCGCTCGTCGCGGCGAGGAAATTCGGCGCGCTGCACCCGATAGAGGCTACTGGCTTTACGCCGGAGCTTGACCGAGACGGTTGCATTTCCTGCGGCAAATGTAAGCGCGCCTGTCAAATCGACGTAATAGAAATGCACGACGACAACGGCAAAAAAATCCCCGTCATAGACGAGGATGTCTGCATCGGCTGCGGCCTGTGTGTCCGCGCCTGTAGGAACAAAAGCCTTAAGCTCAAGCACACGGGCAGAAAAGTCATAACCCCGTCGACGTCCGTACACCGCGTCGTGCTTATGGCAATCGAGAAAGGCATGTTGCAGGAGCTTATCTTAGATAACAAGGCGCTGTACAGCCACAGGGCGATGGCGGCGATTCTGTCGGCGATACTTAAGCTGCCGCCTGTAAAAAAGGCGATGGCAAGTAGGCAGATGAAGTCGGTTTATCTGGATAAATTATTGAGTAAGTGACGCAAAGCGAAGGGCTTATCACCGATATGCAAATGGTGATAAGCCCTTATTTTTTATTTTGGTAGGGAAATCGTAGCTATTGTACCTATATCCGGTGAGCTGTCAATCGTAAGAATCCCCCCGCACATGGCTTCTATCCGGTGACGAACGTTTTCTATGCCGTAGTGCGGCCGCTCGTTGGTCGGCGGCATTTGCGGGTCAAACCCGGTTCCGTCGTCCGTCACGATTATTACATAGTCCATTTCGAATTCTCGCGTTACCACTCTAACCGTGCCGCCATGCGCTCTTTTCATTATGCCGTGGCGTACGGCGTTCTCAACCAGCGGCTGTAACGTCAGCGGCGGCACCAGAAAGTCGGTTGCTTCTATGTCGAACACGATGTTCAGCTTTTCGTCGAAGCGCATTTTTTCAATGGCAAGATAATGTTCCAAATGCGCAAGCTCCTGCTCAAACGGAATCGGCTTCGTCGAGCTTAAGCTGTCCATGTTGCCGCGGAGGAACTCGGTGAAGTCGGCCACTGCTTTTTCGGCCTTCGCCGGGTCGTTGTGGCATAGGCTATGTATCGAGGTCAGCGCGTTATATAAAAAGTGCGGCTGAATCTGCGACAACATTATAGCAATATTGTTTTGCAACATCTTGGTTTCGAGGTGCGCTGCCGTCTCCGCCTTCCGCGACGCCACTATGAAGAACCGTACCATTTTTACATATTCAATCGATATGAACACAAAGAAGCAAATATTAAACACGAGCGTGATATTGGTATGAAGCACGTAATAATTAACGACGTCGGCAACGCAGCCGAGGCCTAGTATCATCACCGAAAAAAGTATGTCGCGTGCGTTCGCGTCCTTACCCCAAATGCTCTCATACAGCACACAGGAGACTGACAATACGGACAGAAACGCCATCAGTATAACACGAACGAACTGGTTAGAATACGGGTCGTACCGCCCAAACAAAATAGCGATAAAATACACTAAGCAAAATGCAATATATAAATACTCGGTAACAAGCAGTACCGCTCTGGATTTGCCGTTAATAAAGGAAAGCAGGTAAGCGAGAAAAAACAGCGCAATAAACAACAGCGAAATGGAGTCGAGCAGGTTATTAAATAGCGGAAGCGGCACAAAAAACGACATAATATCAAAGCGGATAAAAAACCAGACACCTGATGCCATCGTAAAGCCCGAAAAATAAAAAAAGCGTTCGTTATTGGGTACTTTTGTAAAAAGAAGTACCACACACGCAAACAGCAGCACCAATCCCGAGCAGAAAACGAGCGTAGCCGAAAACAAGCGCGGCGCGTTCAGTGCCAAAACGGACTGAAACAGCTCGATATCATAGCCGGTATACATTGTTCTGACGAACTCTGTCAGTTGGCGAACTCCCTGCGGGCCATATGGATTTTGCAGATGAATTTCGATTTTGTCATCGGGGGTGATTCCGGGGGAGATGAAGAAAGTCCAAACATTACCGTCGGCTTTGTTGTAGAAGCGGTGTCCGCTGAACTCGCCGTAAGAATAAAAAAGCGTTCCGTTAAGATGTATTTCGACCTTAATATTATCCACGCGCAGCATAACGAGCCGGTTAAGCGGTATAGACTTCGTAAAGTTACCGGAAATATATACGTCGCTTCTCTCGTCGTCAAGTATCGTATCCGTCGTAAGTTCCCATCCGGGTTCGGATTCACTGTAAGAATATGTACCATTGATGATAACCTTTTCAAACGGCAGATGCGTACGCTTGCCCTCTTCATTGTCTGTTGCTGACAGAAGGAGTAACGCAGCAGATAAAAAAATAACAACCGCTATCAAATGCTTTAATACTGTCTTATGCATAAATAACTCCATTTATTCGCGCCATCGGGTCATCTTC
>CAZJLW010000131.1:0-4110 GCA_964546895.1 uncultured Eubacteriales bacterium | reverse complement strand
TTCGGCCGAGTTGCTTATGTAATGCTTAAGCATTTCTGTAAACGTCTGGGAAAACTGGCGGTCGAGCAGCTCCGCCGACGGAATCCAGAACAACTCACCCTCGTCCGTTACGGCGGTCGCTTCGGCGGTTGTCCTGCCGAAGTAGATATAGCTCTGGCGTATTTCGGTTCCGCTCAGCCGCGTAATAACGTAGCGCAGCCGCAAATCCGCAATATCCGTTATGCCCGTCTCCTCAAAAATCTCTCGGCGACATGTCGCAAGCGGGTCGTTAATCTCGTCCGGCTCCATATGCCCGCCAACACCGCTCCATATGCCCGGCGATATTTTTTTGTGGATGCTGCGTTTCATCAGAAGGTAGCTGTCATCTCTTTTTAGGAAGGCACATGTGCCGTTTCGTAAGGTTAGCATGGTAGTTCCTCCTCATTGTACGGCCGTTTTAGCCGCTTCTTCTTTTTTCAGAAGTGAAATTTTTCCCAGCCCTTAGCGGCCTCTTTTTTTGTTTTCTCGATAAGTTCTTTTGGGCTTAAATTTTTGGTTTTCACATAATTTTCGTAGCGGATAGTGTGTATGTCCTCAGTCGTGAAATTGCTAAAACCTCCGAAACAACCCAATAACCTTCCCCAAAATCGAAACATCCTTAGTAATAATCGGTTCGAACGCGGGATTCTCCGGTTGCAGCCTAATATGCCCGTTCTCGCGATAAAAAGTCTTAACCGTAGCCGAATCCTCAAGCAGCGCGACGACGATGTCGCCGTTGTTGGCCGTGGGCTGTTGCCGTACCAGCACGAGGTCCTTATCAAAAATCCCGGCCTCGATCATGCTGTCGCCCTTGACCTTAAGCATGAAAACCGCGTCATTATGTACGTAATCCACGGGAATAGGAAAGTAGTCCTCGATGTTTTCGACCGCGAGGATCGGAATACCGGCCGTGACCTCGCCGACTATCGGCACATTCACGAAATCCTTCGCGTTATTATAGAAGTCGGACTCTAAAATTTCTATTGAGCGGTTTTTGGCCGGGGAACGCTTGATGCAACCTTTTTTTTCGAGAGCCTCGAGGTGAGAATGAACGGTTGACGTAGAGCTTAGCGAAACGGCGTCGCAAATCTCTCTGACTGATGGGGGATAGCCTTTTTTTCTGATTTCGGATTTAAGGAAGTTAAAAATCTGCTCCTGTTTCGGAGTTAACGCCGTACCCATGAAAACCCTCCTTGTTTTGCACATGCAATATTTCGTTAATGAAATGATAGCATAATTCTTGAAAAAATTCAAACAAATGTTCAGGACAAATGTTCGACACGGTGCGTGATTTGCAAAAAAAATGCGCCGTCATGATCGCAAACAATCATGACGGCGCACCTATTATTGCTTTTTAGTCGTCGTGCCTGAAAAGCATATATCCCGCTAAAATCCCCAAAATAAAATCTAAAACACACATAACCATAACAAAAGCAAGTGCTATGCCCTTTTGGTTATCGGGTATAACGACGGCTTTTTCCATTTCTCTTTGTTCCTTCTTTTCGTTTTCAACGGCGCGGTAATGGCGACGCGTTCTTGGATGTGCCATGAGAATTCCTCCTATAAATTTTTACTCTATTGTACCACAAAAACTCCGCTTTTAGTATCGTTTTTTTAGAAAAAATTACCATCTTTAAATTTTATTATTAAACGCATACTAACGTTATATCATACTTGAAATGAGGTAATTGCGTTGAGAAAAAATTTGAGTCGGATGTATTGTTTGGTGCTTGCGATTTTTTTTATGTCAGGCTGCGGCGCGAACGGCAGCGAAAAAATTCAGACGCGCGCAAACGCTACCGTTAAAGACGGTATAACACGCCTTTATAAACGAAAAGAGATTTACAACAACTTGGATGAGGTATTGAACTCCAACATGCCGGACACCGTTCATGATTTTGACGAAAAAACGCATGACACGGAGCGCCGCACGAAGGTTATTGCCGACGGCGTTACTAAGATGAAGGGAATCAAAAGGGCGTCGGTAGTTATCTCGGGAAACACGGCCATAGTGGGCATCGAAGTCGAGGGCGATTTAACCGACGCGAGTCTTATTAAATATAAAACCGACGTCGATAAGAAGGTGAAATCCATCGACAAGGCAATCAACCACGTATCGGTTACGGCATCGCTGGAACTGGTTGGGCAGATAAACGACATCGCGGATTCGGCTGCGTCGGATTCGGGGACATCAAATTCGGCGGCGGACAAGAAGTCGGCGGACAAGCCGCATGTTGACGGCCACACGGAAGAGATTATTACAAAGCTGACGCCGGTATTTTAAGCGGGCAAGATTGGCAGGGGAGCTAAACAGGGGCTTCCTTGCCTTTTTTCGTTCACGGGAAATTTTAATAGTATAAGCAGGCACCAAAAAGGTTAATTTATATATGTGCGTGCTATTACTTTAAAGATTAGGAAGTGAACAAAATGCGTGGATTTTGGAATAAATGTAAGTTTTTTCTTATTCTGCTCAACATATTTATGGTTGGGTCATTGCTGATATATGTATCCAACAATTTTATATATTTCCCGAATAAAATAAATTTAACCGAAAACATCAGCCATCGCTTTAATTTTAATTTACCAATAGAGGCAATTATTGAGCCAGAAACGGTTAGTGCGCTGACCGTTAACAGCGAACCCGTAAAGGACAACATCACCGTAAGCCTAGGCAAGCCGCTTACGATCGAAGCATCGGAAGCCGGTACGGCACAAATGACGCTGAATGCGTTCGGCTTTCCGCTTAAGCGGGTGACGCTTGATGTGAAGCCTCCCATTGAGCTTGTTCCGTGCGGCATGACGATCGGCGTGCGTATTAATACGGACGGCGTCATGGTGCTTGGAACGGGATACGTCAACGGCGAGGACGGCAGCTCGAAAAAACCCGCCGAAGGCAAGCTGCTGTCCGGAGATTTGATAATTAACGCGAACGGCTCGCAACTGAACAACAAAGAAGATTTAATGGACATAGTAGAAAAAAGCGACAAGGAAATCGCGCTAAAGGTAAAGCGCGACCAGCAGCTGCTGGACTACGTAATCGAGCCGGTGAAATCCATTGAAAACAAGCAAAACAAGATAGGCGTATGGGTCAGGGACTCGACGCAGGGTATTGGGACTATCACGTACTACAACCCGCTGACTAATAAATTCGCGGCGCTGGGACACGGTATTTTGGACGTCGATACGAAAAAGATAATGAGCGTCAAGGACGGCACGATAATGGAATCTGATATCACTTCTGTGAAGAAGGGGAATCGGGGTTCGCCGGGCGAGCTGGTCGGCGATATCAAGACTACGCGGATTCTTGGAGAAATAACGAGCAACAGCCCGTTTGGTATTTACGGGAGGATTGACGTGGCGTCTCTCGGCAAGCTGCCTAGCCAGCGCATGAAGATTAGCTTGCAGGACGAGGTACACGAAGGCCCCGCCACGATACGCTCGAATGTCGAGGGCAGTGAGGTTAAGGATTACGATGTGTTTATTGAAAGTGTGAATAGGTTTTCTACTGATAATACTAAGGGAATGGTTCTGAAGATTACCGATCCTAAGCTGATCGGTAAAACTAACGGGATAGTTCAAGGCATGAGCGGCAGCCCCATAATACAAGACGGTAAAATCGCCGGGGCGGTTACGCATGTTTTTGTGCAGGACCCTACAAAGGGGTACGGGATTTTTATTGAAAATATGCTGAATGAGGAACGCAAGTCACGGTAGTTGAAGGCTTTATATCCGGCGCTGCTTTAATAGCGCCGGGCTTATTTTATAAATCACAGGAGGATTAATTATGTACAACAATTGTCAAATATGCGGCAATCCGATGTTTTCTAAGGACGATATGGGAAAGAACGTAAACGGAACTATTAACAAGGACTACTGTTCGAATTGTTATCGGAATGGAGAGTTCACCGCCAGTAATGACGGCGGGTTTAAGAGCGGCGGCGGGTATGGGTTTAGTGGTATTGGTTATGGATTTATGGGGCTAGGGTCGTTTAACAATGAGCCTGGTATTTCTGATATGAGCGGACAACCTGCTTATCCCGCGTTTATGCTTTTGGATGATGATGAATATGGGGATGGCGACGGAGGTAAGGG
>CAZJLW010000130.1:0-9913 GCA_964546895.1 uncultured Eubacteriales bacterium | reverse complement strand
CTTCGGCTATGCCCATCTCTTTACCTTCGGCTATGCCCATCTCTTTACCTTCGGCCACGCCTACTTCTCTGCCCATCTCCTTCCCTTCCGCAATGCCGTCCGCGTAACCCAAATCACGAGCGGTCATCATACCGGTCATAAACGCTTCCCTGTTCCTACGCTCAGCTTCGTACTTAAACCATAAATCATCATCGTCAAGCAAATGATTATACGCCTTATCAAAAGCGCCAATAGCATTACTCATAGCGGCCAGCTCCTTTCTTCTTTTCTCGTCACTGTAGTTAACAAAATACTCAAGCCACAAATCCAGCTTTGTTAACTCTTCTTTATTCTCCCGCTTCAAAAACTTCGGTATCTCCACAAAAAAGAACGTCAAATCATTCGACACAACATGCTGCGTGCCGCGTAACATAAGGCTGCCGACATTATAATACCCCGGCACATCATCCTCGTCGAACAATGTAAAATCCGCAATATTTATCATAACGACGGGCTTTAACTTGCTATAATCGTCCCCGACTCCTAACTGGCGGTTGATTATTCGAGATATGTATACCCAGTTTCTTTTCATCATATACAAATCAGGGTACAGCTGCACTTCTATAATATATTTTTGTTTAAAGCAATCCGTTACGAGCAAATCAATACGTACACCTTTTGCTCCGTAATGCTCGCCCAAGTCAGCGTCCTCAACCTGAACCTTCTCGATTTTTTCAATCGGCGGACGGCTGTCGGCCATAATCGCATTTATTAATCCCCGCAACGAACCTTCCCGCTCAGGATCGTTCTCGCAATTTGCATAAATCCCGAGAAACACCGTGTTTGACAACGGGCTCATGTACTGCTCACGTCTCATACAGCTTCGCCTCCTTTAATAAATCAACCCGACATTCATTTGTTGCAAGTTTTTTTCCGTTGTGATAAAGTATATAAATATTCTATAAATTTTTCAATATCTGCTTTACACTTTTCACTATTTGTTCTTCACACTTTTCAATTAGAAAGGTCTGTCTTTATGCAAAAGGAAAAATCCAACGTCAAGCTTATAGCGCAAAACAAAAAGGCGTACCACGAATATTTTATCGAGGAAACGTATCAGGCGGGCATCGAGCTATTCGGCACCGAGGTCAAATCGTTACGCGAGGGCAAGTGCAATCTGTCGGAGAGCTACATTATGATAGAAGGCAACCAAGCGTTCATCGAGAATATGCACATCAGCCCATACGAAAAGGGCAACATATTCAACCGCGAGCCGCTGCGCAAACGCCGTCTGCTGCTGCACAGGTATGAGATAAATAAGCTGCGCGGCGCGACAATACGCGACGGCTATACGATCGTACCTGTTAAAATTTATTTGGCGGGCAGCCTCGTTAAGCTGGATATTTCTGTGGCGAAAGGCAAAAAGCTTTACGACAAGCGCCAGGCTATCGCCGACAAGGACGTACGCCGCGAAGCCGAAAAGGATTTTAAAATCAGGAATTTGTACTAAACCTAAACATACTAAAAGGAGCTGACATTATGGAAATCAGGTATTCAAACCACCCTGAGGACTCAAAATTTTACACGACTGAGGAGCTTCGGGACAATTATTTGCAGGAAAAGATTTTCGCGAAGGACGAAATCAACCTCACGTATTCGCACACGGACAGAATCGTGTTCGGCGGAGCAATGCCGGTAAGTAAGCCGGTCGAATTAATCGGCGGTGCCGAAATCAAAGCCGAGTATTTCCTCGAACGCCGCGAAATGGGCGTTATCAACGTAGGCGGCAAAGGCTCGATCGAAATCGACGGCGTTGCGTACGACATGAAGAGCTTAGACGGCATTTACATCGGCATGGGCAGTAAGCAAGTCGTTTTCAAATCCGAAAACGCCGACGCACCGGCGAAGTTTTATATCAACTCGTCTCCGGCACACTGCACGTACCCGACCGTCAAAATCGACATCGACAAAGCCAACAAGGTCAACACCGGCGATCCGCTCATGCTCAACAAACGCGTAATCAACCAGTACATTCACCCGGCTGTAATGAAAAGCTGCCAGCTTACTATGGGGCTTACTCAACTCGAGCCGTGCAGCTGCTGGAACACTATGCCCTGCCACACTCACGAGCGCCGCATGGAGGTTTATTTCTACTTCGATCTGCCGCAGAGTGAGGTTGTATTCCACATGATGGGTCAGCCGCAGGAAACTCGCCACATCGTCGTCAAAAACGAAGAAGCCGTCATTTCTCCGAGCTGGTCAATACATTCGGGCGTCGGCACGACTAACTATTCGTTCATTTGGGGCATGTGCGGAGAAAACAAGGAATTCACGGACATGGACGGCATTAAAACTAACGAGCTGCAATAAGCTGTATTATAGCTGTATTTTATAGGAGGATTAACATGTCAGACTTAAACGATTTTACATTGGATTTTTTCTCGCTCAAAGGTAAGGTAGCGATCGTCACAGGCGGCAACCAAGGGCTTGGGCAGGCTTATGTCGTAGCACTTGCTAAGGCCGGTGCGGATATTTTCGTGCCGACGTACGACAACAACTGGGACGAAACCCGCGCTCTCGTCGAAGCAACCGGCAGAAAAGTCGAGTTCATTCAGGGTGACCTGACGAAGGCCGAGTGCCGCGAATCCGTTATTAACGAGTGCATGAAGAAATTCGGACGCGTCGACATTCTCGTAAACAACGCCGGTATGATCAAGCGCAAACCGCTTTTGGAGCATGACTACGCCGATTACCTTTCGATTATCGAAATCAACTTAAACGCCGTGTATCATCTGAGCCAGCTCGCCGCGAAAGTCATGGCGAAGCAGGGCGGCGGCAAAATCATAAACATCGCCTCGATGCTGTCGTTCCAAGGCGGCAAATTCGTACCGGGTTACACCGCCAGCAAGCACGGCGTCGCCGGTCTTACGAAATCTTTCGCGAACGAACTTGCCGGGCTTAATATCCAGACTAACGCCATCGCACCGGGCTACATCGAAAGCGCGAACACCGCACCTATTCGTTCGGACGAGAACCGCAACAACGAAATCCTCTCCCGCATTCCGACCGGTCGCTGGGGTACTCCGAGCGACTTGATGGGAACGGTCATATTCTTGGCAAGCCCCGCGTCGGACTACGTAAACGGGCATATTCTGTGCGTGGATGGCGGCTGGCTTGTACGCTAACGGAGGCGTCCTATGAACAAAATAAAGCAATGGCATAACGGCCTTAAAGCCAAGCGCATGGCTGATATTCTCACGAAAAAGCATTACGACGTACACTCCGTCGAAACGCTTGACGAGGCCAAGAGGCTTATACTGTCGATGATACCCGAGGGTGCGAGCGTCGCCCTCGGCGGCTCGACAGCCTTAGGCGACATGGGCTTCGTCGAAGAAATGAGAAACGGTAAGTACAAATTTTTCGACCGTTACGAGCCGGGCAAGAAATTCATACCGGATGTCGTAGAAATACACAGGCAGTCACTGCTGGCAGACTACTACCTAACAGGCACAAACGCTGTCACGGAAAACGGCGAGCTTGTAAACATAGACTGCACGGGCAACCGCGTTGCGGCAATGATTTTCGGGCCGAAACGCGTAATCATCGTAGTCGGCGTCAACAAATTCGTAAAGGACATCGACGCGGCGTTTGTGCGCCTGCGCGAAATCGCGCCGCTTAACGTCAAGCGCATCGGTCACACTACGCCGTGTGCCGAGACGGGCAAGTGCGAAGACTGTGACTGCAAGGGACGCATGTGCAACTACACGACGATAATACATAACGGTTGGAAATTCGAAGGACGCATAAGCGTCGTAATTGTAGCCGACGATATCGGATTTTAAAGGGGAGGATCGCATAATGAAGGACTTAAAGCTTGAAAACAAAGCGTGGATTGATGAAACGTGGAGTAAAATAGAAAAGAAACTCGCAGTAGTTTCGAAACGCACGGCCGGAAAAATACCGTACACGACTATAGACGGCAAGTACGACAACAAGGCCGAGAACAACGCCGCATGGTGGACGAACGGTTTCTGGGCTGGGATTTTGTGGCATATGTACAGCGCGACAAAGGACGAGTCCTACAAGACGCTGGCCGAGGAGCAGGAGACGCTCCTTGATGAAGTGCTGTACAATCCGGAAGCGACTCATCACGACGTAGGCTTCCAGTGGTCGCTCGCGAGCGTTGCGGGTTACAAGCTGACGGGCAGCGAAGCGTCGAAGCGCCGCGGACTTATCGCCGCGAAGTATCTGATGTCGCGTTACAATCCGAAGGCGCAGTTTATAGTTTCGTGGAACTCGAAGGAAAAAGAAAACTGGTCGATAATCGACACGATGATGAACCTGCCGCTGCTGTACTGGGCTTCCGAGGAAACCGAGTATCTGCGCTACAAGGATCTTGCGATGATTCACGCAGACCAGAGCGCGCGTTATCATGTACGTCCTGACGGCTCAGTCAATCACATTAACGTATACGATTACGAAACTGGCGAGCTTGTCGACACGCTCGGCGGTCAGGGCTACATAGCCGGTTCGTCGTGGTCGCGCGGTCAGAGCTGGGCGCTTTACGGCTTTGCACTGTCGTACAACCACACGAAGGAACAGAGATATCTTGACATCGCGAAAAAAGTTGCACATTACTTTATCGCTAACGTCGCGACGACGGACTACGTACCGCTCGTAGACTTCCGCAGCCCGGACGAACCGAAGCTCATCGACACAACCGCCGGTGCTATCGCCGCTTGCGGTCTTATCGAAATCGCTCGTAACGTACCCGAGTTCGAAAAGAAGATGTACTTAAACGCCGCCGTCAACATTCTTATGGCGATGGAAAAGACTACCTGCGACTGGACGACGGATTGCGACGCGATTCTGTTAAACGGCACCGAGGCTTACGCCAAAGGCCGCCATATCTCTATTATCTACGGCGATTTCTACTTTATCGAAGCAATACTTAAGCTTAAGGATATGGACGTAATGTTTTGGTAAAAATTAATGGGCTGTGTCAAAACCTCAAAGGGTTCTGAACAGCCCTTTTTTATAATTTTTTTGAGGGGTGGTTGAACATGAAGCTGGCGTCTTTGTTTACAGACGGTTGTGTTTTTCAACGTAGAAAGCCTATCTGCGTTTTCGGAGAGGGCGACGGACGGGTTACAGTGGAGTTTTTGGGTGCGGAGGTTGCGGCGGATAGTTGCGACGGGAAATGGCTCGTTACACTGCCCGCGGCGGAAGCGGGCGGGGCTTATGAGATGGTAGTACGGCTGGAAAGCTGTGCGCAAGTTGGCGGTACGCCGCCTTGCGAAACGATCGTCCTAAAGGACATTCTAATCGGCGAGGTTTTCATAGCGGCAGGACAATCAAACATGGAACACCCGGTTTTCCGCGCCGTAGGCGGCATCGACGACGCCAAAAGCAGCAAAAACGACAACATACGTCTATTCACAGTGCCGCGCAAATTCATCGACGACAAGCCCCACTGGGGCTGGCACTTCGACGGCTATGAAGAAGTCGACACGCCGTGGCAGAAATGCGACGAAGAAAACGTGCTAAACTTCAGCGCAATCGGCTACTATTTCGCAGCGTACCTGCAAAACGAACTGAACATACCCGTCGGCATAATCAGCTGCAACTGGGGCGCGACGTGCGTTGAGACGTTCATAGACGAAGCTTCTATCGAATCGGACGACATTCTGCGGGCATTCGCTCAGCATTTCTACGCGGAAGCTGATGCGATGAACCAAGACGAATACGAACGCACCTTCAACGACTTCATCGACCGCACAGACGCATACTGCCGCGAATACGCTGGCGCGGCGTTTCGCGCCGTCAGAGAAGTCGGGCTGGAAGCGGCGATAGTCTACCCGATGGGCGACAGACCGGTCGAGCCGCCGGGACGTTACAACAGAAACCGCCCGTCCGGGCTGTACAACACAATGGTGCAACGGCTTATCCCATTTAAAACAGCCGGTGTACTATGGTATCAAGGCGAAAACAACGCCAACAAACACGACATCCATTACGTTCACAAATACTCAGTGCTACTGAACAGCTGGCGCGCAGCGTTCGGCGACCCGACGCTACCGTTCTACGCAGTGCAGCTCGCACCGTTCCGCGCGAACGAGGACTGGGGCATGTTCCGCGAGCTTCAGATGAAAGCCGCAAAAGAACTACCCTACTCATATTTAGCTTCGACACAAGCGATACACGGCGACCCACTAGACATCCACCCGACGCGCAAAAAGGAAGTCGCGCTACGTCTTTTCAAGCTGGCGATGGTACACAACTACGGCGCCGACATCGAATGCAGCGGTCCCATATTTCGCAAAGCGACCATCAAAGGCAAAACGATCCGCCTAGAGTTCGACCACGCCGAAAAACTCATCTCGCGCAACCCCCTCGGCGGGTTCGAAATCTGCGGCGACGACAAGATATTCGTCAACGCTCACGCAGTAATAGAAGGCAACACAATACTGGTAACTGAATTTAGCCCAGGCGCGATCCGCAGCGCCGTAGCCGTCAGGTACTGCTATGACAACGAAGCCGTAGGCGGAATCTACAACGAAGTCGGGCTACCGATGTTCCCGTTCACGACCGAGTGAAGGCTGAGCGCCGATTTCATTCGTCCCGTAGTAGCCGACGGGGTCGAACATCCCGACGCGCAGTGCAATTCTGTGCAAAATAAATCAGCCACGTATTCGCACCGATGGTAGGGCTAATCCCACTCCACCGGTACAAGTACGTGGCTGATTGTATTTTACTCATGTGTTTCTAACCGAACCTGTGCGACGCGTTCCCACTTCGTACCCGGTTTGCCATAATTTGTATACGGGTCTATTGAGATTCCGCCGCGCGGTGTAAATTTTCCGAGAACCTCAATATACTTCGGTTCCAGCAGCTTTATGAGATCCTTCATGATGATGTTGACGCAGTCCTCGTGGAAGCTTCCGTGGTTCCTGAAGCTGAACAGATACAGCTTAAGCGACTTACTCTCAACCAGAAAGCCATCCGGCACGTACGAGATATAAACAGTCGCGAAATCGGGCTGACCCGTTATCGGACACAGGCTCGTGAACTCGGGGCAATTAAGCCGCACGTAATAATCCGTGTCGGGATGCTTATTCGCGAACCGCTCGAGCGCCTCCGGCTTGTAGCCGAAGCTGTACTCCGTGGCATTGCCCAATGATTTTAGTTCCATAAACCGGCACCGCCTTTTTTAAATATAATATCCATGTTTTTTACGATTAATACTCCAAGGACGGCCGGTATGACTTGTCCAAGGCAGACACTCACTGCAAGCGGCACATACGGCACATTCACAAACGACGACAAATAAATAGGCACGATAAGCCCGGGGCCGAAAACAATCGGCAGCGCAATGAGATAATCGTTTCCGATATGTTTTTTTATTAGCCTGACGGCGGTGGACGTAACAAGCCCGGCCGCAAGCCCGCCTGCCGCGTCGATAAGGCCGAAGCCGCCGAACAGCAGGTTGCAAAGCATATTTGACAGCGCGAGCGGCAGTATCAGAAACGGAAACCCTGCGCTAAGCGCATAGAGCGACGTAGCCAACCGCACCTGAACCGCGCCGAAGGCGAAGCTGCCCAAAAAATACATCATGACAATATAAAGCGCCATGACGATGCCCGATATGGCAATTTTTTGCGTAAGCTTATATGTATTCATAGCTTATAAAATGACAATAGACGAATATTCGACTTTAATGCCGTCGTCTTTAGTCCGGCTGAGCTTGGCCTTGTTGCCATTGCCGTCTTCGATGGCCATTTTTTCCAGCTCATGCTGCTCAAAAAAATTTACAGCCGACGTCTCAACGAACCCTGCCCATTTCTGCTTCTGTGTTGCTTCCTTGCCTTCCATGACTTCCTTAAGTGACTCGCTCATATAATTTTCCTCCTGTATTTTAGAATTCAGAAGCATTATAAGCCAGTCTTGGAAAATTTGCAAGCTCGGTTCCCTATACGAAATATAGGAAACCGAGCTCTTCTCATTAGCTGCCCGCGGCTTTGTTATCTTGACCGTTTGATCCGACGTATTGAATCACATTTTTAGAACCGCTGTAAAGCCCACTAGTAGAAAGTCCTATTACAATACCGCTGAAAACGGCTGTTTTTATATCCCCGCCATTGTAAAACACTGCCAGCAATATCCCAATGCATAAGCTGACAACCGGCATAAGCTTGGGATTTAAAATATCCAGCCTTTTTACAACCTCTGTCAGAGACATGTTTATTGCAATTAAAACGCTTTGTTCAATCATTATTTCACCTGTCCTTTAAAATGCGTTCTAGTGTATCGTGAGCCTGCTTGCGCCAGACTCACATTACTAGTATACGGAAGCCGTTTAAATGTGTGCAAAAAACTTGTCCGCTAAAAATTTCATAGAGAATAATGTTTTACTGTGTATGAAATTATGTTAGAATGTTTCCCGATTAACTATATTTTGTTGAAGGGGATTTTTTTATGGAGCTTGTACAACTTGTTACTATCATTTCGCTCATCATTTTTTCGGGCGTTATGGTCTCGATCGGCGTCTACAGCAAACGACACGCCAAAACTGTTGAGGACTTTCTCATAGGCGGTCGTAAAATCGGCGCGTGGATGTCAGCTTTTTCATATGGTACGTCTTATTTCTCGGCGGTTATTTTTATCGGATACGCCGGAAAACAGGGCTGGGACATCGGGCTTGCCGGAATATGGATAGGCGTCGGCAACGCACTGCTCGGCTGCTTATTGGCATGGCTCGTCCTCGCACGCAAAACCCGCGTCATGACGCATGAGCTTAACGTCAAGACAATGCCGGAGTTTTTCGAAGCACGTTATAAATCCTCCGCCATGAAAATTTTCGCATCACTAATCATATTTGTGTTCCTCGTACCGTATTCGTCGGCGGTTTATAAGGGCTTAGGATCAATGTTTAATACTATATTCCCGAACGTACCAGTAAATGTTTGTATGCTGCTTATCGCGGTTATTACGGCGTTCTTCCTTGTAATGGGCGGCTATGTCGCAAGTGTGCTGACGGATTTCTTTCAGGGTATTATCATGATATTCGGCGTTATTATGATGGTGCTACTCGCTACGTACAGCAGCCGTATTAACGGCTTCGGTGACGTCTACGCAAAGCTTACGGCTATCAGCCCGTCGCTTACGAATATTACGGGCGGCAGCAGTTTTAAGTTCCTGTGTATAAATATTTTGCTTACGAGCTTCGGTACATGGGGCTTGCCGCAGATGATTAATAAGTATTATGCAATCAAGGACGAGGCCTCCATTAAAAAGGCCGCTGTAGTATCGACCAGCTTCGCGGCTATTATCGGCGTCGGCGCGTATTACGTCGGTTCGCTTGGTCGGATTTATTTAGACAATACACTGCCGCAGGGCGGTTATGACTTCGTCGTGCCAAACTTGCTTGTTAAGGCGCTCGGCGGTGCCGGGTTGTTAAGCACAATCGTTCTGGCGATTATTCTGATGCTGCTACTGTCCGCGTCGATGTCGACGCTGTCCGCTATCGTTCTTACATCGTCGTCCGTGTTCTCGGTTGACTTGCTTCCTTACATATTCCCCAGTCTGAAGAAAGCCGGGCAAATGACGATTATGCGCGTGCTTTGCTTAGTGTTCGTCGGGCTGTCGTTTATGTTCGCTACCGTTAAGATTGCTATTATCGTTTCGATAATGTCGTTTTCATGGGGCGCTGTTTCCGGTACGTTTATTGGGCCTTATATCTGGGGCTTGTACCTGAAAAAAGTCACGCGTACCGCGGCTTGGGCTGGTATGCTCGGCGGTTTCGGTACGATTTGCTTGCTTACGTTGTATCAGACGCTTACTAATAGTTTCGCGTCCGCTATGGCTAACGCACCTATTTATGGCGTTACGGCTATGGCTGTTTCGGTGGTTGCCGTACCGGTGGTTACGCTGGTTA
>CAZJLW010000129.1:3663-9967 GCA_964546895.1 uncultured Eubacteriales bacterium | reverse complement strand
AGGGGCAGATAGCGTGTTAAACATATCACTTTGCGACGACGAGCGCTCACAAATCGAATACCTATCAACTATCGTTCACAAATGGTCTGATGAGCGCGGCGTTACCGTGCGTATGTCGTCTTACGAAAGCGCCGAGGGCTTTCTTTTTGCCTACGAGGATGACAAATCCGCCGACATTCTGCTGCTTGATATCCAAATGAAAAACATGGACGGCATAGCCCTCGCCCGGCGAATCCGTCAGAATAACGACAGCGTACAAATAATATTCATAACCGGCTACCCGGATTACATGGCGGATGGATACGACGTATCGGCGCTTCACTACCTCATGAAGCCGGTCAATGACGGCAAGCTGTTCGAGGTTCTCGACAAAGCGCTAAAGCATCTGAACACTACCCCGCGAACAATCCTACTACCAAAACCAGGCGGCAGTCTAAAACTACCCGAAGCAGATATTCTATACGCAGAGGCTTTTTCTCATACGGTCACGCTTGTACTAATATCCGGTGACGCCGAAAGCTTCCCCATGCGTATTTCCGACATGGCGGTGTACTTAGGCACGGGATTCTTCCAATGTCACCGGTCATACATCGTTTCGATGCGGCATGTACGCAGGGTGACGCGGACTGCGATGCTGCTTGACAACGGGCAAGAAATCCCTCTCTCTCGCGGCTTGTATGATGCCGCTAATCAAGCGTTTATTTCGTACAACTAACACAATTTGTGCCGCGGTATGCGGCATGGTCAAAGAGGTGAGCCTTTGAAATTCCTCGACCGCATAATGGATCGCAGAATCGCAGCATTTCAAAACAGCCTCATACAACAGCACATCGCCGAGGTTGAAAACATTTACCGGCAGATGCGCGGATGGCGGCATGACTATCATAATCATATCCAAACGTTGAAAGCTTATCGTGCATTAGGGCAGGATGAATGCATTGATATCTACCTAGACAAGCTTGATAACGACCTAACGGAGATCGATCCTCTCATAAAATCCGGCAACATAATGGCAGACGCAATTCTTAACTCAAAGCTATCGCTCGCCAACGCGCGTGACATCGAAGTAACTATCAAAGCCGTCGTACCTCCATCTCTGACTATTTCAGAAATCGACCTGTGCGTAATCGTCGGAAACCTCCTCGATAATGCAATCGAAGCCTGCCTGCGCTATGACGGGCGGCGTTTTTTACGTGTTTACATGGATACAAAACGGGAGAATCTATATCTGTCCGTGACAAACTCATCCGGTTCTGCCCAAAAACAAGGAAATCGATACATAAGTGCTAAAGGCAGCGGCTTCGGCTTACAGCGTGTTGAATACATCGTAGACAAGTACAAGGGCTATCTCAAAGCAAATAACGAGGACGGCGCTTTTACCGCGGAAGTGATGCTGCCGCTATAGTACGAAACGCAACTCGCGCTAAAAAACCTGCAATTCGCGCAAATTCTAACGCGGATTGTAAAATCTGTGATATTTTTTAGCGGGAGGTGGGTGCATGAAATATTCATTACTAAATAATACTGTGTTTGCACTAAAAATGTACTGGAAAGCCCGGCGATCATTGATTTTCTTCGCCGGGCTAGGTGTCGTGATGCGCGTTGCCGTACCTTTTACGGAAATACTGCTGCCGCGCGTCGTAATCGATCAGCTAACCGCCGGTGCAACGCCCGAGCAGTTTATCGTTACGGTCGGCGGCTTATCGGCGCTGCTCGCACTCTTCACATTCGCAAAACGCTATTCCGATCCGAAGATCGACGAAAACTTCGGTAATGTTGCCTCATATGAATACAATTTTATGACGATCGAAAAGCAAATAACGATGGACTACGAGCTGCTCGTTAACTCAGATGTGAAAAAACTACAGGACAAGGCGAACATGGCAGTCGGCAGTAATAATACGATGGCGGCTAATCTTCCGCGCTCGTTGGCGAACTTGCTTGTCAATATTCTGGGATTCTTTCTGTACGGCAGCGTTATCGCTTCGATAAAGCCGGTGGTTTTACTTCTTCTGATTATCTCCGCGCTAATCAACTGGCTAATGCTGATGTGGGCTCGCAAATATGAAAAAAGCACAAAAGAAACACGCTCAAAATTTGACCGAATGCTATCATACTGCGTACGGCGTATGCTTAACCGCGAAATGGCGAAGGATATTCGCCTGTTCGGAATGTCGGGGTGGCTTGCGAACGTGACGGACGACTTGTTCGAAAAAAAAGAACAGGCAGAAGCCGCCGTCGCCAATCGTTTTTTCGTAAGTCGATCGTCAGATGCTCTGCTTATTTTAGTGCGCGACGGCGTGGCTTACGCGTATCTTGTTTTGCTGCTGCTTGGCAACGAAATATCGCTCGGCGAGTTCGTTCTCATTTTCGCCGCGATAGGCATGTTCGCCGGTTGGGTATCGGGTATTCTTACGCAGTCAAGCGATTTGCTGCGCGCTTCGGACGAGATGTCGGATTTCCGCAAATACATTGACTATCCCGACAGCTCCAATGCCACCTCCGACGAGCCGCTGCCACCGTTTGAGTCCGCACCCGAAATACTGATTTCCGGCGTAAGCTATACCTACCCCGGCGCGACCGCACCCGCCCTGCAAGATGTCAACATCCAAATAAAACCCGGCGAACGAATAGCTATCGTCGGTGTCAACGGTGCCGGTAAAAGCACGCTCGTCAAGCTGATTTGCGGGCTTTACAGGCCGCAGACCGGATGTGTGTACATGAACGGTACAGACATCGCCACGTTTAACAGAGACGCATATTTTTCATTGATATCTGCGGTGTTTCAGGACATTCACCTGCTGTCGACGAGTATCGCGGGCAATGTATCGCAACGGATTCCGGAGGAAACCGACCGCGCGCTTGTTGATGAATGCCTTAACAAAGCTGGGCTTGGGGCGAAAATCGAAGCCTTGGAAAACGGCGCCGACACATTGCTGGTACGTCAGCTGCATGATACGGCGATCGAGCTATCGGGCGGTGAAAAACAGAAGCTAGCTCTAGCCCGCGCGCTATATAAAAACGCGCCGCTCCTCATTCTCGACGAACCGACTGCCGCTCTCGACCCTATCGCCGAGAACGAAGCTTACCGGCAATACGCCGAGCTGACCCGCGGTAAAACCTCTGTCTACATCTCTCACCGGCTGGCAAGCACGCGTTTCTGCGATCGTATAATTTTTCTGGACGAGCAGAGGGTTGCGGAAGAAGGTACTCATGACGAGCTGATGAAGCTTAACGGCAAATACGCCGCTATGTTCAACATTCAGGCGAGCTATTATCGCGAGGAGGTGCAGCATGGATAAAAAGTCATTCAAGCAGGACTGGGCAAATTTGCTACGCGGCTGGGCGATTATACGCCTCCTATACCCCGGACATTTACTGACCGCTTCCGCGTCGGGCGTACTGAGTGTATTACAACCGCTTGTAACGATTTTTTTCTCCGCGCGTATTATCGACCAGCTGGCCGGTGAACGCGACATACCGAGTACCGCGCTTTATGCCGGGCTGGCGGTCGGTGTCACATTCGTGTTTCAGCTGGCGGCGGCTTTCCTTGATCGGCGCAGCCGGATTCTTGGCTGTGCGAATCATTTTCGTATGACACGGTACAGGGGTGTCCGTTATAACGAAATGGATTTTGAGCATGTCGAGGACAGCCGTGTAAATGAGCTGCTCACCGATATATCCGAACGCGAAAACGCCAACGGCTTGGGAATAATGCGGCTCTACTGGTTTACGCCTTTGTTCATAAAATATTTATTCGGAGCGCTGGCTTCTTTAGTGTTGCTTCTTGGCATGTTTGGCGGCGTGCCTTCGAGCAGCGGCAGTTCGTTTTTCACATCCGGGTGGTCGTCTGTCGTGGTGGTGTTTATGATTGCGCTTCTGTTGCCGCTCAGGATTTCCCTCATGAACCACGGAACCACAGTTATGCGCAAGGTTTTTGACTTGCTGCCAAAATCTAACGCTACCTTTCACTACTACTACGAATACATAAACGGTGCAGGTAAGGATATACGTCTGTTCAACCAGCAAAAAACTGTTATGTCTTTATTAAAAGCTCGCAGCATGGCGTGGCTGCCTATTCAAAGCAAAATGACAAGCGAAACAGCTGCGATAACATCGTCGGCAAATGTGTTTATCAGCGGGTGCGTCTATGTTCTTATAGGTTTACGCGCGCTGGCGGGAATGTATACGGTCGGGCAAGTGGCTCAATATGTCGGCGCTGTTACCGCTTTCACGAGTTCTCTCACCCTCGTTGTTAGCCGCGGCGCGATGATATGGGAGAACAACGCATATCTACCGCTGCTTTACCGGTTCCTTGACTTGCCCGACAACAAATACAAAGGCAGCTTAACGGTCGAGAAGCGTCTGGATAATGAATACGAGATTGAGTTTCGCAATGTATCATTTATTTATCCTGGTGCAAAGGAGTACGCGCTGCGTGGGTTGAACTTGAAGTTTCATATCGGGCAGAAGCTCGCTGTAGTCGGCATGAACGGAAGCGGTAAGACTACGATGATTAAGCTGCTGTGCCGTTTGTACGACCCTACCGAAGGTGAGGTTACGCTTAACGGCATCGATATCCGCAAATACGATTACCACGAATATATGTCCATATTTTCCGTAGTGTTTCAGGATTTTCGTTTGTTTGCGTTTCCGCTTGGGCAGAACGTTGCGGCTGATGTCTGCTATGATAATGAGCGAGTGGCAGATTGTTTGAGCAAAGTCGGGCTTAACTCCCCTCACCTTACCTCCAACACGGTCTTATACAAGGATTTTGACGAAGGCGGTGTCGAAGTCTCGGGCGGCGAGGCGCAGAAAATCGTCCTTGCGCGCGCGCTGTATAAGAACGCACCGTTTATCGTGCTGGACGAACCGACTGCCGCGCTCGATCCTATCGCGGAGTTTGAAATTTACTCGAGGTTCAATGAGATTGTGGGAGACAAAACCGCGATATATATTTCACACCGACTGTCGTCCTGCCGCTTCTGCGACGATATCGCCGTGTTTCACGAGGGTGAGTTGGTTCAACGCGGCAGTCATGATGTGCTTATTGCTGATGAGGGCGGGAAGTATTACGAGTTGTGGAATGCGCAGGCGCAGTATTATAATGAAAAGGCCGGTTGATTATGGAGAAGAAGGGGTATGATGAAGGGTATGCTTATGGTGATACGCAGGGACGCATCGTATGTGAGTGGATACAGGGAATACTGTCGGGAGTTTTACGAGAATAATATTTTATGGTTCCGTCCGACTAATCCGGATAGAATAGATGATAACTGGTTTGAGCGTACGGCTGATTGGTATGCAAAAAAGGAACTGGGGCTTGTGCCGGGTTGCCCGAAGGGCTTTCATTACTGGGCGGTTGACGGCGATAGGTTTATCGGGGAATTTCAGCTGCGCACGGAGTTAACTGACGAAGTCATGACTGGTATAGGAAGTGTGGGTTATTCCGTGCGAGTAAGCGAGCAGGGCAAGGGGTATGGAAAGGAAATACTGCGGCAGGGGCTTAATATCGCCCGAACACATGGGTTGGATAAGGTTTTACTTAATATCAACGATGATAATGCAGTATCCATTCGCATATGCGAAGCGTTGGGGAGCGTGTTGATGGATAAAGTTACAGTTGATTCAGAGGACGAGGGGTTGCATGTTATGAGGAGGTATTGGATTTATTTGTAACCTTCAACAAAAACATAAAAGCCGACTTGCGAGAGAATGTTCCTGACGCACTCCCTCGCAAATCGGCTTTAATTATTTCCTTGCAAGATACGGCATATCAGGCGGCAAACCTAATACATAATCAGCAGACACACCATAGAACATACAAAGCTTAATAATGTCTTCCGCCCTATAAGGAACCTTACGTGTTTCATATTTCGATACGGCTGATTGCTGACATTCTAACAATTGTGCTATCTGGCTCTGCTTAATATCTCTATCTTCCCTTAATGCTTTAAGCCTATCTACATAATCCACATCTATCACCTCATAAAAAAAGATACAGTAGTCCAAATAAGACTGTTGACATAAAGTCCCATCCAGACTATGTTTTTCAACGAGGTGTTTTTTATGCAATGTGAAAATCATTTTTGTATTTATTGGTCAGAAAACAGTTGTATACTAAATGAAATTTCCCTTAACATACAAGGGAACTGTCAGGACTGTATTTATATAGACCTTCACGAGGATTTGCTAAGAACAGAACGAATGAAAATTTTGAACCAATTTGAAAACAAATGAATCCTTTCCTGATCTACAGGCTTGGATTTTATAAGCAGCTCCCCAACTTCCACACTACCCTACT
>CAZJLW010000129.1:0-3563 GCA_964546895.1 uncultured Eubacteriales bacterium | reverse complement strand
CCAAACAGAAATCGTAAAAAAAATCCAACAGAAACAGGCTGATTATGTTTTGGCATTAAAGGGGAATCAAGGTAATTTATATGAAGATGTGAAGATGTATTTTGAAGACCCTGAACTGCTATCACGTTGCAAATATACAAAAGTTATTGAGAAAGCACATAGTAGCATAGAGAAACGTGAATATTGGCAAACGACAGATATATCTTGGCTTGCACAACGAAAAGATTGGGCAGGTCTTACGTCTATTGCTATGACGAAAAATACGATAACTAAAAATGGCGAAACCACGACAGAAGTAAGATTTTTTATCAGCAGTCTGCCTTTAGATATTAATGAAATAGCGCGTGCTATTCGCGGTCATTGGATGGTAGAGAGCTATCACTGGCAGTTAGATGTAACTTTTCGTGAAGATGCTAACCATACGATAGATAAGGATGCAGCTTTTAATTTAAACATTATTAAGAAACTTGCTATTAACACTTTGAAATTGCTAGATGTGGGTATAAAGAGAATTAGTTAAAAACAAACGCTATATGGTTTGTGCGAGCTTTGAAAAATATTTTGAAGCTCTTATGGCTATTTGATCATTCTATTTTTAAAAAATTCATGGTTTTATTTTTCTTTGGATGTTTATTCGTGCGTTTGTCGTGTTGAATTACATTGCAAGCATTGCCAAATGCACATAGTTTGCAGTATAATTTTAATACTAAGGTTAAAGGAGTGTGTTTTATGGCTACGACAAATATTACCGTCCGAATGGACGAAAACTTGAAGAAGCAATTTGACTATATATGTGATGAAATCGGGCTTTCTATGGGTGGAGCGATAACAATTTTTGCAAAAAAGGTAGTGAACGAACACCGCATACCTTTTGAATTGTCAGCGCATATCCCGAATAAAGAAACTATAGAAGCTATGCTCGAAGCGGAAAAATTAAGCCGTGACCCAAATGCCAAACGTTACTCGAGCTTCCGTGATGCGTTTGATGAGGTTATTGCCGATGAACAAATATGAACTCGTTTTATCAAATGGCTTTAAGCGTGACTTGAAACTTGCCGTCAAAAGAAATCGGGACATTTCAAAGCTGGATGCCTTAGTTGAATTATTGTTGACTGGAGATCCGATGCCCGAAAAGTATGAAGACCACAAGCTCACCGGCAACTGGGCAGGACACAGAGAGTGCCATATCGAGCCGGATTGGCTGCTTATCTACTACATTGAAAACGATGTATTGACACTAACGCTGACCCGAACAGGAACACACAGCGATTTGTTTTAAGCGAGTAACCGGGGTACAAGGTCACTCGCTTTTTCAAAGCGTGTGACCCACTCTGACACTTTTCGCAAGCGGTAAAGTGCCGTGGGTTCTGCCGAGAGATTTGTCACCACCGTTGGCGGTGATTAAAACACGCAAAGTCTAAATACATATAACGATAAATATTAACAGGGGGACGACCATAAATGTCAAAGTTAAATGTAGACCAAAAAACGATAAAAGGATTGTTTGAAAACAAAAAAGCTGACTTTCTCATACCCGATTACCAACGCCCTTATGCGTGGCAAGAGGCAGAGTGCATGACTTTGTGGGAAGATATATTTACATTTGCTTTTCCCGATAATGATTACAGTAAATTTGATAGCAGTAACGACGAGTATTTTTTGGGTCCCATTGTTACTTTCAAAAATGAAAAGGATAAAATGGAAGTCATAGACGGACAACAACGACTTACTACTTTAATGCTATTGCTAAGGGCTTTCTATGCAATGTATGACCATATGCAAGACGAGAACGCAATAAAAACTCGTGAAAACATAGGACAATGTATTTGGAAAACTGACGAGTTTGGGAAGCCTAATACTGATGTCCTAAAGATTGATTCTGAGGTTGCAACTGATGACGATAAAGAAGAATTTTTGGAGGTATTGAGCAAAGGTATTACGACCAAAGAGCAAAAGAGCAATTACGCCGTAAATTACAGATTTTTTCAAGAAAAGATAAAGGAGTTTTTGAACAAATTTCCCGATTACTTTTCTTATCTGCCAACAAGAATTTTGAATAATTGTATTCTGCTGCCTATCGAAGCAGAATCACAGGATACTGCATTACGGATTTTTTCAACATTGAACGATAGAGGAAAGCCACTATCGGACGCAGATATTTTCAAGGCACAGCTATACAAATTTTACACTGGCAGAGGCGAAAAGAAACAATTCATTGAAAAATGGAAAAACCTCTCCGAGTTGTGCGAAAAAATCTTTCACCCCATATCAGGAACACCTATGGACGAACTTTTTACGAGATATATGTACTACGAAAGAGCTAAGATGGGAATTAAATCATCAACCACAGAAGCACTTCGCAAGTTTTATGAGAAAAACTCATATAGCTTACTAAAAAAAGAAAGTACATTTGAAAACTTGATAGCTTTGGCTGATTTTTGGAACGATGTATCTAATCAAAACAACGAAAGATTTTCTGATAGGGTGTTGCGCAGATTGTATGTCTTAAACTACGCTCCCAATGGTATGTGGACATATTTTGTTTCTGTTTACTTTATGCAGAATAAAGACCATGATGGCTTACTTGATGATGAAAAATTCTATACTTTTTTAAATAAGTCCACAGCCTTTATTTGGGCGTATGCCGTAGTTAATCCGGGCGTCAATGCACTTCGTACACCTGTTTATGCTGAAATGTTAAACATTATTGACGGAAAACCGATAGACTTTACAGATTTCAAATATGACATTACTACGGTTGAAAGTATGTTTCACAATTTTAACTTCAACAATATCCGCCCAATTACAAAATCAATGCTTACATGGTGGGCTTTTAACAACGACGCTCAAAAACTGATGTCATTGGAAGCCGCAGTAGAAATAGAGCATATTTTTGCACGAAGCAGACAAGATAAGGAAAAATCATTGTTAAATGTAAAAAATTTAGAAACTCTCGGTAACAAGGCATTGCTGGAAAAACGTATAAATATAAGAGCTTCTGATTACAGATTTTCAGATAAGAAAAAATATTATCAAGGTTATACAACTGGTAATAATCAAGTCAAAGAAGCTACTAAAGTCCAAGAGCTTCTTGACTTAGCACAAACAAAAGATGATTTTGTGGAGAGCGACATTGAAACTCGTACACACAACATTATTAGCGGTTTTATGGACTATTTAAGAGACAATGAGTTAGCCAAATAGTTGATTACCTCGCCAAAAACGGATACTTCAACCGAAGTATCCGTTTTCTTTTATCCATTTACCGCCAAGTCGGTAGTTACAAATATGTCGTGTTGTTTTTTCTTTTCAATACAGCAAGTTCCTTTAATGAGAGCTTTTTAGGCTTTTCCGGTATGTCAGTTTTAGTCTTATCTCGCCATTCCTTTTGGCGTTCACGGTTTTTAGCTAACCTCAAGCTGGCGGCTTCAAGTTCCTCGGGCGTAAAGTCCTGTCAAGCGATGGGGCAGCTAGTCACGTTTTGGGAACGGCGTACCCTACTACCTTCCCCTACTGCTTAACAAGCCGTATTTCCTTAGCAAACCCGTAAGCGGTAGCGATAG
>CAZJLW010000128.1:7277-10004 GCA_964546895.1 uncultured Eubacteriales bacterium | reverse complement strand
GCACGAAGAAGAACCTTGAGATGCGCGTAATGGCCGAACACGGCGCTACGCAGGGTAAGAAGGATCTGGCCACTAAGGCTAAACAGCTTAATCTTGACGCGATTCATGATACGGTTCATGAGATGTGTAAGGATGAGGCTAGACATGGGAAGGCGTTTGAGGGGCTTTTAAAGAGATACTTCAACTAAGCCGAGGTACAGGAAAATACAGTAAGATAGGGTTTAAAACCCTGAAAAATGAGGTGTTCCAGTGATGGAGCGCCTCTTTTTATTTTGCCGGATTCTATTTGTACGGTAAAATAATGGCTGTGTTCTCATGAATTAACGCTACCATAAAGGTTGCTTGATTCATAGGCTTGTGAGATAATATAACTACGTTACTTGTTCGGGAATGTTAAATTTTATTTTATAAGTGGTGTTTGGTATGTTTGTAAGGTGTTTTTATGTAATAGGATGGTGTTTGCATGTTTTTAAATGAGTATATAAAAAAGGCTACTCCAAGTGATGTTGATGCTATTGTAAAATTATACGATGATGTTAATGAATGTTATACAGCTCCGGGTTGGGGAAAAGGTCTTTATCCATCATATAATTCTGTTATGAGTGAAATTGAAAATGAAAGTTTATATATTTTTATTTATGGTAATGATGTACTGGGAGCGTGCATAATAAATCATGAACAACATCCAGCATATGCTCAACAGTCATGGAGCGTAAAAGCTTCAGAAAATCAAGTAATGGTCATACATGATTTGGTTTCCCATCCCAATTATCGAAGAAAGGGAATAGGACAAAAATTAGTAGAGTATTCTATAAATTTAGCAAGACAGTGCAATGCAATTACAATCCGCTTAGATACACATTTTTCTAATATTCAAGCGAGGTCACTTTATAAAAAATGTGGTTTCATTGAAATTTCTCAATGGACAGGTGTTATTTTAGGTATTCAACAAACATTCAGTGTTTTTGAGTACATCATTTAACTAACCAAATAATCCTTTGCGCTAAATAAGGAGCGTGAAATTTTGAATACAGAGATAATATTTAACGTAACAGAGTCTTCCGAAGTTGGCTATGGAGCAAGGGCTATAGGTCACTCGATTTTTACCGAGTGCGAATCGTATGCCGAACTGGGTGAGGTTTTGAGGGATTCCGTCAAATGCCACTTCGAGGAACAGGATATGCCTAAACTAATACGCATACACTTTGTTAAAGATGAGGTACTTGCAGTATGAGACTGCCACGAGATATAAATGCCGACAAGCTGAACTTAGATGTGGACAGCTTCTTTAATTAGCTTGTGGGCAAATTCTGTGGGCAAGAGCTTTCGTGGACAAAATGTGGAAAAATGATGTGAAATTGCTCAGGCAATGCCTAATAAACCCAGTAAAATAAGGCATCGATAAGCATTGGTGCAAAGACGAAGCTAGACAAGGTAAGGCGTTTGAGGGGCTTTTGAAGAGATACTTTAACTAAGCCGAGGTATAGGAAAATATAGTAAGATAGGGCTAAAAGCCCTGAAAAGTGGGGTGTTCCGGAGATCGGAGCACCTCATTTTATTTTGCCAATCTATAGGTCCGTGGTATAATACTGCCGAATTATATATTCGGGATTATGAGGATTTCTCTGATAAAAGTTATTTCGTTGGCTTGTAAGGTGTTTATATATAATGGGAGGTTGGTGCTATGAATTACAATGTTGTCTATTTTAGTCCCACATATACTACCAGAAAAATAGTAAAACTAATTGCTAGTCATTTTGGAACAGAAATATGTGAATTTGACATTACTGATCATTTTAATGACACAGAAAGCTTAATGTTTAATAAAAACGACTTTATTGTTATCGGTATTCCAGTATATAGCGGTCGTGTACCAAAGCTTGCAAAAACCATAATTGCTCAAATGAATGGAAATGACACACCCATTGCCTTGGTAGCTACTTATGGAAACAGACACTACGATGATTCATTGTTAGAGTTGAAAACGATTCTGCAGGCGAAAGGATTTATAGTTATTGCCGCCGCCGCTTTTGTAACAGAACACTCCGTTGTCAGAAAGTTTGGTAAAGGACGGCCGAGTAATGATGACATCATAATCATTCACGACTTTGCAAAGGATTTACATAGAAAGATAAGTCTATGGAATAAAGAAAATCATCAAGATTTAGAAGTTAGTGGGAATATAGAGTATAGAAAGTATCAATCAATACCTATAAAACCCCATACTTCAGAACGATGTTCTAATTGTGGACTGTGCGCTAAAAAATGTCCGGCTGGTGCTATTTTACCTACCAATCCAAAAAGGACGAATAAAGATAAATGCGTTACCTGTATGCGATGTATTCATATATGTCCACAAAAAGCAAGAGACTTTTATAGAATTGAAAAGTTTATTGCCGAAAAAAGTTTATCAAAATTATGCAAAGAATATAAACGACCAGAAATTTTTATCTGAACAAAATAAGCATCCACTAACTAGCGGTTGAACTGAGCTAGTTAGTGGACTTTTTTTGTCATTGCTTTTTATAAACATCAACCCCATTAGACACGGATTGAACGGATTTTCGCGGATTATCACGGATTTATTATTCATACAATGATTCTGGGAGCTTCAACTTCTTGTACAAAGTACAAAAGTAAACCAATTGTTTTTCTGCTGCTTTTAAATAATTTATTGGTTGTGCTTCATGTGCTATGTTATTGACATCTGCGATTTTCGAAAAATCC
>CAZJLW010000128.1:5851-7177 GCA_964546895.1 uncultured Eubacteriales bacterium | reverse complement strand
TATTGGTTGTGCTTCATGTGCTATGTTATTGACATCTGCGATTTTCGAAAAATCCGTGGAAACCCAATGCCACATTTTTGAAGCACACAAACGGCGTTTATGATATTATATCTAAAAAGGCTAAGCCCTGGTGACAACGCTTGCTCATGAGCCATACACGAGGAGAGGTATAATGACCAAACAATTCAAACCCGGCATCGTAAAAATAATCGCCCACATGTCTTTCTACACAGCAGTTGGGTTATACCTCTGCTACTTCATCACGGTTCAATACTTCGCCACAACAAAAACCCCGCGCCCCGAGGGATTTTTTCTACCGGCTTGTGCCGTAGCCATAGCGATATCCATAGCCGTCGCGGCCTTCAAGGTTCTGTACCTCGACTACATCATCATCGACATAACCGAAAACGAAGTAACCATCACCCGCCTTACGGGAGAGCACAAGTTATACCGCGGATCAGACCACATGTTTTCGCCAAATGTCACGAAGCACTTCTACTACGGATTTTACGTAGGCACGACAAAATACTTGATAGTGACAGGGCTAGGCAGCGGCAAAAAAAAGAGCTATAACTGCAGCACCTTTTACACGAGTGACTTTAACCAGATTTTTTCGTACATAAAATATTACGGGCTAATATGTGAAATCAACGACGAAGATGAAGTCGACGACGAGTACGAAGCCGCCGAAGAGAAAGCCCCTGACATCGTTGCATACGCTCCGCACACCGAAATGCACTCCGTCTTTACGATCGACAAAGACCTCGCAGTGAAGGACACCCGCGATAGCTGGTTAATTACGACGGTTGCCGGTATTGCCGTTTTCGTCACAGTCTTTATTGGGATGCTTGTGTTCGGTTGGAAGTTGCTAATCCTGTTGCCGATGGAATTCTATGTGGGTATTTGTTTTTATATCATAATGTTTCCGCTGCTGTCATCCACGGTAACCCTTGTCATAGCGCGGATTCGTATTAATAAGCGTATGCCGGAGCGCATTATTCTTACGGCGAACAGTATTTCGTTTGACAATCAGATGTTTGAGTTCGGCGAGATTAGAAAAATAATAGCGACCCCGTTGGAAAAAAAGCGGCCCAATGCTTATTCCAATCAGCGGGTGATAACAATAGTCCTGCAAAGCGGAAAAAAGCACTCGTTCATACTGGGCATAATACATATCGACCCGAGAAAACCGAAGGTGTTCGCAGAATACGCACGGCTGTGCTATGAGTTGAAAACGCTTTTTTTGAATGAGCCGGAGAAATTTATGATTAAGATGGAATAGCCGGAATGGATCGATGAAGGATGTGAGGAATCGCAGCCGTGATT
>CAZJLW010000128.1:4436-5751 GCA_964546895.1 uncultured Eubacteriales bacterium | reverse complement strand
TGTTAGCATCTCCCACACCACCAACAAATACACGAGGAGAGGTACAATGACCAAACAATTCAAACCAGGCATCGGAAAAATAATCTCCCGAATGTCTTTCTACACAGCAGTAGTTATTTCTATCTGTTTTTTTATAACGATGCAATACTTCGTCCTAACAAAAACCGCGCGCCCTGACGGCTTTCTGATACCGGCGTGCGCAGTAGCCGTAACGACAGCCATAGCCGTCGCGTCGCTTAAGGTTTTGTATTTTGACTATCTCGTTATCGACGTAAACGAACATGAAGTAACATTCACGCGCCGTAGGGGAGGGTGCAAGTCGTACCGCATATCAGACCACATGTTCTCGTCGAATGTCACGAAGCATTATTACAACGGCATTTACACAAGCACGACAAAATATATCATAGTGACCGAGCTTGGCAGCGACAAAAAAAAGATCTATGCCTGCAACATATTTAACACGAATGACTTTAACCAGATTTTTTCGTACATAAACTCAATAGAATCCAAGCAGGAAATCGACGACGAGGAAGAAACCAATTTCGCTGCGGCATATACTAAGCCGCAGGATGTTCACTCCGTTTTTACAATCGACAAAGACCTTGCGGTGAAGGACACCCGCGATGACTGGCGTATCATGACGGTTGGCGGTACTATTGTTTTCGTCGTAGCCTCCATTGCAGTGCTTTTGTTCAGGCGGGACAGAGCAAGCCTGCTGGAATTCTATAAAGGATATTATATTTTTATTCTCATGCTTTCGCCGCTGATGTCTACTATAAATCTTATTGTGGCGAGGATTCGGATTAATATGCTCATGCCGGGGCGTATTATTCTTACGTCAAACAGCATTTCATTCGACAACCAGATGTTTGAGTTCGGCGAGGTTAAGACCATAATAGCTACACCTTTAGGTAACAAGCGCCCCAATGCATATTCAAATCAACGGGTGATAACGATAGTCCTACACAGCGGTAAAAAGCATTCGTTCATTCTGGGCGAAATACATATCGATCCGAGCAAGCCGCAAGCGTTTGCGCAATACTGGCGTCTGTGCTATGAGCTGAAAGAGCTTTTTTTGAACGAGCCGGAGAAGTTTATGCTTAAGATGGAGTAATTTTTAGACAGGAGGAATCGCAGCCGTGATTATAAGCGCAAGCAGAAGAACCGATATACCCGCTTTTTATTCGGATTGGTTTATTAACAGGATAAATGAGCAGTACGTACTGGCGAGGAATCCTATGAATGCCCGTCAGGTAAGCAAAATCAGCCTATCACCCGATGTTGTTGACTGCATTGTTTTCTGGACGAAAAA
>CAZJLW010000128.1:3121-4336 GCA_964546895.1 uncultured Eubacteriales bacterium | reverse complement strand
ACCACACGCGTGTCAAACGGCGACGGTATTACATACTCCTCATTAAGCTCGGCTTCCGTAATAATGTCAGCCAGCGCTTCGGCAGCGGCCAGCTTCATGCCATCGGTTATGTCCTTCGCGCGGGCGTCCAATGCGCCGCGGAAAATCCCCGGGAACGCCAATACATTATTAATCTGGTTCGGGAAATCCGAACGACCCGTTGCTATTATTCTCGCGCCGGCGGCTTTCGCCACGTCAGGCATAATTTCCGGCACCGGATTCGCCATTGCGAATACGATTGCGTCCTTCGCCATCGTGCGCGCCATTTCTTCCGATACGATATTCGGCCCTGATACGCCCAAGAAAATATCAGCGCCTTTCAGCACGTCGGCAAGGCTGCCCTTTTCTCTCGCCGGGTTCGATATCTGTGACAGCTCTGTCAGCGACGGTACGTCGTAGGTTATGTCGCCGCTTATTGCGCCCTTACGGTTGCACAGGATTATGTTCTTAAAGCCCGCTTGCATCATGAGCTTTGCTATCGCAACGCCCGCAGCACCCGCGCCCGATATTACGGTTTTCGTGTCGCCCGGCTTTTTGTTTACTATCTTAAGCGCGTTTTTCAGTCCGGCAAGGGCTACTACTGCCGTTCCGTGCTGGTCGTCGTGGAAAATTGGTATGTCGCAGCATTTTTTCAGCTTCTGCTCGATTTCAAAGCAGCGCGGCGCGGCTATGTCCTCGAGGTTGATGCCGCCGAAGCTGCCCGCGAGTAGGCTGACCGTCTTTACGATTTCGTCCGTGTCCTTCGAGCGTATGCACAGCGGAATCGCGTCGATATCGCCGAAGCTTTTGAACAGTACGCATTTGCCCTCCATTACGGGCATACCGGCCTCGGGGCCGATGTCGCCCAGTCCAAGCACTGCCGTGCCGTCCGTCACGACCGCTACCGTGTTCCACCGTCTCGTCAGCGAAAACGACAGCTCTTTATCCTGCTGTATCGCCAGACACGGCGCAGCGACGCCCGGCGTGTACGCCACCGACAGTTCCTCGCGCGTCGATACGGCGGCGCGGCTCACTACCTCGATTTTGCCCTTCCACTCCGCATGTTTCTCCATTGCTATTTTACCGTAATCCATATGCCCGTCCTCCAATTGAATCCGCCTTAGCCGAATTCGTGAATAAAATATGAACAATACGAATATTTTATCACAACGGATATCGCTTTACAAGCGAATGCCC
>CAZJLW010000128.1:0-3021 GCA_964546895.1 uncultured Eubacteriales bacterium | reverse complement strand
GCGGGACGAATTTACGGGAGGGATTTTATGCTTAAGCTTGCGTGTAATACTTTGGCGGCTTTTGTGACGGGATTTTTGACGTCGTTTACGTGTTTTGTGCTGTTTCCGGTGCTGTTTGCGAAGCTCGGGCTGTATGGCTCGATTGGGTTTATTATTTGCGGCGTAGTCGTTTACATCGCGCTCGAAAACAAATTCGCACACGATGTTTTTTTCAGGGAGCGTCCGGTTGTGCGGCTCGTGACGCTTTGCGTGCTGACCGGCGTTTCGTACGCGTTGTACTTGTTTTCGGGCGGCGCGCTCGCGTCCGGAGTGACGCTCGCCGTCGTTAACGTCGTCGGGGGAATGCTTTTGTACATCGGCAGCTCTAACTTAATGCCCGTTTGCGGTATCAAAAGCTTTTTTACATATATGCTCCTATTGTTAAGCGCGTTGTTCGGTTTTTTGTCGTGCGTAACCGTATATTTGTAAAATTTTTACTTCATACCCTTATAAAATTTCACATTATATGATATATTAATGAAAAGATATACAAATTATTCTAAAGCAGGAGGTTACTATGGAACGTTTATTGAAAATGACGCGCGAAGAAATAAAACGGGGTATTGAAGAAAAAGTAAAAATAATGTACAGAAAAACAGTTGCAACTGCGACATCACGGCAGATTTACCAAGCACTTGCTTTGACGGTTAAGGAGCTTGTCACGGACAAATGGATCGCCACTCACGAAACCTACAAAAAGAACGATGTTAAGGTCGTTTATTATTTATCGATGGAATTTTTGATGGGGCGTTTTTTGGGCAACACGGTAATAAACCTGTCTATGGACGATGAAGTTAAAGCCGTTCTCGACGAGCTGCAACTTGATTATAACGAAATCGAAGAATCCGAACGCGACCCCGGCCTTGGCAACGGCGGCTTGGGCAGACTTGCCGCGTGCTTTTTGGATTCGCTCTCGACTATGTCGTACCCGGCGTATGGCTGCGGCATTCGGTATCATTACGGGCTGTTCGAGCAGCGCATCGAAAACGGATATCAGGTCGAGCGCCCGGATAACTGGCTGGAGTTCGGCGATTCGTGGGGCGTACGCCGCGACGAGTACGCCGTAGAGGTAAAGTTCGGCGGCAATATCAGCTCCATAAAAATGGACGACGGCAATTACAAATTCGTTATGGAAAACTACCAGTCTGTAAAGGCTGTTCCGTATGATTACCCGGTAGTCGGCTACAATACGAACACCGTAAACACGCTGCGCCTGTGGGACGCCGAAGCGATTAACCGCTTCGACCTGCAATCGTTTAACAGCGGCAACTACACGAAGGCCGTCGAGGAACAGAACCTCGCGCGTATCCTGTCCGACGTGCTTTATCCCGCCGACGAAATGATGGCCGGTAAGGAGCTGCGGCTTAAGCAGCAATACTTCTTTATTTCTGCGACGTTGCAGCGCGTAGTAGGGCGCTTCGCGGAGGATCATTCCGACAACTTCGACCTGCTGCCGGAGCTTGTACAGTTCCAGCTTAACGACACGCACCCGACGCTGGCCGTTGCGGAGCTTATGCGCATATTAATGGACGAATATCAGCTTTCGTGGGACGAATCGTGGGAGATTACGAAAAAGACTTGCGCGTATACGAACCATACGATCATGTCCGAGGCGCTTGAAAAATGGCCGATCGAGCTGTTCAGCCGGTTGCTGCCGCGTATTTATATGATAGTCGAGGAAATCAACAGGCGTTTCTGCGCGTTGCTTATCGAGCGGTTCGGCAACAACCCCGACAAAATCCGCAAAATGGCAATCGTCGCGGACGGTCAGGTGCGCATGGCGTATCTGGCGATTGTGGGCAGCCATTCCGTAAACGGCGTTGCGGCGATTCACACGAGCATACTGAAAAAGCAGGAGCTTCGCGATTTTTATGATATTTATCCCGAGAAGTTTAATAATAAAACTAACGGCATAACGCAGCGGCGCTGGCTGGCGCACTGTAACCCGGAGCTTGCGGGGCTTGTGACGCGTTCGGTTGGTAATGGCTGGATTATGGATTTGGATGAGCTTAGGAAGATTGAGCCGCTGGCTAAGGACAAGGCGTTCCGTGACGAGTTCATGGCTGTGAAACGTGAGAAAAAGGTGTTCCTGTCTAATTACATTAAGGACAGCATGGGCGTTTCGGTTGACCCGGATTCGATTATGGACGTGCAGATTAAGAGACTTCATGAGTATAAACGGCAGCTGCTTAATGTGTTCCACATAATTGATTTGTACAACACGCTTAAGGTTAACCCGGCGTGTAATATCGTGCCGCGTACGTTTATTTTCAGCGCGAAGGCCGCGCCTAGCTACCGCCGCGCTAAGCTCATTATTAAGCTTATTAACAGCGTCGCGAATGTAATTAATAATGACAAGTCGATCGAGGATCGGATTAAGGTCGTATTCCTTGAAAACTACCGTGTTTCGCTTGCCGAGAAGATTATTCCCGCGGCTGATGTCAGCGAGCAGATTTCGACGGCCGGTAAGGAAGCTTCGGGTACGGGTAACATGAAGCTAATGCTTAACGGCGCGATAACGCTTGGTACGCTTGACGGCGCTAACGTCGAGATACTGGAAGAAGTCGGCGAGGATAATATTTTCATTTTCGGGTTGAAGGCTGACGAGGTTTTCGAGCATGTCATGGCCAATTCGTACTCGCCTTGGAACGAGTACAATATGAACCAGAGTGTGCGTATGATTCTGACAAATCTTATAAATGGTACGTTCTCGAAGAACGACCACGAGCAGTTCCGCGAGATATATGATGCGATGCTTAACGGGTATGGCGGTTCGCGGCCGGATGAGTATTTCGTGCTGAAGGATTTCGACAGTTATAAGGCTGCGCAGCAGCAGGTAAACGATGCTTATAAGAATAAGGATAGATGGGCTACTTCCGCTATTATTAATGTTGCGCGGAGTGGGAAGTTCTCAAGTGATCGGACGATTAGGCAGTATGCCGATGAGATTTGGGGGCTTAAGCCGGTTCGGATCGAGGTTTA
>CAZJLW010000127.1:0-10232 GCA_964546895.1 uncultured Eubacteriales bacterium | reverse complement strand
CTATACAACTCCACGAGAAGATATCCCCGCCAACCGGATTCTTCACCGGTAGGGCCTGACAGTAAAGATAGTATAACCGATAACGGCAACGAGTAGATACCAAGGCTGAAATAAGAAGAAAATGCTCTGCGCTTGATAACTGATAGAACCATTATTGATAACAAAATGGCGCCACTGACTACAACGGGAATCAATATGAACAGTCCGGCTTTTAGTTTACCACTAAAAGCGTTTTTATAAAAATCTTTGACAGTCATCTCTGGTCTTAGTTTTCTGAACATTAACAGCAGAACAAAAGTTGGAGACCATGCTGTAATATTAGATAAAATCCTCATGGTTAATGGGGATGCATGAAACACTATTGAAGCGGTTCCACAGATACCAAGTACCATCACCCAAAACAAAATATAAGTAAAAATCACATATTTCCACATGGGTTCCAATGATTTTAAAATGCCGACCACCTCTTTATTAGAATGCGATTTTGATAGTATCTCCTTAATGACCGTACAAAATACATTCCTGAGAAGCCTATGACTTATATTCAGTAGGTGTATTTTCGTCTACTATGTTGACAATGGACGAAAATCAGCATAAATATGGGCGACCACAAGGGTCGCCCATACCACGCATATATTTTTCAGTTCTTCCTATTTAAAAAACAACCCTCCGATTTGGAAAACAAGAAAAGAAACAAGCCAAGCAAGACAGGTTTGCGAAAATAGTGAAAACACTGTCCATTTCACGGAGTTCAACTCCCTAGCCATAACTGATATAGCTGATAGGCAAGGGGTATAAAGTAAAACAAAAACCAAATATGCATAAGCTGTAAGCGGTGTAAAGCTCTGACTGATAACTTCGGCCAGTGAAGCGTCGCTCGCCGCGTTATAAAGTATGGCCAAAGTAGCGACTACAGACTCCTTAGCTATAACACCTGTTAAAAGCGCAACAGAAGCCTGCCAGTTCCCAAAGCCAAGAGGAGCAAAAATCGGTGCCAAAAAACGACCCAACCCGGCGAACATACTCGTAGAATTATCTGCTGCGATTTCAAAATAAATATCAAATGTCTGAAAAAACCAAATAATAACAGATGCCATAAACATTATCGTACCGGCACGCAGAATAAAGTCCTTGCTTTTATTAAGCACCCGAAAAAGAATGCTTCGTAAAGATGGGGTTCTGTACTTCGGCAGTTCGAAAACACTTGTCGCGGATTCTTTTCTGAATACTGTTTTGCTCAGTATTAGGCCGCTGATTATAGATACGACGATTCCGAGTAAATACAGTGAAAATACGACCACACCGCTCATCTTTGCAAAAATTGCACCGGCAAACACCGCATAAACCGGAAGCCTGGCCGAGCATGACATAAAAGGTGTAATCATAATGGTCAACCTGCGATCCTTTTCGCTTTGGAGTGAACGCGAAGCCATTATGGCAGGAACGCTGCAACCAAAGCCCATGAGCATGGGTATAAAAGATTGTCCCGTCAAGCCTATCTTGTTAAGCAATGCCTCCATGATAAAAGCCGTACGCGCCGTATAACCAAAATCATCCAGTATCGAAAGCAACAGAAACAACAGCACTACCTGCGGCATAAATGTCAGAACGGTTCCGATTCCCACCAGAACACCGTCACAAATAAGGCTGCAAAGCCAATCCGCAACCCCCATGTCCATCAAGCTCTTGGCCACTGCCGGAGATATGTAGTCTGAAAAACCGGAGTCAATCCAATCAGATAGCGTGCGCCCCACCGGTCCGAATGTTATTTGAAAAACAATAAACATCGTAAGCAAGAACAAAGGAACTGCGAAAACCCTATGTAAGATTAAGTCGTCATATTTTTCTGTACGCGCTTCGTCTTTTGACGCTTTTCCCTTTTTATAAGTAGCTTCGATAAGATTCCTCGTGAATTTGTGACGGTACTGGATGATTGTATCCGGCAAATGATGCGGCTGGTCTGCAATTACGCGATATATATCATTCTTAAGCGTCGGAGCCAAATATATCTCCTGTTTTACAAGAGAATCATCCTCCATCAGCTTAATGGTTGTAAAGCGTATGTTGTTTTGTGTTATCTTGGACAGCAGTTTTTCTATTTGCAAAATAGTTCCTGCCAAATCCGTCTCCAGCAGTATACTTTTTGGTTCGCAGGCTTCTGTTGCTTTTTTCGCTGCAGATATTAAGCTGTCAAGCCCGGCTCCTTCCTTGGCCGTAATCGGTACAATAGGCACGGATAAAGCTTTGCTGATAGCGCCTAGGTCGAGCTTTGTATCGGAGTCTTGTATCTCATCCATCATGTTAAATGCAAGTACAACAGGCATAGACAGTTCAATCAACTGTGTCGTCAGATATAAGCTGCGTTCTAAGCTCGTAGCGTCAATAACATTGATGAGTACATCTGCGTTTCCCTTTAATATCGCATTTCGTGCGATAATCTCGTCCTCCTTACAGGGAGAAAGAGAATATATACCGGGAAGGTCTACGATCTCTATTCTGTCATTACCGTCTTTATATTCGCCGATTCTTTTTTCGACTGTTACACCGGCCCAGTTTCCAACCTTGGCATTGCTTTTCGTTAGGTTGTTGAACACGGTGGTTTTGCCGCAATTTGGATTGCCAACCAAAAGAAAGCGCATACATCTACTCCTTCGTTACAAAAATTTTCTGGGCGTCCTGACGGCGTATGCTCAAATTGCTACCGCCTACCATAATGTTAAGAGAACCGTTAAAGGGAGCCTTTTTTCTTATGCTTATTTTTGTCCCCTCAACCAAACCAATATCCATCAGTGTTTTTCTGCTAATACCGGAAATATCAATTCTTGAAACAATGCCACTTTCGGATTCATTTAAGTCGAACAATGCTTGCTCCATAATGACCTCTATTCTTTCAAAATAAACGCTTCGGCTGTTTCTCTTAACGTATCTGCCTCGGCTGAAAACTCTGTTGCACAGGCAGCGCTTTCTTCAGATATGGACAGATTCTCTGTAGTAAGTGTTGAGATGTTTGCAACATCGGCACTTATTTTTTCCATATCCTTTACCTGATCACTTGCATAATGGCTTATTTCCGAAGCCGTGTCTTTAATGTTCGTAATGTCTGTTACAATGCTGCTTAGTATTTTAGCTGCTTCTTCTGAAATTTTTACACCTTGTGCAACCTTAGATGACGAGGTGTCAATGAGCTTAGTGGTTGTATCAACAGCATCGCGGCTCTTTCCGGCGAGCTGCCTTACTTCGGCGGCCACAACAGCAAAGCCTCTGCCTCTTTCGCCCGCTCGCGCTGCCTCTATAGAAGCATTAAGCGATAGCACATTAGTCTGAAAAGCAATGTCCTCTATAGTTTTGATTACATTGCGTATATCAAGCGATGCCTTGCTGATTTCATCGATAGCGTCTACCATTTCTTTCATTTTTGAGTCTACGTTCAGAGCGTTTTCGTGGGTATAGCCTGCGTATTCCACTGCACTCTGTGCTTTCGTGGAAGTAAGCGCCAGCTTGCCGTTAATACTGCCTATCATTTCTGTGAGCATTGTTACGGAAGAAGCCTGGTTTACTGAAGCTTGGGCGAGTGACTCGCTGGAAGACATAATCTCTCCCGAACCGGCTGATATACGGCGCGACATATTCGTAATATCTCGCATTACTACGTTCAGCTTCGTGCCAATCATATTGATTGATTGCTGCATTTCCTTAAAATCTCCGAGATAATCCCTCGTGATCGAAACACTAAGGTCGTTAGCGGCTATCTTATTAAGGACGTCCGACACTTCTGAAATATAGGATTTCAAGAATGAGATAGTATCGTTAAGCGAAGTCTTGATAACCAAAAAATCACCTTCGAAGTTTCCTGTAACGGCAGTGTTCAGGTTGCCCTTTGATACTTCGGCCAGTACAACAGTAGCTTCGCGAATAGGTGCGATAATAACATTAAGAAGATTATTCAGTGTGGTAATTATAAGCGCCCAGTCACCGTCATACTTTTTTTCGTCGACCCGTGTTGAAAGCTTGCCGTGAGCAGCGGAGTCAACCAAGTTGTTGATGTCCTCACTAATGCTCTTTAGATTATGGCTGAGCTTATTAAACGCGATACTTGCCCGTTCCTTGTCTTTTTTATATGTAGGTATTTGAATGTTGAAGTCGCCCTGCTCAAAATGCTGGGCGCATGTAATTACTTCGTTCGTCATATCAACATAAGAAGCTACCATATCATTAATGCCTGTTGTTATTGATGAAAAAGCTCCGGTATATTTTTCGCTGTTTATTCTTGCGGACATATCGCCATCGTTTTGAAGCTTGACTAGGTTATCGATGTCTAGTATTAAATCGCACAGTGTATTAACTACCTGAGTAAGATTATTGGCTACCATGCCGATGCTGTTTTCAGATTGATATTGAATACGCACAGCAAGGTTGCCCTGAGCAATTTCTTTGGCGGCATCGGCGATCTCTTCCAAGGGTAGCAGTATACCTTTTAGCTGCGAGCGGTAAATAAGTACAGTCATCTGCAAGCCAACCAGAACAAAAAGAAGAAAAACAAGTGTGGCTATGTTTTCCTGAGAACGGTTCTCCAAAAAATTTTGGGTTGAATGCTTATTAAGAGCCTGAAATAATTTCTCTACCGACTCCGTGATTTTATCGCCTTTTTCCAATGATATCAGACGATCTTCTTTGTTAAGAACTGATTTAGAATAATCGTTAAATGAATTTATTACGTCAGTGATAATTATGTAGGTTTCTGTTTCTTTCATATTATGTTCTATATATATGTTTTTTACTTTTTCGAGCTTTGTATTAAGCTCCGAAGCCGCTTGGGAAAACTGTACGATATCATCCTCCGTATCGTGCAGCTTATCCATTCCGTTAGCAAACTGTCCTATCAGAACCAGCGGTTCAGTAATTGTTCTGATAGATTCCTCATTTGTCTGTGCGATACTGCGCATTACAAAAATAGCAATCAGAACTACCACAATCGTAAAGCCGTAAATGGCTGAAAAAGCCAGCGTGAATCTTGTTGTTATTTTAAATTTTTTAAACATATCGGCGTACCTCTTTTTTTGATATTTATATGTGAAATTATATAGTAAACTTACCCAAGTGTAAATATTCTTTCGTTAAATACGGCGTTGCATTGTGACGGATTGCTAGATTTTGTCAAATATAAGTGTTATACTTTCCTAAAAATGAAAACTTTAAAGGACTGATTTTATGGCACGGCTGCACATGCACTTAAACTCCCGCGTCTTGGGTATGCCTATCACACTCGATGTAATCCTACCCCAGTACCTACCGGGAACGAGTAACGGAACAGATAACTTGCCCCCGTACAAGGCGCTGTATCTTTTGCACGGCATGGAAGCAAAGGGAGATGTATGGTTAAGGCGTACAAATTTGGAGCATTATACTTTAAAACTACCTATGGCTGTTATTATGCCCTCATGCCAAAACAGCTGGTATGCGGACATGGTTCACGGAAGGGATTACTATACGTTTGTAGCTAAGGAGCTGCCTGATATTTGCGAGACTATGTTTCCTATTATGAGCGGTAGGGAGAATCGTTCTATCGGGGGATTTTCTATGGGAGGATATGGGGCTATGAAAATCGGGCTGCTTGAAAGCGACAGCTTTTCGGCTGTTATTTCAATAGCCGGAGCATTGCTTAACCCTTCTGCAGATAATGATGAGCGTAACTATAGCAGTATTCACAACCGTGAAAATATTTTTGGCAAGCTCGAAAATATGGCCGGAAGCGATAACGATATCTTTGCCGTAGCTGCGCGTCAAAAAAATTCCGGAAAAAAGCTCCCAGAAATATTTTCTTATTGCGGGCGAAGCGATTTCCTATTTGAAACCAACAACAAGTTTGCAGAACACTTAAACTCCTTGGGAATACCTTTGACATACGAGGTTGTGGAAGGAAATCATGACTACGCGACCTGTGACCGTGGGCTTAAAGCCGGTTTAGACTGGCTGGGAGCAAAAAACGAAGGGAGTGCAAAATAAATGGCTCTTATAGAAACTGGTATTTATTCTGAGATATTAGACATGGAGACGGATATATACGTAATACTTCCTCAGGCCAAAGAACCCGGGAGAAAATATGATAAGCTAAAGGTATTATGGCTTTTGCACGGAGGTTCCGGCGACCATACTGCCTGGATTAGAATGACTGCTATCGAAAGGTACGCTAACGAGTACGGCATTGCTGTTGTTATACCCGGTGCATTGTATTCTTGTTTTACGGACATGGCTCATGGCGAAAAATATGCCACGTACATTACTGAGGAGTTGCCGAAAATCGTGTACAGCTTTTTTCCGCAAATGTCGCAAAAACGCGAGGATAATTTTATTGCAGGCCTATCGAACGGCGGTTACGGTGCATTTAAGCTTGGGCTGGGCAAGTCTGAAAACTACGGAGCAATCGGCGCACTCTCTGCCGGTAACAAGGCAGACTCCGACTTCGGTGCAGTAGGGAGTAAAAAATACGCAGATAAAATAACGGTTTTCGGCGAAGGCGAAGTAAGAGGTTCGGAAAATGACATTGTCGTGCTAGTAGAGAGGGCTAAGGGTAATCTTCCGATTATTTATCATGCCTGTGGCAGCCTTGACCCGTGGCTCGATAAAAACCATATACTCCGCGATTATTTCAAAAAAATTCCCAACTGCGACTATACGTACAACGAAACGGAAGGCTTTGGCCACGAGTGGGCATTTTGGGATAAGGAAATCCTAAGATTTTTGGATTATATGGGGCTTGAAAAGACAGATAAGTATTTTTAATATGCGGGAGTAAATTATGGTTAATATTATTTTGGTTTTCTTTTGCTGCTTTATCGGCAGTGCGATTCAAGGTGCGACGGGCTTTGGGTTTGGAGTTTTTGTTATGTCTGTGCTGCCGCTTTTTCTGCCGGTTCAGGTATTAAGCCCGGGCGTAAATCTTTTGTCGGTTTTTAATGCCTCTATTATTGTTTTTAAAAAGCGAAAACACATAAAGCTTAAGCTGTTTATTATACCGGTTATTGCATCAATAGTAGCACGCAATATCGGCATATATATTTTAATGAATATTGATACGGCAACGTTTAAGGTTATTCTTGGTATTGTGTTGATTGCTGTATCGATTTATTTTATGTTGTTTAGCAACATAAAAATCAAAGGCGGCAAAATAGTCGGGGCTATTATAGGCTTTGTCAGCGGTCTGCTCGGAGGTACCTTTAATATGAGCGGCCCGCCGCTGGTTTTGTATTACTTATCGATTACGGAAGATAAGGACATTTATATGGCCACTATACAAATGACATTTTTTATAACGACTTTGTATACGACCGCGTTATTCGCCATGTATGGACGCCTGACGGCGGACGCTTTTAAAATAGCCGGTATAGGGTTCATAGCGGTTTACTTTGGAAGCAGAGTCGGTCTTCATATTTTTTCACGGTTTAATAGAGAGGTATTAACGAAGTTCATTTATGTTTTTTTAGCGATAATGGGAATTGTAATGATCACGAGCGCCTGAAAAGGCGCTTTTTTTCGTTTTCGCTCTGTGAAAATTACTTGACGTGTCGTAGTAATTATGTTAACATTACTTCATCAGGCGGAGTAAAAAGAAAAGCGAAAGGAGAATGCCGTTGATAAGCAGTGATGTTATACGCGGGTACAACGATACGATAGTACTGAGCCTATTGCTGGACAAAGATTCCTACGGGTACGAGATATCAAAAAATATTCGCACGATAACGAATGAGCAGTACATAATAAAAGAAACGACACTGTACTCGACATTCAGCCGACTGGAAAAGAACGGGTTCATCAAGTCATACGTAGGCGACGAAACCCACGGCAGGCAGCGCACCTACTATCATATAACCAAAAGCGGTGAGCAATACTACTGGGAAAAATGTGCCGAATGGGAAGTTACTCAAGATGTGGTAAGCAAGTTTTGCAGACGGAGAAGTCTGAACGACGAAAAGGAGAATATAAATGGAAACGATTAAAAGCTATTTAGAAAATATTTTTAAGACGCTGCCTCGTACAAAAGAAATGCTGCGCCTGAAAGAGGATTTGCAAAGCGACATGGAAGCCAAGTACCACGAGCTGCGCCAGCAGGGAAAGTCCGAGAACGAGGCTATCGGCACGGTTATTACGGAGTTTGGAAATATTGATGAGATTATAAGCGAGATGGGTATTTCGCTTGAAACTAACGATAACGGTAGCAGTAGAAGCAGCAGTGCAGAAGCTATGCCGATGGAAACCATTCGCGCTTATATTGAGACTCACAAGAAGGCGAACACTATTGTAGGTTTCGGCGTAATGCTCATATTGCTTGGGGTATCGGTAATGCTTGCACTTTTTAATATGGATAAATTCAATTATATGTTTGATACATTTCCTGTGGTTGTCTTGTTTATGTTCATCATTCCGGCCGTTGGATTGTTTATTTATTCCGGTATGCTGAATGAAAAATATAAATTTGTTGAATCTGGCGATTTCTATATTGATTCTGTGACAAAGGATATGTTGTTGGCGGAAATGTCCGTTCTGTCCGGCAAACGTACCTTTGCTACTATTATCAGTGTCAGCATTATTTTAGTGGCGGCGGTGGTTATTATTATACTGTCCTCGTTTCCATATCCCCTATTGGGAGCGAGTATCGGCTTAGTGCTTATCGCTATAGCGGTTTTTAATCTGGTTCGTTCGAGCGGATTATTCGTCGCCTATCAAAAACTGCTTAGAATTAATGATTACGCCCCAGGTAATATAAAAGCGAATAAACTGACAGGTGCCGTAGCGTCAGTTATTTTTCCGGTCGTTACCTGTGTGTTTTTGATTTGGGGTTTTATGTTTAACGGCTGGGAGATAGCTTGGATTCTTTATCCGATTACTGGTATTTTATTCGGAGCTTTTAGTAGTGCTGTTAATGCTATCGCCAAAAAGGAATAGACGCGAAAAAACGTGCGACAAAAAAGAATCCCCCGAAAGCTGTAGGTTACAAGCTTTCGGGGGATTTGTTCATTACGTATTGGAGCGTACCTTACACATCACGCTACAGCTTTTTGTGTACATGCTAACTTCCGAATATACAGAAAGCTGCCGGGCTAAAACCCGACAGCTTTCAATAAACATAACAGCGTACCGTAGAGGACTTGAACCCCCAACCTCGTGATCCGTAGTCACGCGCTCTATCCAATTGAGCTAACAGTACATAATTTAGTTGTTTCCGCACTTGCAAAAACTATAATAGCATAAACGGACAAGGATTTCAACATTTTTTTAATAAATTTTCAGCGCGATTTTTTAATGTGGCCGAATAGGCGAGCTAGGCGGCGTTCATTGAGTTCGCTAGGAACGTATAGAACGCCGCAGTTAAGGAAATATTAGGTATAAAAAGCCGCTGCGAAAGAGCGCGAAAAGGAGATTATATAATGAAGCGTCCGAAATCGATCGAGACAAAGCCTGACCGGGTTATGACGCAGGACGATATTTTAAAATACGAAATAGCCGAAGAGCTTGGGCTGATGGACAAAATCCGCAAAAACGGTTGGAAGGGCTTGACGGGTAAGGAAAGCGGACGCATCGGCGGTATTATGAAAAAGCGCAAGCACGACAGAGCCGCGGGCATTTCCGGCGGCAGTGGCAGTAGCGGCGGCAGTACCAGCACCGGCTCCGACACCGGTACAAGCATGTAGCCGTCTGCGGTTCAATAATCCGCGTCCTCCGACTCATCAATCTCGCATTCTGTGCCGCCCTCCATGCCGCCGATGTTCGTAACATCGGCGAAGCCCATCTGCATCAGCTCGTAACTCGCCAGCGTACTTCGTCTTCCGTGTAGACAGTAGACGAATATTTTTGCGTTGACGTCCGGGATTTTTATTTTTGCATCGCCGATGCAGTGCAGGGGAATGTTGACTGCACCGTCGATGTGGCTGCTCGCGTACTCGTCCTCGTCTCTCGCGTCTAGCAGAATAATGCCATTATTTGCCGCTAATTCGCGCTTCGCCTCGTCCATTGGTATATATTTGATGTGCGTCATTTCTTTAGCCTCCAAAAAATTTAATTGTATTGTGAAAAAAGCTTGACACTTTTCCAATAATATATTATACTAAGCTCCGTTGTCAGGTGATATACCGAAAAATTATCACTTGAGTCTCGGCAAACTTTGTTTGACCGATACGTGCCTAGGTAGCTCAGTTGGTAGAGCAGAGGACTGAAAATCCTCGTGTGGGCGGTTCGAT